>JBAXUW010000161.1:0-7619 GCA_037129495.1 Planctomycetota bacterium | reverse complement strand
TGTGGGATAAGTTTTCCAACTTGTCCTCTTAAGACTTAAGACAAAGCGAAGACGGGGGGACGGGCCCGGTTACTTCTGTGGGCCCAAGAGCCAGGCCAGCAGACCCTTCTGCACGTGCATGCGGTTGGCCGCCTCCTCTACCACCACGCTCTGCGGGCCGTCGATGACGCCGTCGGTCACCTCCTCTCCCCGCCGCGCCGGCAGGCAGTGCATGAAAAGAGCATTCGGACAGTGCTTCATCAGAGCCTCGTTCACCTGATACGGCCGTAGAATTGCCAGCCGCTTTTCCCGCTCCTGCTCCTGACCCATGCTCGTCCAGACGTCTGTATAAACGACGGCCGCACCTTCCACCGCCGCCACAGGATCGGTCGTCTCCTCAACGTCGGCTGTCGGCAGGATCGACCGCAGATGGTGGCGGAATGACTCGTCAAACTGATACGCCGGAGGCGCCGCCAGCACAAACCGGATGCCCAGCAGGCCGCAGAGCACCGCCAGTGACCGGGCCATGTTGTTGCCGTCGCCGACAAACGTGAGCGTGTGGCCCGCCACGCGGCCGACGTGTTGCCTGAGGGTGTAGATATCGGCCAACGCCTGGCAGGGATGGCAGTAGTCGGAAAGACCGTTGATCACCGGCACGCTCGCCGCTGCGGCCAATTGCTCAATCGAAGCATGAGACTTTGATCGGCAGACGATCACGTCGACATACTCACTGAGCACGCGGCCGAAATCGGCGATGCTCTCACGTGAGGTTGAAAAGCCGGCATCCGCGCCCAAGAAGATGCTCGAGCCGCCGAGATGCACCATCGCCGCCTCAAAGCTGACCCGCGTTCGCAGGCTCGGCTTTTCGAAGACAAGCGCGAGCGTGCGACCCGGCAAGAGCGCGTCGCGGCGACCGGCGGCGTATTTCTCCTCGAGATCGCGAGAGACCGCAAATACGGCCTCAATCTCGGGGGCGGTCAGATCTTCAGGAACAAGCAGATGTCGCATGAAACCAACAGTCATTCAAAAACACAAAAACAGGGCTGAGGGAGGCCGTGAAAACCGGCAGATTGCTAGGAACGCGCGGCGACCTCGATGATCGCGTCGGAAAGCCGATCGCAGCCCTCGTGAACCTCAGCGGCCGAGAGCGTCATCGCCGGCAGAAGACGGATCACCCGCCCCTGCGTGCAGTTGACGAGCAGGTTTTTCTCGAGGCACGCCTGCACAACGGCCGCTCCGTCGATCGAAAGTTCGATGCCAATCATCATGCCAAATACCCGCACGTCCCGAATCACGTCGCAGCGAGCCTTGAGCTCCTCCAGCCGCGCGCGGAAAATATCGGCGGTGCGATCGACATGATCCAGCAGATGTTCCCGCTCGATCATCTCAATCGCCGCGATACCAGCGACGGCTGCGATCGGGTTGCCACCAAACGTGGCGGCGTGCATGCCGGGCCGCAGGTGCTTTGCGAGTTCGACGGTGGTCAGCATGGCGCCCCCCGCGATGCCAGCACAGAGGCTCTTGGAGAGCGTCATTACATCGGGAGTCGCGCCGAAATGCTGATAGCCAAACCATTTGCCTGTCCGGCCGCAGCCAGACTGAACCTCGTCAAACACGAGGAGCAGATCCCGCTCGTCGGCAATCCGCCGCAGCCCCTCAAGGAAGCCCGGGGGCGGGGGCACGATACCGCCTTCGCCCAAGATCGATTCCACCATGATGCCGCCGGTCTGATCGTCGATGAGTTTTTCAACTGCGGTTAAGTCGCCGTGTGGAGCGTATTGAAAGCCCGCCACCATCGGGCCGAGGCCCTCGTGGTATTTCGGCTGCGCTGTCGCCGAGACGCTCCCCATCGTGCGGCCATGGAAGCCCCCCTGAAACGTGATGATTTTGTAGCGCTTGCCGTCTGTGCGGAGCCGCACGAGTTTGATCGCCGCCTCGTTGGCCTCGGTGCCGGAGTTGCAGAAGAAGGCCTGACCGCCAAACGATCGCTCGGAGAGAAGCTGGGCCCAGCGGCCCTGCGGCTCGGTATACCAGGTGTTGGGCACGTGGATCAGCCTCGCGACCTGTTCCTGCACCGCCTGCACGACCGGCTCCGGGCAGTGACCGAGCAAATTGCAGCCCCAGCCAGGAAAGAGGTCGAGGTATTCGTTGCCTTCGATATCCCAGACGGTCGAGCCGGCGCCCCGCTCTAAGCAGATCGGAAACCGCTTGTAGTTGGGGATGACATAGCGGCTGAAGACATCAATAACAGCCTGTGTCTTGGTGCCGGTAGAAAGAGGGGAGGCGTCGATCGTGGCCATGGTGTACTCCGTGGACTATCGGCCGGCGGCCGCCACGGCCGGGGCGGCATGGACGGCATGGGCGGCATGGGCGGAGGGGTTTGCGACATCGTCGCGGATGAGTTCTGTGCCGACACCGCTGGTGGTGTAGATCTCAAGCAGCAGCGAATGCCGTAGCCGCCCGTCGATGATGTGGATCTTTTTCACGCCCTGTTCCAGGGTGGTGAGGCAGCCATCGATTTTCGGAATCATGCCGGCTGAGATCGTGCCGTCGCTTATGAGTCGGCGGGCCTCGGTGGCGGTGAGTGAATGGATCAGGCTCTCGGGATCGTTGACATCGCGGAGCACGCCCGGAGTATCGCTGAGCACAACGAGTTTCTCGGCACCGATGGCGGCGGCCACGGCCGTCGCTGCTGTGTCGGCGTTGACATTGAGCTTTTCGCCAGCGTCCGTGATTGCCATCGACGGAATCACCGGCACCTGCCCGGCATAGGAGAGGTTGTCGATTGTGAGCCGATCGACGCGTGTTACCTCGCCGACATGGCCGAGGTCGACGGGCTGGCCATCGGCATCGTGCAGCAAGAGTTTCTCGCCGAAGAGGACGTTGGTCGAGAGGAAGTTGAGCGACATTGCGCGGCCGCCGTATTCCTCGATCTTGGCGACCACTTCGTGGTTGAGTTCGGTGGCGAGCACCTTCTCAACGATGTTGAGCGTGGCCTGGTCTGTAAACCGCCGGCCCTGCACAAACCGCGGCTGAATGCCGGCCGAGTCCATCGCGCGGCTGATCGCTTTGCCCCCGCCGTGGACAACGACCACCCGCATGCCGAGTGTCGACATAAAGACAATGTCGAGCAGCAGGTGGCGGAGCGAATCAGGGTGTTCGACAACGCTGCCGCCGAGTTTGATGACAGTGGTGGTGTCGCGAAACTTCCGGATCCAGCCCAGCGCTTCGATCAGGGTGTCGGCCTTCTGAATGGCCTTCTGCTGGACTTTGGAAATAGCGGAACTGGTGGCCACTGGGCGAGCGATCCTTGCGAGGCTGGGGCTTTTGGCTGGAGGACTTTCAGGGAAGCCCTCAATTCTATCAAGCTTGCGGCCACAGCAAACGCCCAGTTTTACGGCCCGAAAACCCGGGCGGGCCCTTCCCGGCTGAGGTCCGCGATTGCAGGGGTAGGTGTGGCAGTGGATAATTTGGCACCGCGGTGATGCCCGCCTTCCATGCATTCCTAGCCGCACATGAGACCAACTCTGAATTTACCCATGCACTTGACTGCGGCGGATGTCCGGCTCACACCGCATGAACGTGATGGGATTCGACGCGCCGTGAGCAGGGCCTGCGGGCAACTCCACGCCGGCTGGCGGCGGATTACTCTCTTCGGATCGAGGGCCGATCCCGCCCGCCGTGGCGGGGATATCGATCTCCTCATCGAACTCGATCCGCGGCAGGCTGTTGACGAGTATCTGCTCATGCAGAGACTCCGGCTCGCGCTTGAAGACGAACTCGGCGAGCAGCGGATCGATCTCGTGCTGGATAGCGGAGCTCAGAACAACGGCTTTGAGTGTCTCGCTCGGCAGCAAGGAGTGGAATTATGGTCGAACACCTGACGCAACTCCTGCGCGACCAACTCGCCCTGATGCGTGCTGCAGCCGATGTTCTGGAGGAATCCCGGGGCCGCGTGGCCGACTTTGCTGATCGGCTGGGCTCTCAATGAACTGTCGGAGAGCGGGAGTCGTGCGAGGCACTGACATCACGGTTCGCCCGGCTCAATGACTTTCTGGTGCAACGGGTCTTTCGCACACTTGATCAGATTGAACTCATCGACGAGGGCACGCCGCTCGATCGGCTCCAGCGGGCGGAAGCCCGTGGGTTCATTGCGTCTGCCGAGCGGTGGCGTGAATTGCGACTCTTGCGAAATGCCATTGCTTATGATTACCTCATCGAAACTGCCGACCGCGTCTTATCGGAATTTTTAGCGGCAGCCCCCGAACTCACCGAGACCGTGAACCGAGTGAGCCGTTACGTTTTAGAGAAGCGGTATTGCGAGCTGGGCCCGACTTAGAATTTGGCAGATTGGCCTGGCCGGGCGACTGACGTCTCGAGAGAGACGTATCCCACGGACTGGCTTAGGCCGGTGAGGCTTCGTTGGTGACCTCGGCAAACGTTCCCGACTGGATCACCCGGCCGCCCTCCAGCCGAAAGAGCAGGTCGCATTCCGCCACGGTCGAGAGCCGATGGGCCACGATGATCAGCGTCTTAGCGCCGTGGAGCGAGTTGACGGCAGCCATCACCTCCCGCTCGGTTTCACTGTCGAGGGCACTGGTCGCCTCGTCGAGCACGAGCACCTGCGGGTCGCGGTAGAGCGCCCGAGCGATGCCGATCCGCTGCCGCTGCCCGCCAGAGAGCCTGACTCCCCGTTCGCCGACAAAGGTCTGCACGCCCTCCGGTAGGCCATTCACAAACCCATCGAGCTGCGCCGATACAAGCGCGCGGCGGACGGCGGCATCGTCGATCTCTTTTTCCGGCACTCCAAAGGCGATGTTCCGACGGATCGTATCGTCGCAGAGGTAAATCGTCTGCGAGACATAGCCGACGAGATTCTGCCAGCCGCGGAGGTTGCCTTGGATGTCGACGCCGTCAACGCTCACACAGCCCGCGGTGGGCGGCAGCAGCCCAAGGATAATGTCGATCAGCGTGCTCTTGCCGGCGCCGCTGCCCCCCACAAAGCCCACCGAAGAGTCGTGCGGGATGCGGATATTCACATCATGCAGCGCCGGCTCGTGGCCGGTGGTATAGCTAAAAGAAACCGCTTCGATGGCGATCGCAGCGCGAAAGTCTAGTGGCCTGGCGGGCTGGGCTGCCGGGAAGTTTTTTTCGAGGGACAGTTCATCCCCAAGATTTGCGATCATCGCGTTGTGGAAGTGCAGATGCTGGATCGACGTGGTCATCCGATCGATCGAGGGAAGCAGTCGGTAGGCCACTGTGGCAAACAGGCCCAGCATCGGGATCAACGCCTGCGCGGGCTTTTCCTGGCGAATCATCACAGCCGCGAGCAGCAATAGCGCCACGATGGCCAGCAGCTCAAACCACTGCCGCGGCAGCCGATGGATCAACGACTCGCGGGCCGCCATGCGGGCCACGCCATCGGAATGAATCCAAAACTGTTCGACAAACTCCCGCTCGCAGCCGAGAATTTTTACGTCTTTTGCGCCACCGAGGCCGTGCTGCATCTCCTTCATAAGCAGTTGGGCATGTTTGAGGCGGCTGTTGCCCCAGCGGCGGGTGCGAGACTTTGTCAGCCAGTTGTAAGCCCAGGCCGCGGCGGCCAGAACGCCCCCCACCAAGATCGCGCCGGTGGGCTCTAGCCAGAGCAGGAGCGCCACCAGGCCGATCGTGACGAATCCCTCAGACAGCGTCATGAGCACGGTCGAGCAGACGTTGGCAAACCCCTGCACGTCGTTGATCGACCGCATCAATTCGGCCGAGTTTCGCTGCAGGTGAAACGACCACGGCTGCGAGAGATAGAGCGAAAATAACCGGCGGCTGGTGCTGGCTTGGACGGCCGTAATAAAGCGGGCCTCCCAATAGGCCGCGAAGATGAGAAATATCGATTTCACGGCGTAAACGCCCAGCAGCATGAGCAGGGAGCCGAGGATGAGTTGATTCGTCGTCGGATTGCCCCGCCAGTCGAGCCAGTGGGCGACCGTTGGCGAGATCGTCTGTGAGCCATTGGTCATGACGGCAAGCGCGGGCACAATCAGGCCGATGCTGAGCATTTCCAGCGCCGTGCTCACGAGCATCAGCCCGAGCAATACCAGGGCCGCCCGCCGTTGCCGCGGCGTGAGAATCGACCAGATTGCCTGAAGGGTATACATGGGCGGTGGAAGGCGTGAATCGCGGGTCTGGCCAGGAGGCTGGGGCCAACGGCCTGGAAGCCACCCTGTAAGGCTAGTTCAAAATTTCGGGCCGGCCAATGTGAGGCAAAAAGCCTTGTGGGATACGAGGGGACCGGCAAGCTTGTGGGATAAGTTTTCCAACTTGTCCTCTGCGGGTGGGATTGGGCGTTTAAAACGCGATCATGAACTGCGTCTGGATCGCGGTGCCAGTGAAGCCCGCGCGATAGGGATACAGGATATTCTGCGCCGGGTTGCGGTTCATAGAGAGGGCTTCGAGCGTGAACCGGCCCTGCCGCGATTGCTTGACATACCAATTGAAGCCACCACCGTATTCCTGACCTGTGCCGTAAGGGCCAGTGACCGCGCTTGATCGGGCGTAGACCTCGTAGGTTCGCGGCACAAAGCACCACGACAGATAGCCGAGGCCGCCTTGGTCGAAGATGCTCGACCGCTCGAAGGGCCCGGTGCCTTGGAAGCCATTGAGCATGCGAAAATAGTATTCGAAGTTGAGGGCCCAGCCCTGGTATTTCCAGCCGGCATCGACCGTGGCGAGCTGATAGCGATATTGGTCGATGGTCGTGCCGGGGCCAAGCGCGCCCGGATAGGCCAGCGGGGTACCATCGGAGAGGCGGACGATTGTGTCTTCCGGATTCTGGCCAATGAGGTCGAGCGCATGGGTGCGGGCATAAACGCCACTTGTGCCCAGCCGGATGGTCGCCTCGTCGTGTTGCTCCATGTCGCTGTAGCCGAGTCCAAAGGGGGCCAAGGGCTCCCACCAGGTGTTGCCCGCCCAGGCCATCGACGTGCCGCGGCGAAAGACGCCCGCGGTGCCGCCGTCGATCGCGTTCCAGACGCCGGCCAGATAGTGCACGGTGTCATCAAAAAGGGAGCCGGTCGCCACCGCGCCGGGACTAAAGCCGGGGCGGAAGAATGTGTTGGCCATGCTGCGATCGACGCCCACTGTCCACGGCTGTTTGTCGATCCATTCTCGGGAGCCGGGGACGGGCGTCACGCCAACGCCAACCGTGGCGGCCTCGCTGAATTTCCAGCCCACCAGGCCGATCGGCACGATGCCCCGCCCTGCGCCCGCATTGGAGGTGCCGAAGAAGGCGAAGTTGTAGATCAGCCGCTCATCGACTACGTGGCCGGAAAATGAGATCAGGAAGCGGTTGAGATTGAAGGTGTTGATGTTGTTGATCGGCCTGACAACCCCGGCGGCGTTGGTCCAGCTGGTGGCGGAGCGGGCAAACTCCAGCCACCGCATCTGCAGGTAGCCGCCGACGGCGAGTGAAAACGGAAATTCGTTGCGGCGGTCTTGAGACCGGTAAAGAAGGAGGCCCCCGGGCGGGGCGATGTCGGTGGCCGGGATGTAGCGCGGCCGCGGGATGCCATCGAGCCTGGCCGCGACGGCCTGGTCAATCGCCTCTCGGAAGTCTTCCGCAGAGCAGGGCTCAGAAATAGCCTCTT
>JBAXUW010000160.1:0-7621 GCA_037129495.1 Planctomycetota bacterium | reverse complement strand
GCCGGAACCGAGACACCCCCTAATTCCAGCGCTGCCACGGTGTGCCTTCCGAGAGGCTCTGGAAGCAGGAGACCGTGAGCATGGCAAACATGATCCCAAGATATTGTTGGCCGTGCGTGAAGCTCCACCAGGTGACAAACCCGCCGGCCACCACGCCGATGATGGTCGCGATCCGCACGGCATCGGCGACGCCGAGCGTCAGCAGGCCCTCCCGCACGATCTGCCCGCCGTCGAGCGGCGGCACCGGCACAAGATTCAGCAGCGGCCAGAAGATGTTGATCTGCAGCAGAAAGAACACAAGGGCGTAGAGAAACCGAGAACCGATCTCAGTGCCTTCGTAGAGCCCCAGCGCCACCCCGACGCTCGGCAAAGGAAACGGCGCGGCATAGCCCGCCACCTTGAGCGCCGCCACGATCACCGCCGCCAATGCAAACTGGGCCAGCGGTCCGGCTGCCGAAACCATTAGCTGCTGCTGCGGACGGCGGGCGCCCCGGCCGCCCCAGGCAGTAGGAATTGTGAGTCCACCGAGGTGATAGAGCACTACCTGCGCCGACTGGCCAAACCAGCGGTAGGCCAGAGCGTGCCCCAACTCGTGCACGAGCAGCGAGAAGAGTACCGCGACCATCCAGATCACCAGGTATTGCAGCAACTGCCGCTGATCGCCACGCGAGAGCGATAAGCAGATGCCCCAGCCCAACAGCGCCGCCCCCAACCAAAACCAGCCCGAGACTCGCACCGGGATCCCAAACAGCGAAAACTGCAGGTCGGCGGGCGTTGGCTGGGGGGCGGCGAGAAACATCACGGCATTATGCCGCATCCGCGGTCGGACGACACTGGTCGGCTGCGGGCGTCGCAAAACCTGCCCCCGTCTCCCGCGTCGGCCGGCCCTGCGCTACGAACGCCAGCACGGCCTCGGCCGCCCGATCAGCGGAGCCGCTGCGGGCCACCTGGTCGGCCACAGCGTCGAGTTGTCTGATGACATCCCGCCGCACGGCGGGCTGCGTCAGCCACTCCACGACATGTCCAGCGAGGTGGCTGGCCGGATCCTGCACAGCAAGATATTCCGGAAAGATGGCCGCCGGATCAGCGGGGGCGACCTCCTGCGGAGGCCACCACTGCGGACGCGTCGGCCCCACCGGCTCCCGCGCCGCCAGCAGATTCACGAGCGTGATGAACCGGGCGCGGCGCAGCCAGCTCTGTACCACGTAGGCGAAGCCGCTGATGCGGTAGACGATCACGGTCGGCACCCGCGCCGCGAGGAGCTCCAGCGAGACCGACCCGCTCACCGCGATTGCGCAGGTCGCCTCTTGCATCAGACTGCGGGCACGGCCGGCCTCGACCTGTATGTCAAGGCGATCGAGGCGATCGAGCGTGGGCCCCAGTGTGGCGATCGTCTCACGAACCCGCGCCGCGTGTTTGTCGTGGAGCGCGCCGACGACGAATCGCGATTGCGGCACCCGCAGGGCCACTTCAGCAGCGGCCCGTAGGATCGTGGTGAGGTTGGCCTCGATCTCCTGGCACCGGGAGCCGGGCAGCAGCAGCACGACTGGCCGCGCCGCCGCCGCTTCGGAAGCTGCCGCTGGGCCCGCGGAGCCGCTGGGATGCAAGGCGTGCAATTCGTCAAAGAAGGGATGGCCGACGAGCGTGCTCGACATACCCTGCGCCACAAACCAGTCGTGCTCAAAGGGAAGCGCGGCAAGTACATGATCAATGCGCCGGCGCATCTTGTGGATCCGCCAGTTGGCCCAGGCCCAAATCTGTGGCGGGCAGTAGAAGACCACTGGGATGCCGTGCCGCTTCGCCCGCCAGGCCAGCCACCAATGGAAGCCAGGAAAGTCGACGAGCACGCAGACATCGGGACGGGCGTCGATGAAACTCCGCTCGGCACGCCGGGCCAACTCCACGAAGCGGTGGATATTGAGGATGACGCGGAGAAACCACATCACCGCCAGTTGGGTGAGATCGGCGATCAGCCGGCAGCCCTCGGCTGCCATGCACGGCCCACCCAGCCCGATGCATTCCACGTCGGGCCGTCGCGATTTGAGGCTCCGCACGAGCAACGCGGCATGATGGTCGCCGGAGGGTTCGCCCGCCGAGAGAAACACACGCATGAAAAAAAGAACTCCGCACGGGAGACACTGCTCACGTGCGGAGTATTTCATGCCACTGGAAACCGACCTAGATCAGTTCCAAGCCTATTTTGCCGCGGGGGCGAAGCCCTTTTCGATATTGCCGAAGACCAATGCGACCTGCTCGTCGCCGCTGGCCTTCTCGACCTTGCCCTTGCAGTTGCCGCAGCAGAAGCCGACCTCCACGCCGCCGATATCGACCTGCGTGCCAGCCTTCACGGCCCCGCCGCTCAACGGACAGCCCTTCTGCACGAGTTCGCCGGTCGAGACCATCTGCTGGTGGGCCTTGGCGGCGAACTTGGCCGAGTCGCCCTTGAAGGCCGTCTCGCAGTTGCCGCAACAGAAGTAGACCTTGCCGCCGTCAAACACCACGCTCTTCTCGGGATTGCAGCCCTTGCCCGATACGGGGCACTTTGCCGCACTCGGCTCCTTCGGAGCAGCCGACACCAGCGCAGCCGAGCAAAACACCAGAGCGAGCGCACCAAAAATACGGAACGACTTCATGACGAATTTCTCCTCGTTGTGTGGAATCTCTGCACTGGACCTGAACGTCCGTGCGTCGCCCGCTAGCATATGCCCGGCTCGCCGTGCAGAGCAACCGTCATTTTCACGAAAAAGGGAGAACTTCTAGACGCATTCGGCACGTATTGGACAAGTTGGAAAACTTATCCCACGAAAGACAAAAGCCAGCCGGTCCTCCAGCCGGTCCTCAGTGGAGGCGAGTTTTCCAACTTGCCGAAAAGAGGCTTGATTAAAAACTTGTCCCGCGGGAGGCAGGCAGGATCAGCGGTGGCGGGGCTCGGGCAGGCCAAGGGCGAAGCCGGCGCCGGCGGCGATGACCGCGGCCCCCACAATAAAGATCGGCCGGAACCCGAGCGCGTCGACTCCAATACCCACCAGCGGTGAAACCACAAAAGGCAAAGCGAGCGCCGCCCCCACGATGCTCACATACCGCGGATGCTCTGCCTTGGCAGGGGCGAGTTCTAGGGCGTAGTTGGTGAAAATCTTCAGCGAGATCGGGTTGAGCCCCAGCGGCAGATAGACGATCCAGAACCACTCGACGGCTTGGGGCTTCGGCAAGAACGAGAGGAGCGTCACCACCAGCGGCGTCAGCGAGGAGAGAGCGACGAGCCAGATCAAGACGATTCGCGTGCCGCGGCGGTCGGCAAGCGGCCCTGCCACGAGGCTCACGATGCCAGTGGCGGCGTTCTGGACGATCACCCAGGTCAGCAGGCTCGCGGTGCGGCTGCCAAGCCGATCCCGCGCGAAGGCCTGATAGTGTGGAAAGAGCATGATCACAGCGGAAAAGCAGGCCGCCACAAGGCACAGCCGCACGAGCCCACGGTCGCCGCTGAGCGTTTGCCGCCAAACAGCGACGCCCTGACCGGCCTGCCGCCTGAGACTGCTCACAATGCCCAGCGGGGGATCTGGCTGCAAGCTGGGCGGCTGGCTGTCTGCCGGCTCGTCGAGAAATACTGGCGCGATCGCAGCGATTGCAAAAAAGAAAGCGGTCGCGGCGAAGATCTTGGGAAATCCGTCTGGCTCTTCCAGCCACGGGCCCAGCAGGAACACCGCTGCAATGATCGCCAGCACGCTGCCCAGCGCCACGCTCACAACCATGGCCCGGCCACGATGTCCGGCCGCAATCAGCTTGCCCTGCAGGGCCGCGATCACCAGTTGGTTGAGTCCGTTGGCTGCCGAAAAGAGCGCGTAGAGCACCAAGAACAACACCGCCAGGAGATCGGGCCGCGTGGCCTTGAGCGGGAGCCAGGCCACGGCAAGCACGCCGAAGCAGGCCGCCATCGCCAGGCTCGTCATCACCAGCGACCACTTCTTCCGGGGAGCGCGGGCTAGGCCGCCGGCCGCCAGCAGCGGCGGCACGCTCTGGCCACCCCGGTTAAGCACCGGCAGGAGGCCGCGGAGCAACCCCGAATCGACGACGGCGTCGAGCACCGCCGGCATGATGATTGTCTCGGTCTTGAAGATCCATCCGACGCGGACAACGATCTGGTAAAGCTCCAAACAGACCGTGTTACGGGCCTCGCGGCCGACATCATCGGCAGCGACCCCCGGCCGGCGCTGCCACTCGTTGCGTCGGTCGGTCATGGGGGTACTATCTGGGAAGTGAAGACCGGAGCCGTTCGCCGGCGTTTCCGTGATCGACAGCCTCCCGGCAGCATGGCAGCATGAGGGTTTCGTCTAATGATGTCTACATTCAGCCAGCTTTGTCTTGCCACTGCAAACATAGTCGCGGTGCTCGCCGTCTTTTTCCACGGCCTAGTCGGAGCTTCCTCCTGCGGCCGTGCCGCGGAGCCAGTAGCCAACCAGCTCGTCTGGTTTGGCACCTACACCGGCGGCCCTGCCAACAGTGAGGGGATCTACGTGTCGCGGTTCGACGCCGCTACCGGCAAGCTCACTCCGCCGGTGCTGGCAACTCCGGCGCAGAATGCGTCGTTCCTCAGCTTGCATCCCACGCTGCCGGTGCTCTACGCCGCGTCAGAGATCGCTGACGCCGATGGCAAGCCGACCGGTAGCATCCTCTCCTATGCGATCGACGAGGCCACCGGCGGGCTCACGCTCAAAAACTTTCAGCCCTCCGGCGGCGGCGGGCCGTGCCATGTATCGGTCGACCGGACTGGCCGGATCGTGCTGGCAGCCAACTACGGCGGCGGCAGCGTGATCTGCTTGGGCATTGCCGACGACGGCAGTCTCAAGCCTGTGGTGCCTGGCGCACCGGGCGGCTTTATTCAGCACGAGGGGAAGGGCGGAAACCCGCAGCGACAGCAGGGTCCGCATGGTCATTCGATCAATCCCTCGGCCGACGGCCGGTTTGCGTTGGCATGCGATTTGGGCGTCGACAAGGTCTTTGTGCATGCCCTCGACGTGGCTAAGGCAACGCTTGCACCACACAACTTTGGCGGCGTGAAGCCGGGCGCGGGGCCGCGGCACTTCGCCTTTCATCCCAGCGGCCAGTATGGCTACTCGGTCAACGAACTCGATCTCACCGTGACTGGCTTCACATTCGACCCGCAGGCGGGCACGCTCACCGAATTCCAAACGCTTTCGACGCTCCCAGCCGATGTCACTGAAACGAAGGGGTTTTCAACTGCCGAGATCGTCGCGCACCCGAATGGAAAATTCCTCTACGCCTCAAACCGGGGCCACGACTCGATCGCGGCCTATGCGATTGATGCCGCGACCGGCCGGCTGACATTCCTGGGCACGGAGCCGATCCGCGGCCAGACACCCCGCAATTTCGTGATCGACCCAGCCGGCAGATTCCTGCTCGCCGCCGGGCAAAACTCGCACACCGTGACGGTCTTCGCGATCGACGAGAAAACTGGCAGACTATCGTATGCTGATCAGTCGATCGCCGTGCCATCACCCGTCTGCATCCGCTTCCGCCCCACCCGCCCAACACCATGACGATCTGTCTGCTCAAGTCGAAGATCCACCGCGCAACGGTCACCGGGGCATCGATTGACTACGAGGGAAGCCTCACGATCGCAGCCGACCTGGCCGAGCGGGTCGGCCTGCGACCATACGAAAAGATTCTGGTCGGCAATCTCGCCAATGGCGAGCGGTTTGAGACCTACGTGATCTACGGCAAGGCCGGCTCGGGCGTCATCGAACTCAACGGCGCTACAGCTCATCTGGGGGCTCCCGGCGACCGACTCACGATCATGTCGTTTGCGTGGCTCGACGCGGCCGAGGCCGCCTCGCACGAGCCAGCGGTGATTCTGGTCGACAGCCAAAATAAAGTCATCCGGTAGTCGCCTTTTCTGGCCTCAAGGCCACCTCTGTTGAGATCTCACCTGACAGCCTACCTGCTATCCCGCCACGCCAGCCTGGCCGCAGTCGTCGCCCTGCCCATACTCGCCACCTCCCTGCTCTGCGCCGCCGGCTGCGACTCGGTCGCGCCGCCGCATCCGGCAGTCGGCAGAACCGTCGGCGACCTGCCGCTCTTGGCGCTGGCCGATCCGGCTCGTCGTCCGCCGACGTTCACTGGCAAAGTGACGCTGCTCAACTTCTGGGGCACATGGTGCCCCCCCTGCCGACGTGAGCTGCCGGGTCTCGCCCGGCTCGCCGACCGGCTGAAAAACGAAGCCGCCTTTCAGCTCATCGCCGTCTCCTGCGGATCGGGCGGGCCGGATGATGCCGGCAGGCTGGCCGCTTCGACGAATGCCTTTCTGGCAGAGGAGCGACTGTCGGTCGACGCCTGGGGCGATCCCGACGGCCGCGTACGGCAGATTTTCGCGTCGGCATACGGCTTTCAGGCCTTCCCAACCACCTACCTGATCGGCCCCGACGCTACCGTGCGGCAGGTCTGGGTGGGGTACCGCTCCCGCGACGAGACCGACATCGCTCTCGCGATTGTGGCGCTGCTGAAAAAAGTCACCCGTTCGCCGGCTGCGGCTGTGTCAGCCGCGCGATGATCGCGGCGGCAGCGGCGGCGGGATCCGCCGCGCTCGTCACGGCCGAGGCGACCGCCACCCGTGTAATGCCGAGGGCCGCGAGCGCGTCGAGCCTGTCGAGCGTGATGCCGCCAATGGCAAAGGCAGGCAGGCTGATCTCGCGGACTACAGCCTGCAGAAATGTTTCTGAAGCATATCCCGCGAATGATTTTGTGGACGACGAAAAGCAGGGGCCGATGCCAAGGTAGTCGGCGCCGTCGGCAGCTGCGGCATGGGCCTCGGCAAGATCGTGGGCGGTGCGGCCCACCAGCGGTTGCGGCCCGATCACCCGGCGCACGAGCCGCGTGGGCAGGTCATCGGCGCCGGTATGGACGCCGTCCGCTCCCACGGCCGCGGCCACGTCGGCCCGGTCGTTTACAATCACGATTGTTGGCTTGACGGTTGTTTGTGCTGGAGCAGCATGACGTTTTGTGATCGCCAGTGCATGCGCCACCCTGACGGCCAAGCTGGGCACTGACAGCCCCTTGTCGCGGATCTGCAGCATCCGCACGCCCGCCTCGACAAGCGTTTCCACCAGCCGGTCGAAGGCGGCCAGATTGTCACAGCCATCGACGAGCACGCAGAGATTTACCCCCGACAGCCGATCCCGCGACCGCGCGGCGGCGATTGCATCCCGTTCCAGGGTGTAGAGCCGGTAGCGGATCTGCTCAAAGCCGGCGGTAGCCTCGGGAGCGACCACCGCCGCGCATTCCGCCAGGCTCCGCAGCGCCTGGCTAGCCCGGGCAGCATTCGCCGCGATCAGATCAGCCGGCGATGCCCGGCGGAGCGAAACCGGTGGCTCCACGCCGATGCCCACGTCGCTCGCTACGTCGCGGAGCCTCACGCGGTATGGCAGGTCTCCTTGGGACAAGAGTGTTGCGAGCGCGTGCCGCAACTCCTTGGCCAGGGTCGTCAGTCGGGCATCGTCGAGGGCAAACCGGACCACGTCCTCGACCACGCGGAGGGCCTCGCCGGCCCGGTTGGCTGAGGCGTCAATCGCCCGCCAGATGCCCGCCGTCGCGCCAGCCGTCGCGCCAG
>JBAXUW010000016.1:0-27814 GCA_037129495.1 Planctomycetota bacterium | reverse complement strand
TGCGAACACGGCGACCGCCGCGTGAGCCGGCTGGAGCCGGACGGTGGCAAGCGGACGCTCGCCGATGCCTGGCAGGGAAAGCGGTTCAACAGCCCCAATGACCTGGCGATCCACTCCTCAGGCGCAATCTATTTCACCGACCCACCCTACGGCCTACCGAAGGGCTTCGATGACCCACGGCGTGAGATCGACTACTGCGGCATCTATCGGATCGCCCTCGACGGCAGTGTCACGCTCCTCTCAAGAACGATGGCCCGCCCCAATGGCATCGGTTTCTCGCCCGACGAGAAGAAGCTCTACGTGGCCCAGTCCGACCCACAGGCGCCGCTCTGGAACGTCTTTGCTGTCAAAGCAGACGGCATGCTCGACGAGGGCCGCCTGTTCTTCGACGCGACCCCGCTTGCCAAAGCCCACAAGGGGATGCCCGACGGACTCTCGGTCGATACGGCCGGCAACCTCTTTGCGACCGGCCCGGGAGGCGTGGTCATCCTCGCTCCCGATGGCACGCACCTCGGCACGCTGCTTACCGGACAGGCCACGGCCAACTGTGTCTTCGGCGAAGATGGGCAAACGCTCTTCATCACCGCCGACTCGCTGCTCTGTCGCGTCCGGCTGACGACCCGCGCGGCGTCAGTGGCCGACCGGCCATGAGAAAATCCGGATGCAGTTGCCGTCGGGATCGAAAGCAACGAGCTCCGAAAAACCCTCGGGATGAATCTTCGGCGGGTTAACATCGGCGTTGGCCTCGACCAGGCGGGCATGCACGGCCTCCAGGTCGACCACCTCGAAGCCAAGGCTCCAGCGGGGGCTTACATCTCCAGGTTTCGGCCGGCCCAGAATCGCCAGCCGAGTGTCACCCGCCTCGAAGAGCGCGTAGCCGTCGTCTACCACCCGGACGAGCACCCGCAGGCCCAACACGTTGCGATACCACTCCACCAGTTCGGCCCAGTGGGCCGTCCGCAACTCGACACTAAAGAGGCTTGGCCGCTGATGGGGCGTCATCGTGACGATTTTATAGCGTCTCCCGGCGAACTGCCGCCTGGAAATCCCGCCTTCTCCAAAACGCCGTCAACCCCGACAATCTGGGTTTCCCGGTTTGCCAGCCCTTCATCTCCCTCGATTCCCCTGTAGGTCGCACGTGTCACAGCCCGCGGATAAGCCACCCGTTTCTAAAACTATCCCCGCCGCCTCTGCCACAGCCACTCGATCAGGCCTGGAGCAGGCCCGTCGCGACAAGCTCGATAAGCTCCGCGAACTCGGCATCGATCCGTGGGGCCGGCGGTATGACGGAGCTTCCTCCATGCTGGCCGTCCGGGCCACGGGTGAACAGCTCGACCCCGCGCCCGACTTCACCGGCGGGCCCACCGTGCGAGTGGCTGGCCGGATCATGCTCCTCCGCAATGCCGGCAGCCTCGTCTTCATCGATTTGGTCGACCGCACCGGCCGGATCCAGATCATGCTGGGCAAAAAGCAGGTCGGGCCCGAGGCCTGGAAGATCATCGACTGCCTCGACCTTGGCGACCTGATCGGTATCGATGGCAGGCTCGGCCACTCGAAGACCGGCGAGCTAACGATCTTCGCCTCCGGGATCGAGTTTCTGACAAAGTCGCTCGAGACGCCCCCCGACAAGTACCACGGCCTGGTCGACGCCGACCTCCGCCAGCGGCTGCGGTATCTCGATCTGATCCATGGCGATGGGGTCCGCGACCGGTTTGTCGCCCGGTGCCGAATCGTCGAGGCGGTGCGGCGGGTGCTCACAGACCGCGAGTATCTCGAGGTGGAAGGACCCACGCTGCAGGAGACCGCCGGTGGCGCGGCAGCCCGGCCGTTTAAGACCCACCACAACGCGCTCGACATGCCGCTGGTGCTCCGCATCTCGCTTGAGCTGCATCTGAAGCGACTGCTCGTCGGCGGCATGGAGCGGGTCTTCGAACTGGGCCGCGTGTATCGCAACGAGGGGGTGAGCCCGCGGCATAACCCCGAATTTACGATGCTGGAGGCCTACGAGGCCTACGGCGACTATTTCACGATGATGGAACTCACCGAGGCGATCTTCCTGGCCGCGGCGGAGGCGGCCGGCACGCCAACGCGGTTTGAATGGC
Organism: Planctomycetota bacterium; assembly: GCA_037129495.1. GTDB lineage: Bacteria > Planctomycetota > Planctomycetia > Pirellulales > UBA1268 > CAMCQY01. The sequence goes on along the minus strand of JBAXUW010000016.1, from coordinate 25,712 downwards.
TGGGCCACACGGTCGATCTCACCCCCCCCTTCCGCCGCGCAAAATACGACGATCTTTTGGCCGCTGTGGCCGGCTGCAATCCGGCCGATCCTGCGAGCGTGGCCGCGACGGCAGCGGCCCACGGCATCGAAACAGCTGGCCGGCATCCCGACGTCATTAAGAGCGACCTCTTCGAGGCAACGGTCGAGAAGACGCTCTCCGGGCCCGTGTTTGTCATCGACTATCCCGCCGCCATCTGCCCGCTGACCAAGCGCAAGGCTGATGCCCCACAGGTTGCCGAACGGTTTGAGCTTTACGTAGCTGGCATCGAACTGGCCAACGCCTACACCGAACTCAACGATCCCGATCTGCAGGAGGAGCTCTTTCGCACGCAGCTTGCCGGGCTGGCGCAGGAGGAATCGATGGCGCGGATGGATACCGATTTCATCCGCGCTCTGCGGCACGGCATGCCACCCGCCGGTGGCCTCGGCATCGGCATCGACCGACTGGTGATGTTTCTGACTGCCGCGCCGAGCATCCGCGACGTGATCCTGTTTCCGATCCACCGGCCGCATGCAGACAGCTAAGCCAGTCCGCCACCCTCCGAGCCACCATGTATAAACTCCTCCTCTGCTGGCGGTATCTCCGCACCCGTTGGATCGCGCTGGCAAGTGTCGTCAGCGTGATGCTCGGCGTGGCGACGATGATTGTTGTCAACGCCGTGATGGCGGGCTTTGCGCACGAGATGCAGACCCGAATCCACGGCATCCTTTCCGACATCGTATTTGAGAGCCACTCGCTCTCGGGCTTCCAGGATCCGAAGTGGCATATGGACGAGATCCGCCGGGCTGTGGGCGACGAGATCACCGGCATGACGCCGACCGTGGCTGTGCCCGCGATGCTCAGCTTCCAGGTCCGCGGCCAGTGGCTCACACGGCAGGTGATGTTTATCGGTATCGACGAGGCCACGCATGCGCTTGTGAGTGATTTTGGCAGCTACCTGCAGCATCCGGAAAACCGCCGCCAGCTCTCGTTTGATCTCCGCGAAGGCGGCTACGACACATTCGACAGCCAGGCCGACAGCGGTGCCGAAGAGAACGGCCCAACGCGGCCGGCCCTCGAAGGGGCTGGCTGGCCGCACCGGCGGATGCGGGTGGCCCGCGAGAAGCTTTGGCGGGAAAAGGTCGGAGCCCGGGCCGACGCAGCCGGGCAGCCGGCCCGGCCGATCGATCAACAGGTCGACGCCGTGCTCGCCGCTACCAGTGCTGACGGCAGCCCGCCAGCCGACAGCCAGCCACAGCCCCCGGCCCGCCTCGATCCCTTTCGCGCCGCCCGACCTGAAGAGGGCGACACAATGGACCCAGCCAAGGAACAGTTCACTGGCATCGTGCCGGGGATCGGGCTGGCGAGCTTTCGCGATTCCGACGGCGTCGACCGGTTTCTCGTGCTGCCCGGCGACGACGTGAAGATCACATTCCCTACAGCCGGCACGCCGCCGAAGGCCGTCAGCGATACCTTCACAATCGTCGACTTCTACGAGAGCAAGATGAGCGAATACGACTCTCACTTCGTCTTCGTGCCGATCTTCGCCATCCAGCGGATGCGGGGCATGATCGATCCGCAGTCGGGTGTGGCGAGCGTCAACTCGATCCAGATTAGGCTCAAGCCGGCCGCGGATTTAAATGCGGTTCGCGACCGACTCCGGAAGGTCTTTCCTGCGGAGATGTATGCGGTCTCCACGTGGCGCGATAAGCAAGGGCCGCTCCTCTCCGCCGTCGACATGGAGATGGCGGTGCTCAACATTCTCCTCTTCATGATCATCGCCGTGGCCGGGTTTGGGATCCTCGCCATCTTCTTCATGATCGTCGTCGAGAAGACCCGCGACATCGGCATCCTCAAATCGCTCGGCGCCAGCTCCGCAGGCATCGCCGGCATCTTCCTCGGCTACGGGCTTTTTCTCGGACTCGTCGGTGCGGGCGTCGGCCTAGCCCTCGGCCTGGCGATCACCTGGAACATCAACCAGATTCGTGTTGCCGTGGAATGGTGCACTGGGGAACGGGTGTTTGATCCTTCGATCTACTACTTCTTTAAAATTCCCACGATCGTAAACCCCGTCACAATCGCCTGGATCATCGCCGGTGCGGTAGCGATCGCCGTGGCCGCCAGCGTGCTGCCGGCTCTACGGGCGGCCCGCCTTCGTCCGGTGGAGGCGCTCCGTCATGACTGAAATAGCAGACGATCCACTGGCCGCCGCTGCACTGCTCCGCGTCTGCGACGTGCGAAAGAACTACCGTTCTGGCGGCGGCATCCTGGAAGTGTTGCGGGGCGTCGACTTTGCGATCGAAGCGGGTGGCTTCGTTGCCGTCATCGGCCAGAGCGGCTCCGGGAAGAGCACACTCTTGCACCTGATGGGATTACTCGACTCGCCGGATTCAGGTGAGGTGCATCTGGCCGGCACCCGGATCGACAACCTACCCACCGCCCGCCGCGATCGGCTGCGAAACACCGACTTCGGCATGGTGTTTCAGTCGTATCATCTCCTGCCGGAATTAAACACCTTGGAAAACGTGCTCGCGCCGCTGCTGGTGCGGCATGGGGTGCTTGAATGGCTGCGGGTGCGGGCCGCTGCCAACGAGCGGGCGCGGGATCTGCTCGACCGGTTTGGTCTGGGCGGCCGGCTGCATCACAAACCGCGGCAACTCTCCGGGGGCGAGATGCAGCGGGTGGCAATCGCCAGAGCCCTCGTGGCCGAGCCACGGGTACTCCTCGCCGACGAGCCCACGGGAAATCTCGACGAGGCGACCGGGGCCGGTATTCTCGATACGCTTTGCGAGTTGAATCGGCGGGATGGCCTTTCTATAGTGCTCGTCACGCACGATGCAGCGATCGCGCGCCGGGCGGGCAAGATCGTCCGGCTCGCGGCCGGCCGCGTCGCCGAGGCCTGAGGCGTTGCTGCTGCTGCCGGCGTGGCTATCGTTTCTCGCACTCACCGATTCTTCCAGCTCACCGGTTCTTCCAGCAGACTGATTCTTCAGCATAGAGGGTCGACCATGTCACGAATTATCTTCATGAACGACCGCCTCGTGCCGGAGGAGGAGGCCCGCGTCAGCGTCTTTGACCACGGTCTGCTCTACGGCGACGGCGTCTTTGAGGGCCTGCGCAGCTACTCAGGCCGGGTCTTCCGGCTCGACGCCCACCTCGAACGGCTCTGGGCCAGCGCCCGCGCCATCGTCTTGGAGATTCCACTGGCGAAGGAGACGCTCGCCCAGGCCGTGATCGACACACTGGCCGCCAACAAGCTCGTCGATGGCTATGTCCGTCTGGTCATCACCCGCGGCGCCGGCAGCCTCGGCCTCGACCCCAGCCGGACGAAAAACCCGCAGGTGATCGTGATCGCCGATACGATCAGTCTCTACCCGCAGGAATTCTACGAGCAAGGCCTGCGGATCGTGACGGCGGCCACACAGCGGGTGCATTCGGCGGCGCTCTCGCCACGGATTAAGTCGCTCAACTATCTCAACAACATCATGGCGAAGCTTGAAGGCCTCCAGGCCGGCTGCGTCGAGGCGCTGATGCTCAACCACAAGGGCGAGGTGGCTGAGTGCACAGGCGACAACATCTTCATCGTCCGATCGGGAAAGCTCCTCACGCCGCCACGAGACGCTGGAATCCTGGAGGGCATCACTCGCAACGCCGTGATGGAATTGGCCCACACGGCCGGCATCGACTGCCGTGAGGAAACACTGACCCGCTACGATCTCTACACGGCCGACGAATGTTTTCTAACGGGCACGGCAGCCGAGGTGATACCTGTCGTCGAGATCGACGGTCGGAAAATCGGCGTCAGCACGCCCGGCCTGATCACCGCCCGCCTGACCGCCGATTTCCACCGGCTCGTGCGGGCATAGCTGACGAACATGGATCGCCCCCATGGCATACGGTTTCTAACTTGTCCAATGCGTCTGGCTACCATCTATGGCAACCCGCCGCCGGGCCGGCTCCGTCCCTAGGTTTTCAGTCGCACCGTAAACACCCCGGGCCAGCCTGCCATCTTGAGCCTGGCGGCCACCAGCCGGCCTTGAGCCGCTGTCCGCATGACCGCAAAGCAGCCGCTCCCGCTGCCGGTCAGCAGCGGGTGGGCTGCCCCGGCTAGGCGCATCGCGTCGAGCAGGCGGCTGACCTCCGGGCAGATTGCCCTTGCGGGCTGCTCCAGGCTGTTGTGCATCAGCGGTAGGCTGTCGCGATATCTACCCGCGGCCAGCGCCGCCGCCAGCCGGGCCGCCTCGCCGCGGCGGCCCGGCTCCGGCGTGCACCGCGCGTAGACCGCGGCAGTCGACAGCCCCGCTGTTGGCCGCGCGATCACGGCATGCAGCGGCGGGATGCCCGCCACCGACTCGATTCGTTCGCCGCGGCCGCCCACGATCGCGGCGCCACCAGCGAAAAATACCGGCACGTCACTGCCGATGCGGCCGCCGATCGCGGCCAGCCGGTCGCGAGGCATGTCGATGCCCCATGCCTGTGCGGCAGCCAAGAGCACCGCGGCGGCATCGCTCGACCCGCCGCCCAAGCCCGATCCGGCTGGGATCCGTTTTACAAGGTCGATCTCGAGCCCGGGGGAGCAAGGCGAGTCTGGTCGCTGAGTCAGTCTGGCCTCGACGGCCAGTGCCTGCGCGGCCCGCACCACGAGGTTTGAGTCATCCGTCGGTACATCCACCGCCAACGCTTCTCCGGCCGGTGTGGCCAGTCGGCCGCCGAACCGCACGTGGAGCCTGATGCCGGGCTCCGCCGTTGCCCGCACATGCAAGCTGTCGTGGAGCGTGACAGGCACGATCAACGATTCGATCTCATGGAAGCCATCGTCACGTCGGGCCAGCACCGCCAGCGAGAGATTGAGCTTGGCAGGGCCGCAGACAGAGATCACGGGGGAAGAAACAGGAGACACCAGACACCGACTTTTTCTCTCTAGCGCCAGTTCAACACAAAGGCGACGGTGCCGAGCGCCAAGAGCAGGCCGATCGCGACCAGCATGACCAGCAGCATGGCGATGCTGCGGCCCGCTAAGAGGTCTTCGCGGATCATATCGGTGCGGTCCGCCTTCTCAAACGAAGCGTTCCAGACCGGGAAGGCCTGCTCGTCGTAGACCCACCGCGTCCGCTCTTCAAAGTTTTTTTCGCTCATGATTCTGCGGGGCGATCCTGCGGCTGCTTATAGTGGAAGGATGACTCCTGAAATCTACCCCACCGATTCCGCCGACGCCAGCGGCGTTTCCAGCCCTGCGGCCGCCCCGGCCCTGCCCACCGCCTCGCAGCCCCACATTCTGGAGTCCGACAGCGGGCTGGAGCGTTGGCTGGTGGAGCGGCAGCAGCCGGCGTGGCGGGCGAAGGCGATCCGTCGCTGGCTGATCGGCCGACGGGCCGTGTCGTTTGCCGACATGACCGATCTGTCGAAAGAGCTGCGAACCCAGCTGGAGCAAGATTTTCGGATCTGGACAACGTCGATCGCCAAGCACTCAAAGGCCGACGACGGCACCGAGAAACTGCTCCTCGAACTCGACGACCGCCAGCGGATCGAGTGCGTGCTCCTCCGGGATGGTGACCGCCGCACTGTCTGCATCAGTTCACAGGTGGGCTGTGCGATGGGCTGCGTGTTTTGTGCCAGCGGGATCGACGGTGTCGTTCGTAATCTCACCACGGGCGAGATCATCGAACAATTGCTCCGACTTCAGCTGCTCCTGCCCGCCGAGGAGCGATTAAGCCATATCGTGGTGATGGGCATGGGAGAGCCGCTGGCCAATCTCGATCGCCTGCTGCCGGCGCTGGCGAAGGCCCAGGATCCCGACGGCCTGGGGATCTCGCAGCGGCGGATCACCGTCTCGACGGTCGGGCTGCCGCAGGCCATCGATCGGCTGACCGCAGAAAATCCGGGCTACCATCTGGCCGTCTCGCTGCATGCCGCCGAAGACACGCTGCGGACAAAGCTCGTGCCGGTGAATAAGTCGATTGGCTTGGCCGAGGTGATGGCCGCCGCCGATCGCTACTGGGAGGCGTCAGGCCGCCGACTGACCTTTGAATACGTGCTGCTGGGGAGCGTGAACGACTCGCCCGAGGATGCCCAGCGGCTGGTCCGCCTGCTCGGCGGCCGCGCGGCGCTGGTCAACATCATCCCCTACAACGCCGTGGCGGGCCTGCCGTGGCGGGAGCCAACCAAGGGCTCGCAGGAGCGGTTTCTCGACGTGCTCCGGATCGCGGGCGTCAACGTTCAGGTGCGGCGGCGAAAGGGGGCCCGGATCGACGCCGCCTGCGGCCAGCTCCGCCGCTTGGCCGCGCAGAATTGAGTTTACTGGAGCCAGCCGAGCAGGAGCACCGCGGCCAACACCATGCCAAGCATGCCCCCCAGCCAGACCGACCAGTGCACGGCCGCCAGGCGAATCTCGGCGGGGTTCTCATGATGCGTGGCGGCGAAGATCAGGCTCGCAAGTGCTATCAGTGGTAGCCCGAAGAAGATCCCCGGCACCCGACTGGCGAGTGATGCCACAAGCGGCATCAGCAGTGGTAATGTTGCAAGACTCGTGAATGTCGTAATCGCGACCATGCGATAAATCCTCCGTGCGGCAGTCAGGTATGTGAGCGAGTGAGCGGTGTTATGGAACAGGGTCTGTAGATCGAGCTGGAGAGACAGTTGGTGCGGCGCCGTCCGCCCCAGCAGTGCGACGTTTCTTCTCCTCCTCAGACGGGCCCAGCGGCCCGGCCCAGGCATCGTAGATCACCAGCAGATTCAGCAATCCGGCGAGCATCGTGTAAAGCGTGCCGATTTCGAAGAACTTGCCGAGTTGGCGATGCCACTGGGAGAGCTGGTCGTGGCGAAACTGCTTCAGCGGCGGCTTGTCGAAGAAGTCATCGGGACGGATGCCAGCCTCATGGGCCGCCAACCGGTCGGCGTAGGCCCGCGACACATACTGACCAGGAGCCAGCGGCGGCGCCATGAAGCCGTTTAAGAAGAGCGGCTGGCGGGCTGGCCCGAGGACCTGAACGGACTGGACGACCGCCGGCAGCGCCACCAGCCCGGCACCGGCCTGACAGACGTAGGCCCAGCGGGTGTCGCCGGGCTTCCACGAGGCGTAGACGACCTTCCCTCCCCCGAGCCAGAGGCCAAACACAAAAGTCGTCAGGATGCCAACCATGAAGAGGCTGCCCTTCGTGGTGCGACCCTGATAAAGCTGGCCAAGACCGGGCACGGCCCACGATAATACTGCGGCTAACACAGGATTACGGAGGTCGATGGCGGAGCTGTCATCGGGCGAGATTGCCACGATTCTCGGCGGCTCGACGACTTTGCCCACTGGGGTGTTCCTGCAGACCACTGGCGATCGGTCGGCTCCGCGCCGACTGGAATTCGCCTGAGTGTACGCGATCAGCAGGGCGGAAAAAATAATCCGGTAGTGGGGTCACAGTGGGACCATTTTTAGGAGCAACGCATTATTGTTACGATCCGCAGACTTCCTCCAGGTTCCCCAAGAGCGTTCCCCAAGAGCGTTCCCCGAGTCTAACGGCATCCCTCATGGTAATCCCGTCAGCAAATCAGCAATCTCGCCGCGGCTGGCTGGCTGCCACCATCGGGCTGGGGTCGACGATCCTCGTTGCTGGCATCGGCTGCTCAAGCGCTACCAAAAAGAAGAAGGCCCGTGGAACAGGTCCTAACGCGAACCGGCCGAAGGGGCCAAAGACGATGGGCAATCTCCTGGTCGATAGCTACATCGATGATCTCAAAAAGGGCCCGGCCGACAAGCAGATAAGCGCCGCCCAGGAGCTTGGCAACATGGGAGCCAGCGCGAAGCAAGCGCTACCGGCCCTTCAGCGGCTCGTAAAGGATAACAACGCCAAGGTCCGCGCGGCAGCCCAGCAGGCGGTCAAAGCGATCCGGAAGTAAACAGGGAACGCAGCCAATCCTGTTCGGCACAGCGATTGCTGCCCCCCGTGGGATAAGTTTTCTAACTTGTCCAATACGTGTTATTGCCTTGGGTGGCACTGCAGCGCCGGGGGATAAGTTTTGCGAGCTTCCGGAGTTGACGCCACTGCTGCGCAGCCGATAGATCTCCCCGCTGAGTTCAGCGGGCAGATCGAGGCGATTGGTCACGGTCACGATTCGCACCGGATGGTCGGGGGTGACCGACACATCGGGCAGTGCCGGCCTGCTAGCCTCCCGCGGAGGCTGTCGACCATGGGGCTAAAAACCACAGCAGGATCAGTGAGCAGTACTGATCCATGTGCAGCTCACGATTGCCTGCCTTATCTCGCTGTGTTCCTCCGAGGTGCAGCCGCTCAATCAGGCCTCGCAGCGCCTTGAAATGCTTCAGGCCATGGATGGAACACTCCTGGCTGCGTCCCCTTTTTACCACCCCAGCATTAACCCCAGAGCCGACGGACCACCCGCATCCGTGGCTGCATCGCTGCCTTGTGTGAATCTTGATCAGCCGCGTCATCGGCCGGTGCCGGAGCCTCAAGATGCTCGCCTGCCGCGGCCATCGAAAGCTCCCGCCACGCGCGCTCCACCGTTGCGGCATCGACCCTGTCGAGGCCATCGCCTGCGGCGGCAGCGAGCGACAGCTGCGCCAACTGGCTGACGCTGCGGGGCACGCCCGCTGCGAAGCGGGCCAGCGTGGCGGTCGCCTCAGCGGGAAAGATTGCGGGATCGCCGCCGACCCGCGAGAGCGACTGTGCCAGAAACCCCGTCACGTCAGCCTCGTTCCAGCTCGAAAGTTCGATTCGTAGAGCGGCCCGCTGCCGGATCGAGGCGGGCACCTGCGCGAGATTCTCGCTCGCGGCCGTGGCCACCACGACCGTGCGGGAAAACCGCGGCTCGGCGGCGCCGACAAGCCTCGCGATGCCATCGATCGCATCGGCCGGTGCCCGGTCGATGTCGTCGAAAATCAGCACGGTCGGGCGTTCCATGAGCATGTTTTCTCGCAGCCGATTTTCCAGCTTCTGCCACAGACGCGATGGCTCCGCCCGGCTCTGCGGCTCCAGCGGCAGCCGCTGGAGCAGGAGTTCCAGCCAGTCGCCAGTGGACAGGCCGCGCAGCGACAAAAGCGCCGTCTCCGCGCCAAGCCCCCCCAGCCGCCGGACCGCCATCGCGGCCAGGTGACTCTTGCCGCAGCCCTCCGCGGCGGTCACCAGGCCAAACCGTTGCCGCTCTTCAAGCAGCCACTCCATCCGCGCAAGGGCCTCCTCCTGCGGACCGCCCGCAAAAAACGTCGCCGGCTCCAGACTGCCGTCGAAGGGTGCCCCGGTGAATTTCCAGTGGTCGCGTGACATGATGCGAAAGTGTAGCGAGGATGGTGCTCCTGAGTCAGGACGAAGATTTACGGCAAACCAGCGGGCACGAGCCGATGCACCCACGATTTTTCAGCCCTCAGCCGCCCGTACACGGCCGCGGCGTCATTCTGGGCGACGAGGCCCGGCACCTCGCAAAGGTGCTCCGCCTCAAGGTCGGCGACTCAGTGGTGCTCTTCGACGGCCGCGGCCGCGAGTGGCCGGCCCGAGTGGTCTTGATCAGCCGCGACCGGGTTGAACTCGAGACCGACGCACCGGCAATCGATCCGCCGCCACGTGGCATCCCACTCACGCTCGCTGTCGCGCTGCCAAAGGGAGAGCGACAGAAGTGGCTGGTCGAGAAGCTCACGGAACTCGGCGTGCACCGGCTCGTGCCCCTGGAGACAACCCGCGGCGTGGCGGAGGCAACGGCGGCGGCTCAGGCGCGGCTGGAGCGGGTGGTGATCGAGGCCTGCAAACAGTGTGGCCGCAACACACTCCTGGAGGTCGCGTCGGCGCGGTCGCTGGAGCAGCTCTTTGCCGAACTGCCTCCCGGCGGCTCCCGATTGATTGCGCATCCCGACGGCATGCCATTCGCCGCGGTCACAGCGCGGCCTTTCGCCACGGAGGTGCTGGCACTCGTCGGACCCGAAGGCGGCTTTACCGACGCAGAAGTGGCACAGGCCGAACATGCCGGCTGCCTGCGGGTCTCACTGGGGCCCCAGATCCTTCGCGTCGAGACCGCTGCGATCGCGATCGCAGCACGTTGTAGCGATCTGCCGATCTAATGGCTGCCGAAAATCTCAGCTGCCGCGTCGCCAGCCCGCGCTGCGTTGATCGATCAGCGAATGAGATCGGCCGGCTTAAGGTCGTACGGCGATAGGACACCAGAGTCATCCACGGCCTGCTGCCAGTCAGCGACCCGGCTGGATACGGCCTTGCTGTTTGACGACAGCAGCTGGCAATACACCCAAACATCGATGCCATTGCGGATCACCCGTGTTCGACTGTCGCACATCGCCACGTTCACTGCTCTGGGGTGACCGGATGACGGGAACCGTTCCTTCCAGTCGTCTTTAGTGGCGCCCAGCACGGGCGGATTTGGTAGTGGACAGGTGTCCTCTGTCGGATTGATCACCTGGCAATCGGTCCGTAATCCGTTGCCAATCAGGAGCGGATGGAGGACAGAGTGGTTCTCGACCTGTGCACCGACATTTGCCTTTACAGTCACCGGATGAGCAGACCACGAGGTTTCCGACGAGGCCTGCTCGCCGCCCCGTTCTGTCAACAGGATCGTGAACCCGCTTCCATCAGCTGCAACACTGTTTAAGGCCACGGTCGACGGCTTGTAGGACGGGCGACTGGCGTCAAACAATGGCTCTGAATCAAGATTCCCCACGGCGTCGGCGAACACGCCGTCACCCTCAAACTGCTGCACCGGGCTTGTTGTTTTGTTGAGTTCCTCCGTACCCGTCCCGGCGTTGACCGCGTAGTCCAACGTCGAAGTCGTGTTACGGCTTCGCGAGCTACATCTGTAGGTGGGTATCTTCAGCGTGGTTGGATTGCCAGCGGCGGTCCCAGATTCGGTGTTGTATGAGGTGTACCAATCATAGACCGCCGTGTTCTCAAGTTGGGGCAGGATCGGCACAGTCCAGGAGACGCAAGCGGTCTTGATATCTGTATCCGCCCGGACTGTCGTGTAGGTCTTAACCGCGTTCCGCCAGCCCGGCAGCCGCTTCTGGGCATTGTCGTAGACGGTCATGGCCAGCGCGATCTGCTTTAGGTTGTTTGCACACGACGTCCTCCGGGCAGCCTCTCGAGCCATCTGGATGGCGGGCAGCAAGAGACCTACGAGAATCGCAAGGACGGCAATCGTAACGAGCAGCTCAATGAGCGTAAAACCAAGCACCCGTGAGGGAGCATGGGAGGCCTTGACTGTGACGGGTATCGGGTGACCAAGCCGCGTAGAAACGGGCATCGCAAACTCCTCGAAGGCGGGACGAGGACGGGCTTAAAGGCGGGCTCCAAACGCGAAGCGTTCGCAGGTGCGGCGCGGCCGCTGGACCAAGTCCATCAACCAAAACCCCACGGCGGTCATGATAACACGGCCCGGGTGTCGCAGTTGCCCTCGTTCCCGTGCTTATCATTTCCTAACATCGCGACTGCCGCAGGCCGCTCCTGAGCAGTCTCCCAGGGTTCGTTGACGGGTGCCCCTGCTGGGTCCGCGTCGCCTTCCGTGAGCCCGGCTGGCCTGGGAAACGCTCGATCCGAATCGAGAACTGTATCGCCACAACAGTTTCGATGGATTCTGCATTCAATGGGAACCAGCGACAGCGACCCTCCGGCACGGACGCAAGCCAATACCCCTCCTCATGGAGGCTGCAGGCTCATCAGAAACTCACACGTTTTCTGCGGCTTTTGTGGCTAGGATACTGAGGCGGGAAGAGTTCCCTTCGGGCGTTCTTTCCGCCAGTCTCTCTATCGATCCTCTCTACCCATCTTTTGAGCCAGTTGATTTTCGAGCCGGTTTGCTGGAGCGGTTTATCTGGAGCATCCTTCTTGCCCGCCTGACGGGTCCCGCCACACACAAAAAGGATCAGAGATGAGTTCTGCTGAATCTTCCAAGCTGCGTCGCAAAGAACGGGAATGGAAGCCCAGAATGAAGGGCCGTGGCCGAAAAGCCGCTGCGCCCTCCAGTGCTTCAAGTGCCTCGTCATTAGCTGCCAACGCGGCGATCTCAAACCTCAAGGACATCGGGCGGCGGCGAGAACTGGGTCAGAATCTTGACCATGCCTTCCTTTCCACGCTTGATAACTCGCGGCCCTCAATTGCCACCGAGAAGAAACCAAACCAAAACGCCGCACCGGTCGTTTCCGCTCCTTCCTCGCGATGGGCGATCCCCATTGCAGTGGCGGCTGCTGCCTGCTTGGTGCTGGTTACCCTCACGCTGATGGGAACCGGCTGGTCTCGCTACTCGGTATCGGGATTGGTGATGCTTGAAAAGCAGCCACTGGCAGACGCAGAGATCGTCTTTCACCCCCAGGCGGCTTCCTTGGTCTCGCCCATCGGGAAAAGCAGTCCCGAGGGCAGTTTTCAAGTCACAGGATTGTCACCTGGCACCTACAAGATAACTCTCCGAGTTGCAGAGGGCTCCACCGTCGTCATCCCGATGGCCTACACCAAGCCGGAGTCATCTCCGCTGCGGTTGAATGTTCGGCGAAACATCGACAACTACTCGATGCACGTTGCGCAACCAAAACGACGATAGCCGCACCGCGCTGACTGCGCGGGCGTGGTCCGCGTGTCGCTCGGCCAGCATATCCTCCGCGTAGAGACGGCCGCTCTAGCGATGGCGGCGAGATACAGCAGCGAACGCGGACGAGGTTGACTGGCATGGCCCTTCACTCTCCGGCGCAGCACCCGCACCGCTGCGGCACGTCGATCACGAGGGTGGCGGCATAGGCCGTCTTCTCGTAGTCCGCCCCCTTTTCCTCGGGCCTGACGAGGTGGGTGACGATGAGCACGAGATTGCCCTCTTTCGGCGCGTAGCTGCAACGCCCCTCCGCATCGGTCCTCCGCTGGTATGCTGGATCGAAACCCTCTGCGAGCGTCGCGCCTCGCGGGATAAACGACACGACCTGATCGGCCAGAGGCTTTCCCTTGAAGAGCAACTGTACGACGACCGGCTTGCCGGGGCCGCAGCTGAGCACCGGGTGGCTCTGCAGCACCAGTTCGAGCGGATGGCCGAGCGGCGTCGGCAGCGTGGCCTCCGCGTTGGCCGGGCTGTCGAGCGACTCATCTGCAAGAAAGTAGGTCTTGCCACCCTTGAATCCCATCACGCCATGGCGGACGCCTTGGCGGAAGTGCGCCACGCTGTGAAGGCCTGCCACGGTCGGCACGAACCGTGCCGACCAGAAGCCTTCCTTTGGCGCGTAGCCAAGATCGACCATGTCGGCCACAAGGTCGGTCTTTCGGCCATCGGGGCCGATCACGTCGACCTGCACGCCATCCAGCGAGCCGAGCTTGCCGGCGATCTTAAAGTCACGGTGCTCGTTGCCGTGGTTGCCGAGAAAGAGATCGACGTGCACGACGTCGTCGGGCCGCACCGCCCGGGGCGAGACCTGCACCCAGGTGTCGTGGGCGTGGGCGACCGCTGTGGCCGCGACCATCAGGAGCGCCGCGAGCATGGATGCCCTGCGGGCCTGCCCCTCACGATTGAAACCACCGCGCGAAACAGACAAACGATTCGCTGAAAGCATGAGAAGATCTCCTGTGAATATCGAGAACGGGTCGGTGGGCATGTCTAGGCTGGTCTTAGAAATCACCTGATACCACCTCGCTGCCGCTAATGCTGTGGAGGTTGCGGTGCAGCGTGGGATCGGTCTTGTCTGAGAGCAGCACAACATGGCCGTCGGCGAAGAGCACGTTGGCACCACCTGCATGCCAGCTCTTGGGGCCGAAGAAGCCCGACCAGTGCACAACGTAGTCGGGAATCCGACTGTTGGGCGTCAGGAAGCCGTTGGTGAGGCTGTTGCCAGCCGTGGTGGCCGCCCACGACAGACCCCGGCCGCGCATCGCAGCGCTGCTGGCGCCCCGCCAATCTGGTAGTTCCGTCCAGCGATTGACCAGATCATCGGCCTGCTGCGTCGTTGGAATGGTCATGCTGCTCGTCTTGAGTGTGGTCGGATCCCAACCATGGCTTCTCGATGCGTTGGCCGTGTACTGATACGGAAACGGCGGCGCCGAACCGCTGGAAAATGAGCGGTCGTCACCAATGCTCCGGACCGCCTCGCTGCCAATCACCGACTTTGACGTACCGTCAATGACCTGCGCGATGCTCACCCGCGAGTTCTCGTAGACAATGCCGTCGGTGGGATTGTCCTTGCCAAAGTTCCAGAAGTACTTCCCGCTGCCGTCGGCCGTCGCGCTGCCGATGCTCACCATGTAGTTGTTCCCGCCGTACGAGTAGTTTCCTGACTTCTGCACTGTCGGCGCTCCGTCGCTGGGGCACAGCAGGATCGGAACGGGCGTCGCGAACGCCGCTCGGAATGCCGGATCAGGAATCTGACCGGAGAATGGCCCAGTAAACGGCGTTTTGGCGAAGTCAAACTGACTCGCGATCGCGGCTTCCTCAGCATATGGCAAGAGCCGCGAGTGGACCGACCAGCCCGCGGTTGAACTGGTTCGGCTATCGGTCGCCGGAAAGCACCGGCGGGCGCTTTCAAAATTCAGTAGCGCGATCCCAAACTGCCGGAGGTTGCTAGTGCATGCTGCCCGCCGCGCCGCCTCCCGCGCCGCCTGCACGGCGGGCAGCAGGAGGCCAACGAGCGCGCCGATGATGGCGATCACCACGAGTAACTCGACGAGCGTGAACGCCCGGCGGTGTCGCGACGCCGGCCAAGAGCCTGCGCGCAGCGGCATTTTAGAAGGCGAATCCATGGAATGAGTCCTTGTCTGTCACCGTGCCGAAAAGACACGGTGGCGGTCGCTGGGGAACGTGCCGCTGGCGGGCGAGATGCACGCCACAACGGCTCAATCGCTGATCTCGGGCGAGCGACGCTTCAAGCGCCGCCGCGGATCAGGCCCCACGGGGCGGAGGCGATTCCGGAGCGACTCGGACAGACTCAATCAGATCATCGACAGGCTCGCGGCGATCCACCATCGTGATCGCCACCGAGAAGTTTACTGAGGACGGTGGTAGCGCCACAGCCGCCGCAAACCACTCCGCCACAATGCCGCCGCAGGCGAGCGCCGCGCGGAGGCTCACCGATCGGTTGCGAATCGGCTCGGGCAGATCGGGGGCTGCCTGGTCTGCGGCCGCAGTCTGCGGCTCCAGTTTGTGGCTACAGCACGACGCGTCAGCCGGCTTAGTGGTCTGGGTCTGGGTCTGGGCCTTGGCACAGGCCCGCGCCTGGGCGGGTGGATTGCAGCAGCAACTCGTAAAGCACTGTTCGGCTGTGGCGCAGCCGCAGGTTTTATCCATGCAAGGAAACGGCCGCGAGCGGTCCTTGCCGGCCAGCCGCTTCGCGGCGGCAGAGTCAGCAGACTGCGAAGCGCTGCCGGCCAGCGGCAGCGGGATCCCCGAGGCTACGAGCGTGTAGCCCACAATCGCTAGCCAGATCGTGATCCGACGGATCGGTAACCTTAAGTGCATGCAAAAAAGGTTACCAACCTGTCTACCTCAATGCCATCGCCACGGTCAAAAAACCCGCCGCCACGAGTCAGAGCTGACGCAGGAATTCAAGCCCAGCCTCAAGCTCCCCGAAAGCCGTCCGTGAGTCGACCGGTTCCAGACCGATCCAGCCACGGTAGCCTCGCTCCTCAAGCGTTCCAAAGACGTTCGCGAAATCAACGTGGCCAGTGCCGAGCACTGCCGCTCGGCCCCGGCCGGCGAAGGCACCGGCCACCGCGTCGGTCGCATGCACGTAGCCGATATGCGGCGAGAGCTTCTCGGCGACGACAGCCGGATCTGAGCCATGCACGACAATCGCTCCAGTGACTAAGTCGCAGCTGATTGCTCCCTCAGGCAGGCTCGCAATCACCCGCAGTAATTCCTCGGGCCCGGCCCGGCCGGCCTCTGCGCAGAGCGTGGCTCCCACGCGCTGGCCCCAGGTGCCGAGATCAGTGAGCACGTCGATCAAGAGCCGCCACTGCGGATCGGGCTCCGCTGCGGGACTGCTGACTGCGGCTGCAGGTGGGATGTCGCCCAAATGGTTGAGCACGACTGCCGCGCCGAGGCTGTGAGCCAGTTCGAGCGCCGACTTCGTGGCGGCAATGCGACCCTCGAGCCGGTCGGCTTCGGCATAGCCGCCACGAGTGCGAAATGCGACCGCCGCTACCAGGAGCCCCTCGTCGTCGAGCCACTTGCGGATCTGCCGCAGGCCCGTCTGCGACATCTGACCGGGATCAAGGCTGCCACGGGCATCAATCTCCACGCCCCGCACACCAAGAGCCCGGGCCTGCTTCAGTGCCGTCCGGAGGTCTCCAGCCAGTGCGATGGTGGCCACAGAGAGGTGTGAAGTGTCCATATATATTGATGCTCAGATGATGAAACAAACCGGTCAGGCGCGCAAACAGGTCGCATCGCGCAGGCCCGGATTGTAGTGTGGGGCTTTCAGGTCGCTTGAAAATTGGCTCGGAAGAGGTAGCCGCAGATGCCCACGCTCACACTCGTCACCGTCGCCCTAGAGTCGATCGCCCCGCTGCGACTGGCGGCCGACTGGGATTCAGTCGGCCTGCTCGTTGGCACCCGGCGGCCCGAGATTGACCGCGTGATGACCTGCCTGTCGCTCACCCCCGAGGTGGCAGCCGAGGCTGTCCGCGAGCAGGCTCACCTGGTGGTCACGCATCATCCCCTGCCCTTTCGGCCCGTGCCACGCGTCACGGCAGACACGACCACCGGCCGCGTGCTCTTGGAATTGATCGGCGCTGAGATCGCGGTCTGGAGCCCGCACACCGCCTGGGACTCGGCTGCCGGCGGCATCAACGACCAACTCGCCACGCTGCTTGGGCTTGATCATGTTTCACCCTTGGAGCCAGACGCGCTGCTACCGCTGGCCGGATTCGGCCGAGCAGGGTCGGCCCCTGCCGACTGGACGGTCGCTCAACTCGCCAGGCAGATCGCCGCCAGGCTGGGCGTGAGGGGGGTCCAGGTCGCGGGAGACAGCAATTGTCTGGCGGGCCGCGTAGGAATTGTCTGTGGTAGCGGCGGCGACTCGCTGGCTGTCGCCGGTCAGGCGGGCTGCACAACCCTCCTGACCGGCGAACTCAAGCTCCACCAGGCGCTCGAGGCTCAGGCTCTGGGCCTGACCGTGATCGCCGTGGGGCATCACGCCAGCGAGCGATTCTCCATGGAGGTGCTGGCCCGCCGGCTGACTGAAATCGTGCCGGGCCTCACCTGCTGGGCCAGCCGTGATGAGTCCGATCCATTCTCGTGGCTCGAAATAGAGCAGACTGCGGTTGCCAAATGAAAATCCCTGGATCTGCTGTTTCGCTTGAGACCGACCGATTGCCCCCCGGTTTTTCGGCCCTACACTGAGGGGATCGCTCTGTGGTTGTCTTCCTGCCAGAAGTGGTGGTTGAATGCCCCGATTCCTCACGGCCTTGCCCGTCTATAACGAAGCAGACCACGTATCTGCGGTTCTCGACGAGGTGCTGCGATTCACGCCTGGCGTTCTCGTTGTCGATGACGGCTCGACCGATGGCACATCGCAACTGCTGGCCGCCCGCGTCAAACAGCGGGGCGATATCCGCGTCGTGCACCACCCGCGTAACCTGGGCTATGGAGCCGCCTTGGCCACTGCCTTCCGCGAGGTCGTCGCCGGCCCGTGGGATGGACTCGTCACAATCGACTGCGACGGTCAGCATCAACCACAACTGATTCCCGACTTCGTGGCCGCGGCTGGCGGCCCATCTCCTGACGCGACTGCTGCCGACATCGTCAGCGGCAGCCGGTATCTCACGCGGTTTCCCGGCGACAGCCAGCCGCCCGTCGCGCGGCGACGAATCAATGCCGAGATCACGGCCGAGATCAACATCCGGCTGGGTCTCAATCTCACCGACGCCTTTTGCGGATTCAAGGCCTACACCCGCCGAGCCCTCGAACACCTGCATGTCACCGAGACCGGCTATGCGATGCCCCTGGAGGCGTGGGTGCAGGCGGCGGCGGCCGGCCTGCGGGTCGTCGAACTCCCCGTGCCGCTCATCTATCTCGATCTGGCGCGGAGTTTTGGCGGCGCACTGGACGATGCGGCGACCCGTCTGGCCTACTATCGAAGCGTGCTTGATCGTGCAGAAGCAGCCGTCGCGGCAGCCGCACCCGGCCTCGCCCCGTAGTCCATGCATTCATCGCATTCATCTTCCGGCCCGCCGCCATTCCGCCGTCGCGTCCACGTACCGCCGCAGGTATCGGGCGCCCGTCTGATCGATCCACCGATTGAGGCCACGACTGACGCGCCGGCGACGTCGATCGAAACCCTTGTCGACAATAACCGGCTGCTACGAGCCTCGTTTGACAAGCGGATCGGCGACTTCAAGCTCTGGGAACTCGTGGCGGCCACTCGCCGCGAGGTGCTCGCCGTGGCCACCGAATACACCGCCAGCTACCGCGACGTCGATCGGCCCACCGACGTGGCCGATTGGATCGCCCGTCCGCTGGTGATGGGCGGGCATCAGCCAGAACTCTTTCACCCCGGCGTGTGGCTGAAAAACTTCGCCCTCGACGCCTACGCGCGGCGGCTGGGTGGTACCGCGATCAATCTCGTTGTCGACACCGACCGCTGCGCATCGACGAGCGTCGGGGTGCCGGTGGGTACGCCCCGCGAGGCGCATCTGGAAACGGTGCCGTTCGACCTGCCTGCGCCAGAGATGGCATGGGAAGAACGCGGCATCGTCGATCCGGAGTGCTTCGCGTCGTTTGGCGGCCGTGTCGATCGGCTGCTCAAATCCCTGGAGCCCGATGCAATCCTGCGCCGCTGGTGGCCACTGGTGGTGGAGCGGGCTGGCGAATCGCGTCGACTGGGGCTGGCCATCGCGCAGGCGCGGCACATGCTCGAGGCGCGGATGGGGCTTGAGACGCTCGAACTCCCTGTCAGCGAGCTAGTCCGCCTGCCGACCGTGATGGTCTTTATGGGCTGGCTGCTGGCCCACGCGGCACCGCTGCATGAGGCCTACAACGGTGCGCTGGCCGACTACCGCCGCCGGTATGGTGTTCGTGGTCGGGCCCGCCCAATGCCCGATCTCACCGTCCAGTTTGACGACACGTCGCCCGGCCCATGGCTCGAGGTGCCGTGGTGGATCTGGTCGAAGGATGATCCGCGGCGGCGGCGGGTGTTTGCCAATCTCGATACGGCCGGCATGCTCATTCTTTCCGACATGGAAACGCTGAGGGTGGAGCTGCCAATCTCTCCAGAGACATCCCCCTCCCGCTGGGTCGATGCCCTCTCCCGCCTGGAGGAGCATCAGTTGCGGCTGCGACCGCGGGCCATCCTCACCACGCTGGTGGCCCGCATGATCGTGGCCGACGTTTTTGTGCACGGCATCGGCGGCGCGGCCTACGATCTGATCACAGACGATATCGTTCGCCGCCTCACCGGCTGTGATCCGCCACGGCATGCCGTCGTGAGCGGCACCTTGCGGCTTCCCATCGAGGGACTCTTCCCAGGATTTGCCACCGCCGATCCGGCCGCTGAGTTGGCGAACGTGCGCCAGACGATCCGCGATTTAGAATTCCATCCGGAGCGACACCTCTTGCCGCTTGATGCGCAGACCGATCAAGTGCGGAACCTGGTCCATCACAAGCGCAGGTGGATCGACACGCACCCGACGCCGTCACTGGCCAAGCGGCGCTGCCGTGAGATTCGCCTGGCCAACGACCAACTGGCGTTCTCTACGCAAGGGCACCTTGGGCGTCTCCTTGAGCGTGTGGGGCCGCTGGCAATCGCCACTCGAGCCCGCAAGCTCCTGCTATCGCGCGAATGTCCTTGGTGTTTTTTTTCGGAAAACGCGCTCAAATCCTTCCTGCTACTGGAAATGGAATGATTTCCCGCTTATCCTAAAGGGCAACGGATTGGTTTTTAGAAGCCCCAGGGAGAGGAGGCATGATGTCTTTTTGCAGAGCGTCCTGTCGGATTCAATTAGTTCGCAAGGCTCGGTTTTCCAGCCACGGAGCAGCTTTTCGCTCCAGCGCCCGGACTTCCTCCGCCGTCGCTCGATCGACGGCCGTTGCCAGTCGGCGACCAAAGGCAAAGGCACGCCTCAAGATTCGCTCCGCCACAGCGTCCCCCTCGCAACCGGCCTGCTTCAAGTCGGCTGAACCAAAGCCGGGCGTCGCGGCCATCAGGATCGCCTCCGGCACTCAAAAACGATCTGAAAATTCCGCGACATTGACCGTGCAGACGGTCGACATCCGCCCCTCCGGCTCGGTGGTCAGCCGCCGGCCGCTGACCAAGCGACCGGCTGTGCTCCATCTGCCACATCAGCCGAGGGTGCGGTTCGACCCGCCGGCCTGGATGCTCGAGGAATGCCACGTCGCCTCCGCCCGCGCGGGTGATCAGGCCGAGATTCTCCAACTCCTTTCCGGTCTGCCTTCGCCCCCAACGAAGGCCGAGTTTCACGCCGCCGTTGACCACCCCGACCACGACTCAGCAAATCGGCTCGTAGCCCGCCTGGCGGGCCGCATCGTGGGGCATGTCGAGATCGTGCCCCGCAACATCCTGATCGGCGCTGCCACCGTGCAGGCTGCTCTGCTCGACCGCGTTGCCGTCTTGCCAGAGTGCCGCGGAGCCGGACATGGCCAGCGGCTTGTCCGCGCCGCCGAAGAACGCATGCGGCAGTTTGGTGCCGCCGTCGCTTTTTCGAGGACGCGGATCGCTCCGTCGTTCCACGAACTGGGCTGGAGTGTACTCGGCCGCGACTGCGTGACACCCGGCCGACCCAGCGGCATCCTCTCGCGGTTGCTCGAGGGCCCAAAGTGGGCCGGCGAGCCTGTGACGATGCGGCAATGGCGGCATGTTGAACTGCCGGCGATCCTGCGAATCTTCAAGCAGAACGCCTCCCGATTCGTTGGGACGCTCGATCGTAGCGAGGCCTACTCCCGCTGGTTGGTGAGCCGTGGTGCGTTTGACTCGATCATTGTCGCGCTGATTGGTCAGGATCGCTACGACCTCCACGAGACCACCGCTCGGATCGTGGGCTATTGCGTTCAGTCAGGCAACCGCGTGTTGGAGCTGATGGCCGACCCAGAATTTCCTGGGCTTGAGCGGGATATTCTGATGCGGGTCTGTGCCGAGGCCGTCGAGAACGACCGGCAGGAGATCGTCTACGAGTCGAATGCCGCCGATCCGCTGCACCAGGCGGTGGCAGGGAGCGAGAGTCTCGTGTCGACCCACGACCGGATGATCGTCGCCAAAGTGTTTAGGCCCTTGGAGGTGCTCACTGCAGCCGCGCCGGCCGTGGCGGCCCGTGTGGCGGCCACGGGCATCCGTGAAACAGTCGAACTCGGGCTCGATGCCCCCGGCTTCCGAGGATCGATCATTGTGGCCAACGGTGAGGCGACCGTGCATGCGGGCCGCTCGGGCCGCAGCTATCTGACGCTGTCGGACGAGGAACTCGCTCGGCTGCTCTTGGGACAGTCTGACCCGATCGAGGCCGCAGCCGCAGGTCGGTTGCAGGCCTCCACGCAGGTGGCGCAGAAACTGGCCATGCAACTCTTTCCAAGACAGCCACTCTGGTGCCCGATGTGGGACGACCTGCCGGCCTAGGCGACTGCCGGCTCCGGTTTTAAGTGGAGGCGAGTTTTCCAACTTGCCGAAGACTCGTCTGCACCATCTGGACGGCCGCCCCGTCTTGAGTGGTGGCAGTTTTTACAGCCTTTCCGCCCCGCCCTAGCGGCCCCGTGCTCCTGCCAGCCACTCGTCAGACCACGTGCGGACGCCGTCGACTCCCTTGCGGTGGCAGAAGTCGCCGAGGGTCTCGCCGGCCTGCCGCTCCGCCTTGTAGCAGGAGAGCACCGCCGTGATCTCCTGGGAGAGATCTTCGAAGGGCACGACATCCTTGTAGTGCGTGTTGAGCCGGTCGCCAAGCAGCCGACCGCCGAGAAATATCGTGTATTTACCGAGCGTCCGCCCGACGATGCCAATGTCGCAGTTGTAGGGCCGGGCACAGGCGTTGGGGCAGCCGGTCATGCGAAGCGTGAAGGCGTCGTTTGCGAGGCCGAGTTTGGCGACTTCCGGCTCAAGGCTGTCGATCAGCCCGGGCAGCACCCGCTCACTCTCGGCGACGGCGAGACTGCATGTCGGCAGCGCCACACAGGCCATGCTCCACCGCCGCAGAGTCGAGATCTCCTCAGAGCTCTTAACGCCGTGAGCATGGAGGATATCCAGGATCTTAACGCGATCGACGACATGCAAATCGGTGAAGATGAGGCTCTGGTGAGCGGTGGTCCGGACGCCCGGCTTGAGTTCATGAAGGATCTCGCGAATGGCGGCCTTGAGTCGGAAGCCGTCCCGATCGATGATCCGGCCGTTCTCAATATTGAGGCCGTAAAAGTATTTTCCGTCTCCTTGTTCAAACCAGCCGATGTGATCGTCGAAACCATGAACATCGGTCGGATGGCAAGGGGCGAGTGGCTTGCCGAAGTATTCTTCGACCTTCGCTCGAAAGCCCTCCAAGCCCATCGTGTGAATCGTGTACTTGAGCCTGGCGACCTTGCGATCGGAGCGGTTGCCAAAGTCGCGCTGCACCTTCACGATTGCCTCCGCGATCGCGAGCACGTCCTCGGGCGGCACGAACCCGAGCCGCTTTGCCAGCGCCGGAAATGTCTTGGCGGCGCTGGGTGTCACGCCCATGCCACCGCCGGCGAGGACGTTGTAGCCAAGAATTTTTCCGTGCTCGTGCACGACCAGAAATCCAAGATCGTTGGCATAGATATCAGTGCAGTTGTCTTCTGGCAGCGCGAAAGCGGTCTTAAATTTTCTGGGGAGATAGTTCGGCCCGTAAATCGGCTCGATCACCTCCGGGCCGCCAGCCACACGGCTCTTCTCGCCAGTCTCGGGATCGGTGAGCCAGATTTCGTAATAGGCCCGCGTCCGCGGCGCGAGATGAATCGCCAGTTCGTCGAGCTTCAACTGCATCTCATCCCGCACACTGCTCCCGTGGATTGGCGCAGGGCAGCACATGATGTTTCGCTCGACATCGCCACACGCGGCGAGTGTGGTCAGATGGTTGGTGTGGACCTGTTGCATGAAGAGCTTCAGGTCGCCCTTGACCACGCCATGGTGCTGGATCGCCTGGCGGGTGGTCAGCCGGATCGTGCCGTTGCCCAGTTCATCTCCCATGTCAATTGCGGCGAGCAGTTGCTCGTGGGTGAGTTTCCCGCCGGGCACGCACGTTCGGATCATGAACGAGATCTCGCGGACGCTCTTGGCCCCCTCTTTCGACTTCCGCTGCTCGCGATCGTCCTGCTGATAGGTGCCGTGGTTTTTGAGCAGCTGGATGCTCGGCTTGCCAAACCCGGGAGCTTCGTCGGCGAGTTCCTTGGCGATGTCGCCGGCCAGATAGTTGCTGGCTGTCTTGACCAGTTCGACGGCACTGGGCTTGGCAACGGGAGCGGCACCGGCGGGCGTTTCGTCTGACATAGTTTCCTGCAACAGTTTCCGACAATAAAATAGCGGGTTTCCAGATATGAAAGGATAGGCGATGGCGGCCTCGGCGGCGATACGGTCCGACGTCGCACAAAAAAGGCCCTCTCGCGTCTCCTTGGAGGTGACGAGGAACGGCGGAGAAACGCGGTTGGCCCAGAGACATGCAGCACAGCAGCCCGGAGACGGCCTCGCCGCGGGCGATCCGGCCGCTTTTGCCGCCCTCTATGACCGCCTCGCCACCCGCCTCTTGAACACCGCGCTCACCATGACCGGCTCAATACCCACGTCCGAGGACATCGTGCACGACGTTTTCGTTGAGTTGGCCCGTGGGCGGCAGACTCTGGCCGTTATCGCCGATCCCGACGCCGACATCTTTACGATGCCCCGCCATGCGGTAACCCGGAAGCACCAGCGGGAGCGGGCCGAGTCGGGTAGGCTCGTCGAGCAGCCGTGGCCGTGTCGCTGGCGGGGCTGTTGCTCCTGCCTTGGCTGACGCCACAGACGCCGCTGAAGAAGCACTCCGAAGAACACCGGCCCCGCGTCCTCTGCGCAATCGACTCACGACTCTTTCTGGAAGGAGATCTCTGATGGGCCATCTCTGTTTTTATGCGGCGGCCATCGCCGCCTGCCTGCTCTGGTCGGCCACGTTCACAGCCGCCGCAGCGCGGACCAACCGCGACTGGCTCCGAAGACTACTCGTGGCCGCGGCTATCCTCGTGCCCGTGATCGCGCTTGTGCCATGGCTGGCCTTCACGGCGTGGCTGGCCTTCGGCCCTCGTCCGCTGGAGACCAACTGGTTCGCCCCCACACTGACGGCATTCGTCTCCGCTCTAGTCGGCAGCATCTGGATTGTCCGCGCAGGCATCTTACCTACGGCTGGAGGCAGCGAATATCGTGCAGTCGATCCTCCCCGTCATAACCGACGCCGACAACGCCGCGCCGCTCTATATGCAGGCCTTCGCGGCGCTGGATGCCGATACCCTCCTCAAGGCAGAGGACTCGCCGCTGTCCAGCCAATCAGCGAAGCAGTCCGCCAACAAGGCCGCCGACCTCGTGAGCCCGGCGGTTGCCGACCTCCTCGCCCGCCATGCCACCACACTCGACGTCATCCGGCTGCACCGCATGGGCCAGCATGCCGCCAGCGAACCGATCCTGATCTCGGCCCTTGTCGGCATCGAAATCGATGCGATCGCCCTCGACACGCTCGTCCAGATCCTCCCCAGGCTGACGAAGGCTGATCTCCCGCTGCTCAAGAGCGCGGAATTCCGCGACGCTATCAGCACGGCACCGAACCTGACGCGGATTTTGTACGGAGAAGAGGCGTTTGGAATGTCGACAGTCGCCGACATCGCTGACAGTCAGCTGAATGCTTTCGACCTCGCTCCGGCGATTGGTCAGGAAGGCACGCGGCTGGCGTTTCCACTACTCCTGCCAATATTTCGCACGTTCTTCCTCCCCGCCGACATCGCCGGCTACCGAGGGATCATGAGGCGGTATCAGGAGGTGGCCGCCGATCGGCGACCCTACGCAGAGCTGAAGCAGAAACTGGACTCGATTGAAGGCGACAGTCGCGGCCGCGGTCAGGGGATGCTCTCAGCCATGCTGTTGCCGCGGCTCAACGCCGTCTATCGCAAGACCGCCGAGACGCAGGCCCGGCATGCCGCCGCCGCCGTCCTCGTCGCCGCCACGAAGCAGCGGCTCGAATCGGGATCGCTGCCCAGCTCACTTGACGCCCTCGTGCCGACGCTCCTGCCCACCGTGCCCCGCGATCACTTCGCTGCCGATACACCGCTGGTGCTCAAGCAATCGGGCGCAGACTGGAGCGTCTACTCTGTCGGACCCGACGGCGAGGACGACGGCGGACCGGTGCCCGCGGGCGCCGAGAAGCCGCAGGGAAACGACGACGTCGGCCTGCGGATGGGCCTCTAGCTTTACGCACAACACGGCCCTCCGGGCCGTTTTCGCTTCGCGGGCCTCCGCCCGCTGGTGCTCAGCGTCGCATCCTTGCGACGCAGTCGGGCGGGGCAAAAGAGCTGCGTCCCAATCCTGTTCGGCACAGGGAATCCGGTGAGCCGGGATCGGCACGGCAGGATGCCGTGCGCAGCACCAGCGAGCGGCGGCTCGCCAAGCAACAACGACACGAAGTCGTGTGTTGCGTACAGAAGGCTAACTTCAGCCGGCCCGGCGGTGCAGTGCCAGAGACGGTAGCAACAGCGTTTGGAAAGCTCTAAAACTTATCCCACAGGGGGAGGAAGGCAGCAACTGCTGTGCCGAACAGGATTAG
>JBAXUW010000159.1:0-7698 GCA_037129495.1 Planctomycetota bacterium | reverse complement strand
AAAACTTATCCCACGAGGAGACTTCTGCCGGCCCGGCAGAGGAAAAGTCTTACCTTATCCCATAGAGAAGTATGGTGGCTCGTTGCCAGACTTCCACTTGATGTTGCAGCCAATGCTCGGCTTCTGAACGGCCAGCGCCGGCTGGCCGGCAAGTAAGGCGTCGATCGCAGACCGGAGATCGCTCCCAGTCACGGGGAGCTCATTGCCAGGCCGGCTGGCATCGAGTTGGCCCCGGTAGACCAGCTTGCGATCGGCATCAAAAAGAAAGAAGTCGGGGGTGCAAGCCGCGTGGTATTCCTTGGCAACCTCCTGCGACTCGTCGTAGAGATATGGAAAGACATAGCCTCGCTCTTCCGACTCTCGCACCATCTGCTCCGGCGAATCGGCCGGATGGCTACCGACGTCGTTGGAACTGATCGCCGCGAAGGCGATCCCACGCGGCAGATAGTCCCGCCCAAGCGTGGCCAATTGATCAGCCACATGCTTCACGAACGGGCAGTGGTTGCAGATGAACATCACCGCGGTGCCTTTTGGGCCGACGATATCGGCCAGGCTCAGGAGCCGGCCATCGACGTTGATCAATTCAAAGTCCGGCGCGGTCGTGCCGAGCGGCAACATCGTGCTGGGGGTGCGGACCATAGACATGTCTCCTGTCAGGGTGGCAGACGCGGAAATCGTGGGGCCTCTCATCGTATCGCCATCAACGCCGCAGAAACACCCGCCTGGCGTTGGCGGTGGTCTCTGCGGCCAGTTGGTCAATCGCGACCCCGCGGGCAATCGCCAAGCAGCGGGCCGTGTGCACCACGTGGGCCGGCTCGTTTCGCCGGCCACGCAGTGGCTCCGGCGAAAGGAACGGGCTGTCAGTCTCGATCAACAGCCGATCGGAGGGCACCGTCGTCGCCAGTTCCCGCAGATTTGCTGCCGACCGAAACGTTACCATGCCCGCGAAGCCGAGCATGCAGCCGAGCGACAACGCCTCCTCGGCCTCGGCCTGAGTGCCGGTGAAGGCGTGGAGCACCACTGCCAGCGAACCGCGGCCGATCGCCTCGCGCAGCGTATCGAGGGTGTCGCGGATGCTATCGCGGGTGTGCACGATCAGCGGCAGGCTCAGGCTCTGGGCCAGGCGGATATGACGGTCGAAAAACTCCCGCTGCACGTCGCGGGCCGCGGAGTCGCGATACCAATCGAGGCCAGTTTCACCGATCGCGGCCACCCGGCCGGAGACCACCAGCCGCGTGATGCGATCCCATTCATTGGGCTCAATCACGGCGACGTCATTGGGATGAATGCCGGCGGCCGCCACCAGGCCCGGCTCCCGGTCAGCCAGCTCGGCGGCGGCCTCACTATCGGCGGCGCGGGTGCCGATCACCATCATGCCGACTACCCCGGCCGCCCGTGCTCTGGCGATCACCTCTGGCAGGTCGTCGCCGTACCGCATCGGATCAAGGTGGCAATGGCTGTCAAAATATTCCATAGACAGTTGCCCAAGGGAAAGGTGCCCACGCGAGGATGCTAACTCAGCATGTGTTCGCGATCTGCTCCAGCGCATCGAGGTGGTTTTGAGACGTAAACTTCGCCTCCCGCGCAAGTTCGGCCGCCACTGGATCGTCACCCGCTGACTCAATGATCGAGTCGATGGCCGACATCTGACCCCGTAGGCCGGCCACCACTCTGGGCAGCAGCGACCGCATGTCTGTATCGTGGCAACCGGTAAACCCAATTGGGTAGCCGAAGGGAGTCACGGCCATGCCTCGGTCATCGAGCACGGCAGCGGCCCGATCCACCATGCTGCGGTGGTCCGAGACCAGGTCAGCCAATGCCAGTTTGATCGACTCCTTGCCCGGATAGCTCCAGATGCCCGAATCGGCGAGATACATGGCCAGCGAGGGCTGGAGCACTTTCAGCAGGCGGGAGAGGGGCGGAGACGATGGCATGGAAATTTCGTTTAGGAAGCGAAGGCGCCGGCGAGTTGCGCACAGGCATAGAGACCCGACCAGAAGACACCCAGCACGACGACCGGCACAACGAGCGCCGTCACAATCGCGCCCGGCAGTGACACCAGTGAAAACTCACCACCCACCCGGTCTTCCGGCGGCGGGTCGAAGGTCATGACCTTGAGCACGCGCAGATAGTAGAAGAGGCTGAGCACCGTGTTGGCCCCGCCGACGACAAGCAGCACAAGCATCAGCGGCCGCTCGGCACCGGCGATGATCGCCTGCGCGAGCGACGAAAATACAAGGAACTTCGCCACAAATCCCGCCAGCGGCGGCAGGCCGATCAGGCTGATGAGAACGATCGCTGTGGCAATCACAATTCCCGGGCTCGAACGCACCAGCCCTGCGTAGGCGGCGATCTCCTCGCTCCGCAGGCTGTTTCGTAGCAGCGCCACGATCGCGAACGCGCCGAGGTTCATAAACAGGTAGGTGCCGAGGTAAAAGGCGACCGCACTGACGGCATCACGAGACCCGGCCGGATCGATCCCGACCATTGCCAGTGCCGCGGCCACCGCCATCATCAGATAGCCGGCATGGGCAATGGTGGAGTAGGCGAGCAGCCGCTTGATGTTGGTCTGGCCGTAGGCTGCCAGGTTACCGAGCGTGCAAGTCACGGCGGCCATCAGTCCGATCAGATAGACCATGAAGTGCCGGGTGGAGCCTAACTCGGCAAGTTGTTCGGCAAGGTGTGCTCCCGCCGATTCCATGGCTCCATGCCCAGTCAAGGGAACACCCAGGCCAAACGCGACTCGCAAGAGGAGCGCCACGGCAGCAGTCTTACTTGCAACCGAGAGAAAACCGCCGATTTCAGCTGCGGCACCCTCAAACACGTCTGGGCACCAGAAATGGAAGGGCACGGCCGACAACTTAAATGCCAGGCCGACCGCCATCATCAGCCCCCCAAGGGCAAGCACCATGACGCTGCCACTGGCCGATTCAGTATTCACGACGCGGGCGAGTTCGACCGCCATGCTCGGCAGATGGCAGGTGCCGAGCATGCCGCCCAACAGGCTGATTCCATAGAGCATGATGCCCGCGGCGCCAGCACCATACACCGCATACTTGAGGGCTGCTTCCGAACTCGCTTTGCGGCCCTTGAGCAGTCCGGCCAGAGCATAGGACGGCACGCTTGCCATCTCGACCGCCATGAACACCATCAGCAGGTGATTTGCTGAAGACATCAGGCACATGCCGAGCGTCGCGCCCAAGACAAGCGTGTAAAAATCGGCGCCGTCCTCAAAGTCTGGAATCCCTGACACCTTTGTAAAAGGGATGTAGACCGCGAGGAACCCCAGCAACAGAAACCGGATGTAGCCCGTGAGCGAATCAAACACGAGCAGCCCACCAAACAGTTCCTGCCGCACGATGCCCGGCCCGATCGCCCCGCCCAACACCGGATCGCCAAGCGGCATGCCGCGGAGATCGTTCCAGGCATACCAGAGGCCGAAACAGACTCCGCCCAGCGCCACGATGCCAGAATCGAGCCGACGCAACCCCGGCAGCATGCGGCAGAGCAGCAGCAACACGATCGTCACGACCAGGCAAAGCTCACTGCGAAACAGCGGCAGCGACACCGCGAGCGTGTCGTTGAGCGAGCCTGTGATGAGCGATCCAAGATTCACGGTCTGTTTTCCTTGATGGTGTTGTGCGCCACAGCGGGAGCCCCGGGGGCGTCGTGCACGCGACGAGTCCAGTCGGCCAGGGTCTCCACCTGGCGGTTGACGGTCGGCGTGACGTAGTTGAAGAGAATTTGCGGCGCGACACCGAAGAGAATGGCAAAAAACACCAGCGGCGTAGCGATTGCCAGTTCGCGGGGCGTGATGGGGGTGAGGTGGTCGCCATGCGGCCCCTTATATTCCGCTCCGAGGTAGACCCGCTGGATCGCCCAGAGGATGTAGGCGGCCGTGAGAATCACCGTAAACGCGGAAATTGCCGCCATCGCAGGGCTGAAGTTCCAGGCCGACAGCGTCACCAGCACCTCGCCGATGAAGCCACAGAGCCCTGGCAGGCCGAGGCCGGCAAAGAAGACGGTAATGGCGAGCCCGCTGTAAACAGGCATGCGGCCAAAGATGCCACCAAACTCCTCGAGATTGCGGTGGTGCACGCGGTCGTAGAGCACGCCCACCATGAAGAACATGCCGGCGGAACTGACGCCGTGGGCAAGCATCTGAAACATCGCGCCGTTGACGCCCTGCGCCCAGGCATCCCAGCGGTATTCCTGACCCGCCACCGCACTCCAGACTCCCAGGCCGAGCATGACATAACCCATGTGACTCACAGAACTGTAGGCGACCATCCGCTTGAAGTCTGTCTGGGCGAGCGCGGCGAACGCTCCGTAGACCATTGACACCAGCCCGAGTCCGCAGACCAGCCAGGCCAGCGAAAGCCCCGCTCCGGGGCAGATCGGATAGCAGATCCTGATGATGCCGTAGCCGCCGAGCTTTAAGAGCACACCCGCCAGAATCATCGAGATCGGGGTCGGCGCCTCCACGTGGGCGTCGGGCAACCAGGTGTGCACGGGCACCACCGGCACCTTGATCACGAAGCCGATCAAGAGGAGCAGAAAGGCCCACGTCTCCAGGCTCATGCCCCAGACCTCAGCGGCGGCAAAGGGCGAGTTCGGGAGTTGCCCGATCTGTGCCAGAGCCAGAATATTGAATGTGTGAAGCGGCCGGTTGGCCGAACGAATGACTTCGATGGCCGCGGTCCGGGCAGTGGCATCGACTGCCGGACTGACCACATGGGCCGCCACGAGTTGCTCATCGGAAAGCAGCCGCAGGTCGCTCGTGAAGTAGAGCATCAAGACGGCCAGCAGCATCAGCACGCTGCCGAAGAGCGTGTAGAGGAAGAATTTAATGGCAGCGTATTCACGTCGCGGGCCGCCCCAGATGCCAATCAGGAAGTACATCGGTAGGAGCATCACCTCCCAAAACACATAGAAGAGAAAGAAGTCGAGCGACACAAACACGCCCAGCATGCCTGTCACGAGCAGCAGAAAGAGCACGTGATAGGCCTTCACATGCTTGTTGATCGGCCAGCTGGCCGCCGCTGCAAGCGTTGAGAGAAACGTGGTCAGCACCACGAGCGGCAGGCTGATGCCATCGACTCCCAGCAGGTATTCGATTCCGAAGGCCTGGATCCAGGGAAGCTTTACGACCGCCTGCATTGCCGGGTCTCCCAGCCGGAATTGCGCCGGTCCGGTGGCCCCAAAGAGCGCGGGTACGGCCATCCAGAGCGAGAGCACAAACACACAGCCACAGGTGAGCAGCGTGATCCACCGGATGACGTCCTCGCGAGCCTTTGGCACGATCGGCAGCGACAAGAAAGCCGCCACGAGTGCGGGCAAGAAGACAATGGCCGACAGGGGCCAGAGGGCGGGCTGAACGAGCGTATCGAGAGGAGGCATGGGAAAGTCCGTCAAGGATTCAGGAAACAGGATTCAGAATGCAGAAAATAAGACGTGCTGGGTTTGGCGGGCTGGGAAAAGCTTATCTTGAGAGTCAATACAACGAAAATTTCTGCGGCGAGTCAGCCGGCAACCGCCGCCCGGAAGAGCATGCTCGCCAGCACAAAGATCGCTACGGTGCCGACCACGATGAACATCACATACTGGCGCAGGCGTCCGGTCTGCAGTTTCTTCAGTTGGAGGCCGGCCTCCCAGGTGGCTGCAGCCGTCGCGTTGACAAGGCCGTCAACGAGATTCCGGTCGATCCAGGCGTCGATGCCGGCCAACTGCCGCGCCGACCAGGCCACCCCGTCGATGAAGCGGTCGATCACGCCGCGGTCGGTTCCGCTGGCAAGGCTCGCAATCGCAAACGTGGGCCGCACAAAAATGGCGTTATAGAGTTCATCGAAATACCAGCGGTGCGCCAGGAAGCTGTAGACCGGCCGGAAGATGCCCGCCACCACCTCGGGCGAAATCACCCGCCAGAGATACATCGCCGCCGCCAGGAGCACGCCGGCCGCTGCTGTTGCGAAAGCGGTGAGCGTGGCCGTGACATGAATCGCCCCCTCGTGGCTCAAATGCTCCGCTGGGATCGTCAGTGGGCCAAACAGGAAGGTGTCTGTGGCGGTCACCTCAGTGCCGGCAGGACGAGCCTGCTCGAGCAGGTTTGCCAGACCGAAGCCACCAAACAGCGTCCAGCCCGAGACAACAGCAAGCCCAGCAAGCACAACCAGCGGCGCCACCATGACGTTCGGCGACTCATGGGCATGGTCGGCAATGTGGTGGTCGCGAGGCTCGCCCGCAAACGTCATAAACCAGAGACGAAACATATAGAAGGATGTGAGGAAAGCACCTCCAGCCACCGCGTAGAAGAGGATCGACCAAGCGGGGTTGGCTTGCGAATAAGACAGCGCCTGAGCAAGAATCGCGTCTTTGGAGTAGTAGCCCGAGAGGCCGATCACAAAGGGAATACCTGCTCCGATGATGGCCAGGCAGCCCACCAGCATGGTGCCGGCCGTCCAGGGCATCACCCGGGCCAGTCCGCCCATCTTTCGCATGTCGTTGGTATGACAGGCATGGATGACGGAGCCGGAGCAGAGGAAGAGCAGACTCTTAAAAAACGCGTGCGTGACCAGGTGAAACAGGCCAGCCGACCAGCCGCCAACCCCCAGCGCAAGCATCATGTAGCCCAGTTGGCTCACTGTGGAATAAGCCAGCACCCGCTTGATGTCGTTGGCGACCAGCGCGATCGTGGCCGCGATGAAGAGCGTGATGCCGCCCAGGACAGCGATCACGAGCAGCACGTCTGGAGTCAGAATCGGATAAAAACGCCCCACGAGATAGACGCCAGCGGCCACCATCGTCGCCGAGTGGACGAGCGCCGACACGGGCGTGGGGCCTTCCATGGCGTCAGGGAGCCAAACGAAGAGCGGAAACTGGGCGCTCTTTCCGACACAGCCGCAAAAGATGCCGATGCCAGCGATAAATAACAGCCAGCGGCCGTAGCCGTCAGTCCGCCAGTCAGCCATCCGGCTGGCGATCTCGTCAGCCCCATCGCGAGGCCGGCCCGAGTGTTCACGCACGATGCTGCCCAGTTCGTCCGCAGCGGCAAACTTCACCATTCCATCAGGCACCTGGAGCGCATGGCCCGCGGCGGCGGGCCGGACGAGGCTAAAGAGGCCGGGCTGGTTGATCGTCGTGCCGTTTGGGCCAGCAGCGGTCGTGTCTGCGAAGTGGAGCGTGCCGAGTGCTCCCAGCAGGGCCATGAGACCAATCAGCATGCCGAAGTCACCGACGCGGTTGACAATGAAGGCCTTGTTGGCGGCGGTAGAAGCACTCTTTCGCTCAAAATAGAAGCCGATCAAAAACCAAGAACTGATGCCGACTAATTCCCAGAAGATAAAGACCATCATGAGATTGCCGGCAATCACAATGCCTAGCATCGAAAAGCAAAACAGCGACAAGGCTTGGAAGAAGCGGGCAAACCTGCCTGGACGGTGCAGATGCTCGCCGGAAGAGAGGTGCACCTCGTGATCGGTGACATCGTGCAGTTCGTCGTGCATGTAACCAGACGCATAGACATGAATGCAGGTAGCGATGAACGTGACGACAACGAACATCAAGACCGTGAGGGCATCGATATACCAGCCGATTGAGAGCCGCAAACTTCCGCCCTGATAGAGGGTGTACCAGTCGCCGGAGTAGGCCACTGGCACGCGGGCCGCGTCGTGGCTGTCATGCGAGCCATGCCCGTCATGC
>JBAXUW010000158.1:0-7716 GCA_037129495.1 Planctomycetota bacterium | reverse complement strand
CAAGCGAAAATCGCAGGATGCGATGTTTCGCGTGAAGTTAGCAAACGTATCCCACAGGGAAAGACTTCTGCCGGCCCGGCGGTGCAGTGCCACAGCGGGTAGCAATACGCATTGGACAGCTTTAAAAACTGGTCCCACGAGGGAAACGGCACACACGAACAGTTTGTTCACGCCGCCCGATGTTGCGCGGCGGGCCTCTTCGTGACGTTGCCGTGTTCGACCTGCACGATCGAGTCGGCGAGCGCCAATGTGCTGGCCCGGTGGGTGATCATGATCACGGTGCGGTTGACGGCGTAACTGGCCAGCGACTCGTGGATCAGCCGCTCACTCTCCACGTCGATCTGGCTGGTCGCCTCATCGAGTACCAGGATCTCGGCGTCGCGGAGGATCGCCCGCGCCAAGGCAATCCGTTGACGCTGGCCGCCCGAAAGCCGGAAGCCGTTCGGGCCGACCATGGTGCGATAGCCATCGGGGAAGTCGTTAATGAATTCGTGGGCGTGCGCCTTCTTGGCTGCCGCGATAATCTCCTCGTCTGTAGCATCCCAGCGGCCGTAGCGGATGTTGTAGATGATCGACTCATTAAAGAGTTCGGTCTGCTGTGTGACCAGCGCGATCCGGCGCCGGACATCGTGCACCGCGATTTCTGTGAGCGGAACCCCATCGAGCAACACTTCGCCTGCCGTGGGATCGTAAAAGCGACAGATCAGATTGACGAGCGTGCTCTTACCGCCGCCGTTGGGTCCGATGATTGCGACCCGCTCGCCAAAGCTGATCGAGAGGTTCGCATTCTTCAGCACGGTGTCGATGCCGTCGTAGCTAAACGACACGTTCCGCAGGCGGATCTCGCGGTGGGGCGACGGCAGCAATTTGGGTTCTGCGGCCTCGTGGAGCTTCGAAGGGAGGTCAAGCAGCGGGTAGAGGGCCTGGGCGCCGACGACACCCATGTTGAGGCCCGTGAGCACGCCCGAGAGTTTGCGGACCGGGTCGCTCGCTCCGATGAGCATCCCAAAGAAGACCATGATGCCTGGTACGGTCATTGGGCGATCGGTCATCGTAATCCCAAAGATCTGGGTCTGCTGGTTGATCACCAGCCAGGCACCAACCGCGATCGACGTGGCCACCATCCCGATACCGAGGATCTCGGTGATCGGATTCGCCAATGCGAAATAGAAGGTGTGCCACATGCCGGTGCGGAGCATATCGCCGGTGCAGCGGCGAAACCGCTCACGTTCAAACTCCTCCATCGTGTAGGCCTGCACCGTGAGCACGTTGTTGAGCGTCTCGAGCAAGACGTGGTGGAAGCCCTTCGACCGCGAGAGGATGTGCTTCGAAACACTACGAATCCGGCGGTTGAGCCAGACCATCAGGAAGCCGACGACCGGCGCCAGCGTCAGGCAGGCGAGTGTAAGCTGCCAGGAGATACAGAACGCTCCGGCAAGGCAGGCGAGAATCTTAAGCGGTTCCGTGACGGCGCCGCCGTACACCGCCGTGATGCCACCGGCGAGCATATCGGTGGTGTTCGTCAGCTGTGACATAAACCCGGCCGAGCCCTGCCGCATGAACTGGGTCCGGTCGAGTTCGATCGCCTTATCGAAGACCCGAAGTCGGAGGTCGCGGCTGATGTTCATCGCCACCCAGCCCACCAGCATCGTACTGGCCAGAAGAAAGATGTGTTTGAGGAAGGTGCTGAAGACGATCAAGCCCACCACCAGCAGCACCGTCTGGAAAGGATCGTTCGGCAGGAAGCGAGCGAGCCATGGTGCGAGCTTTTGCGCAGAATAGACGCTCGCCTCGTCACCCCGGCGGTTGAGCGACAGCGTGTCTACCCGGCTGCGGGCCTTCAGGGCGGCATCGGCGGCAAGGGAGCCGTTCGCCAGCGTCGCCTCCAGATCGGCCATCTCCTTGCCTGAGGCGTCGAGGCGGCCTTGAGCGTCGGTGAGCCGGCGGCCGTTCCACGACTGCAAAGACTCGCCGTTGAGCGTTACCTCGATAATCGGGAAGAGGGCGGCGATATTCGCGCCCCACAGGCCGGCGACGCCAGCCGAGCATAAGAAAGCGGCCGCTAGGAACGGCCAGCTTTTCACTGCGTCGCGAAGCGCTCGAAGGAAATGATTCATGAACCGGGGCTTTCGGCCTGCTTGAAGGAGTTTGTCAGTCAAGCATCGGAACAACCACGCCTAACGCACCACCACCCGCCGCCCGATGACGGCGCGGGGAGGATGCACCGGAACGGGCAAGCTGGGCAGACTGCCCCGGTGCGCGATCCGGTGCTGGTCGGGAAGGTAGAGCCCCTGGCCCTGCCGGACAAGGGGAGGTTTTATGCACTAAAATACGGTTCTTATTCTGCGGTTTTCAGCGGCCAGACCGGAGTTCCGCTGCCAGCAGAGTGTTGGCCAGCAGCATCGCCACCGTGAGCGGCCCCACACCCCCGGGCACCGGCGAGATCCAGCCTGCGACCTCACGAACGGCGTCGAAATCAACATCCCCCACGAGCCTGCTGGTGCCGTCGGGGCCGGTCATCCGATTGATGCCGACATCGATTACCGCTGCCCCGGGCTTTACCATGTCGGCCGTTAAGAGCCGCGGCCGGCCGACGGCGGCCACCAGGATGTCTGCCTGACGCGTAATGGCAGCCAGATCGCCCGACCGGCTGTGTGCGATCGTGACCGTGGCATCGCCTCCCTGGCCCCGCGAGGCCAGCAGGAGAGCCAGCGGCTTGCCCACGATGTCGCTGCGGCCGACGATAACCGCATGGCGGCCGGCGGTCTCGATCCCGGCATCGATCAGCATCCGCTGCACACCGGCGGCGGTGCAGGGCACAAAGCGTGGCCGACCCTGCGAGAGCAGGCCGGCGTTTTCCGGATGGAAGCCGTCGACGTCACGGTCGGGAGGCACCGCGTCGAGCACAGCGACCGCGTCGACCCGCTCTGGCAGCGGCAATTGGACAAGAATACCGTCGGCCGGCCCCTGCTCATCGCGGGCGATCGCGGCCACAAGGGCCACCAGTTCGGCGGTCGTCGCAGTCGCGGGCATGCGGATCACCTCGGAATCAATTCCCACGCGACCGGCCGCCGCCGCCTTGCTCTTCACATACGAGCCGCTGGCAGCAAACTCTCCGACCAACACCACCACCAGCCGGGGCCGGCGGCCGAAGATCGCCGTAAACGTCTCGGCCTCAGTCCGCAGCGAGTCTTCGATCCGCGACGCAAGCCCGCGGCCGTCGAGCAAAAGTGCTGTCATGAAGGTTACTCGCCGGTGACGGCCTCGCGGCCGAAGCTGGGCTGTTCATTCATATACATCATTCGCAGCTGGTGCTGGATCTCCTCGAGCATTCGTTGCTCGTCCGGAGTCAGGTTGTTGGCGGTCTTCTGCTCAAGCATCGAGAGCGTGTCGATGAAGTGCCGCGCGGTCGCGAGGTTGCGGTGGGCCTGCTTCGTGATCGGATTGGGGATGCGGCCCAAGGCCATCAGGGCCTGCGTGAAGAGCGTGTGGGCAAGAAACTCAAACGTCGCTGGAGGCGACTGCCCCGAACGGGAATCTTCATGCTCGTCGTGCTCCTCGTGCGGATTGTGCTCTTGGCTGGCTTCGCTAGCGTCGCTCATGGTCGTGTTCCTCAGGCTTCGGTTACCCAGGCGCTGCCAGCATGCCGCTCGACAGCGGCCGCCACGAGCCCGGCAAAAAGCGGGTGGGCTGCGGTCGGCTTGCTCTTGAATTCTGGATGGAATTGTACCGCCACAAACCAGGGGTGGTCAGCCAGTTCCACGATCTCCACCAGCGACCCATCGGGGCTCGTGCCCGCGATCACGAGCCCGGCCTGCTCCAACGCCTCACGGTATTTCGGATTAAACTCGTAGCGGTGGCGATGCCGTTCCGAAATCCGCGTCTGCCCGTAGGCGGCGGCCGATTTCGTGCCATCGGTAAGCACCGCCGGCTGAGTGCCCAGCCGCATTGTGCCCCCCTTCTCAAGCACTCCCCGCTGCTCCTCCATCAGGCAGATCACCGGATAGGGAGTGTCGCGGGCGAATTCCGTGGAGTGGGCCTTGGTGAGGCCGGCACAGTTTCTGGCGACGTCGATCACAGCGCACTGCATTCCCAGGCAGATTCCAAGAAACGGCATCCGTCGCTCCCGCGCAAAGCTGATGGCCTCAACCTTGCCTTCAATTCCCCGCTCCCCGAAGCCACCCGGCACGATCAGGCCATCAAATCCGGCGAGCAGCCGCTCGGCCCCTTCTCGTTCGATGTCTTCGCTCTGGATGGGCTGCACACG
Source organism: Planctomycetota bacterium (assembly GCA_037129495.1). Classification (GTDB taxonomy): domain Bacteria; phylum Planctomycetota; class Planctomycetia; order Pirellulales; family UBA1268; genus CAMCQY01. The sequence goes on along the minus strand of JBAXUW010000158.1, from coordinate 3,449 downwards.
AACCTGTGTCCGGTGGGCTATGCCACCATGATCAAGCGCCTCGTAGATACTTTTGTAGGCATCGCGGTGGGCGGCATATTTTCCGACCAGCGCGATCGAGATCTCATGCTCGGGATTACGAAGCCGGTGGAGCAGGTCGTGCCACCGCTCCAGATCGGCGTGGCCGGCCTTCAGCCCAAACCGCCGCAGCACAATCTCGTCGATCCGGTTGGACTGCAGCGACAGCGGCACTTCATAGATCGAGAAGTCCTTGTCGCGTTCTTCAATCACGGCTTCCAGCGGCACGTTGCAGAAGAGCGCGATCTTCTCGCGGTCGGAGATGTCGAGGGCCCGCTCCGTGCGGCAAACAAGCACGTCGGGCTGGATGCCGATCTGGCGGAGCAGGCCCACCGAGTGCTGCGTTGGCTTGGTCTTCAGCTCACCTGCCGCCTTGAGATAGGGCACGAGCGTGAGATGGATAAACATGCAGTTCTCGCGGCCCACATCGAGCGGTATCTGGCGAATCGCCTCCAAAAACGGCAGGCTCTCGATATCGCCAACGGTGCCGCCGATCTCAGTGATCACGACGTCTGTGTCGGCGTCGCCGAGGTTGGTGATCATCTCCTTGATCTCGTTGGTGACATGCGGGATCACCTGCACAGTTTTGCCGAGAAACTCTCCCCGCCGCTCCTTATTGATCACCGAGAGATAAATCTGGCCGGTGGTGTAGTTGCTCTGCCGCGTGAGGGGCGTGGACGTAAACCGCTCGTAGTGGCCGAGATCGAGGTCGGTCTCGCTGCCGTCGTCGAGCACATACACCTCTCCATGCTGATAGGGGCTCATGGTGCCGGGGTCGACATTGATGTAGGGATCGAGTTTCTGCATCTTGACCCGCAGGCCGCGGGCCTCAAGCAGCATGCCGATGGAGGCGCTTGTCAGCCCCTTGCCGAGCGAACTGACGACGCCGCCGGTCACGAAAATGTGCCTGGTCATTGCTGCGAGCTCCTTCCCGTCCGCCGGATATCGAACCTCCTCAAGGCCACGCCTGAGCCGCTCCGGCACAGGATTGAACCAGCCGCGTTCCGGCCGGTCAAATGCTGCGCGTGTTGATGCCGAGAGACAGCGGACGGGGATTCGGGGAGCGGTGCCAGGAGCCCCCGCCGCGTGCCCCCAAGACATCGTGTAAAGTAACGTCATGAACCACCGTGCCCGCCCCAGCGGCCTCACCGCCGTTCCCGCGACGTCAAACCTCCGCATCCGGAGCCTTGAGCCACTCGTGGCCCCGGCCCGGCTCGCGGTCTTGCTGCCCCTCGATGAGGCCGCCACGCGGACGATTGTCGCGGGTCGCCAGGCCGTCGAACGCGTCTTGGCCGGCGAGGATACTCGGCTCATAGCAATTGTCGGCCCCTGCTCGATCCACGATCCCGACGCCGCCCGCGACTTTGCCGCCAGGCTCCTGAAAGTCGTCGAACGGGTGCAAGACCGGATCCTCGTCGTGATGCGGGTCTATTTTGAGAAGCCGCGAACCACCGTTGGCTGGAAGGGGCTCATTAACGACCCCCACCTCGACGACTCGTTCGATGTGGCCACTGGCCTTCGCCTCGCCCGCGGCCTGCTCATCGAGATCGCAAGTCTGGGCCTCCCCACGGCGACCGAGTTTCTCGAACCGATCACACCTCAATACATCGCCGACACGATCGTGCTCGGTGCGATCGGCGCTCGCACGACCGAATCGCCTACTCATCGGCAGATGGCCAGCGGCCTGTCGATGCCGGTGGGATTCAAAAACTCGACCGACGGCTCGCTGCAGGCCGCGGTCGACGCCATGCAGTCTTCCCGGGCGGCGCACTGCTTCCTGGGCATCGATAACGAAGGGGGCACCTGCGTGGTGTCGACCACCGGCAATCCCTGGGGAGTACTCATGCTCCGCGGCGGCCGCAGCGGGTCAAACTATGCGCCGGAGATCCTTCACGAGGCCCGCGCGAAGCTTGAGGCGGCCGGGCTACCGGCCCGTGTGATCGTCGACTGTAGTCATGCCAACTCTGGCAAGGACCACCGCCGGCAGTCGATCGTCTGGCGGGACGTGCTCGCCCAGCGGGTGGCGGGCGACCGGTCGATCGTGGGCATGATGCTTGAAAGCAACATTCAGCCTGGCAGCCAACCGGTCAATCGCGACCGCTCCCAGCTGCAATACGGCGTGTCGGTTACCGACGGCTGTATCGGCTGGGAGGAGACAGAAGAGCTCCTGCTCGAGGCCCACGGCCGTCTGTAGTCGCGGCCTGGATACCAGACGCGTTGAATACCAAGCCCGTTTTGCGGCCAAAACTGCTGTCGACCGACCGAATCGCTGCGGGCTAATCTGTCAGGAGATTCTCCTCTCCCGAAGGGATGCACCATGCAAACTCTGTCAGTCCGAACGGTATCTTTTTCCATATTCTGCGGCCTCTTTGCCGGGGGGATCGGCCAGCCGGCCGTTGCCCAGTTTCCAGGCGCCGGCAGCGAACCGGAAGTGCAGACGGTCGTCGGCGCCCGACAGGCACTCGATCAATTCTTCACCAATCCCGCTGAATCGCTGCCCGCGGCGATGCTGCAAAAGGCCGAGGGCGTCGCCATTTTCCCCAACATGATCAAGGGCGGCTTCATCCTCGGCGTCAACTACGGAAAAGGCGTGTTGCATGTCCGCAACCCGGACCGCACCTGGAGCCCACCGGTGATGGTGACGATGGGAGGCGGCAGCGTCGGCTTTCAGGTCGGCGTGCAGTCGGCAGACATCCTGCTTGTATTCGCCACCCCGAAAAGCCTCAATGGCGTGTTGCAGGGGCAGAAGGTCACGCTCGGGGCCGATGCCTCGATCGCAGCAGGCCCGGTCGGCGTGCAGGCCAATGCCGGCACCGACGCCAAACTAGGCGCCGAAATCTATTCGTATGCCCGCAGCCGCGGCCTCTTTATGGGTGTCTCGCTCGGCGGCGCGGATCTCTCGGTCGACAATAATTCCGATGCGGTGCTCTATGGAAGGTTTGGCGTGACCCCTCTCGACGTCTTCCAAAGCCGCGGTATTGGCATCCGTCCGGAGGTGCAGCAGTTGATCGATGATCTCAATTTCCGCTCCCGACAGCTGACGGCAGCAGCCCCCGCCTACGCGCCGGCAGCCGGTTTTTCTGCTCAGCCCGCGGTGACGCAGCCGGCATCCAGGCCGCAACCCACCGGCTTCCCCGTCCAGCCCCAACCCTTTCAAAACGTTGTGCCACTGCAGCCGCTGCCTGCCCAGCCGGCACCGCCACCAGCCGTCGCCAATCCACCGCTTGTGCCGATCCAACGGTAGCCGAACAGCCCAGTTTTCGAGGGCATTCACTTCCCGGGGCGAGTGCCGTGCTCGCCGGTGCGTCCAGGGCTATCGCAGCTGAATCGCCTTGTCTTCCAGTCAAAATCCCTTCGAGGACATCGTTGCACCGTTTTCCTGCCTGGAGTCT
>JBAXUW010000157.1:0-7748 GCA_037129495.1 Planctomycetota bacterium | reverse complement strand
GAGATTGGCCAGGCGTTGGGATACATCGCTCATATGCAATTGAAGCCAATTCTCGACGGTTCCTGGCGGTCGCGCCGGGAAGAGCCTCCATTATACGCGACTAGTTTTATTGAAATGGCTGAGCACCGTCAGACGCTCGGGTGCGACGAATTGCCATATTCTGGCATGACGGGGGCGATTACGAAGTTCCTGCTAGGCGATCAACGCCGCGATTCGTCGCTATGAGGCTCTTCTCGCAGTGCGTCACGAGCATCGTGATCGCTCAACTGCTCGACCTCGGCGAGGAGCGTTTCGAACTCCGTGATTCCGAAATCAGCTGGCGGCCCGCCTGACTGGGAAGCCGGCGCGTGCGAGACGGCAGCCTGCTCAGCGAGAAAACGCGCCAACGATTCAGGTGTCGGGTAATTCCAGGCGGCGATCGCGGGAATGGGCATCTGGAGCCAGCGTTCGAGGTCGGCGCTGAGCTCTACCGCGGCGAGCGAATCAACGCCGTATTCGGCAAATGGCTTCTGCCGGTCGACGTCACCGGAAGGCAGATTCGACAGCGCGACGAGCCAGTCCAGTAACCGGGCCTCGATCCGCTCGGCCAATCGGTCGATTTCGCCAGCGGTCAGGCCATCGTGAGGTATGGCGATGCGGTCCGCATTCGGATCGAAACGCAACCGCAGCGACTTTTCAGAATCGTCCACGCATTGATTGGTCACGGACCATTGAGCGACGACATTGAGTGTGCCTTCCAAGAAGTGTGCACGGCAAAGCGATCGCTGAATTTTACCGCTCGTCGTTCTCGGCACACTCGCCTGGCGGATCAGGACGATCGCGCTGGGATCCACTTCATGCTCGGCGATCACAGCCAGACGGATGGCGCGAAAGACCGACGGCAATTCGTCGCTCTGATGATGCCGGTCAATTTCCTGAACGACGACAAGCCCCTCCTGACCATCCGCTTCGACGGCAAACGCCGCGCCGCAATCGGGCAGCAACGCGGCGTGAGCGTCCCGCGCCGTCAATTCGATGTCGTGCGGATAGTGGTTCCGGCCGCGAATGATGATGACATCCTTGAGTCGCCCTGTGACGTAAAGCTCGCCGTCGCTGAGAAACCCAAGGTCCCCCGAACGCAGATGCGGTGGACCGAGTTCATCGGTGATCTTCGCTCGAAAAACGGCTTCCGTATCGTCGGCCCGATTCCAATATCCTTGAGCGACGCTCGGGCCGGCGATCCAGATTTCGCCAACAGTATCGTCCGGCAGCCTTCGCTGGCTCTCGGGATCGACGATCGCGATTTCCTGCCCGACCAGACCGTTGCCGCAGCCAACCAGCTTCTGCACGTGCGGGCCATCACCGACGGCGGACAGCGCTTCGTTTTGTGCCAGCGCCGTCCGGCTCACAGCTTTGGCTCTCAGGCGTATTGGTCCCGGCGGGCCGGCGGCCAGAAGTGTCGACTCGGCCAGCCCGTAACAAGGGTAGAAGACGTCGCCGCGGAAACCGCAATCGGCAAACGTGTTGGCAAACCGCGAAAGCGTCTCCGCACGGATTGGCTCGGCCGAACAGAGCGAAAGCCGGATGCTGCTCAAATCGAGCGTGGCTCGCTCTTCGGCAGTGATGTGCGCGACGCACAAGTCGTAGGCGAAGTTCGGAGCGCCGATGATCGTGCCTCGCTCGACGGTAATCGCACGCAGCCAGTTCAGTGGCCGCTGGAGGAACGACGCCGGCGAGATCAGCACCGTCTGAAACCCACTGTAAAGCGTGTTGAAAATCCCGCCGATGAGCCCCATATCGTGATAGGAAGGCAGCCACGACACGCCGACCGGCCGGATTCCCGCGGCGTAACTGCCAGGAATGTCGAACCCTTGCCGGATCATTTCCAAATTGTGCATCAGGTTTCGGTGGGTCACTGCCACGCCCTTCGGCTGGCTCGTCGAACCGGACGTGTATTGCAAAAACGCCACGTCGTCGGCGACGGTCTCGGGGCGCAGCCAGTCGGCCGCGGAGCTGTCGGGCACCAGATCCGTAGCGATCCAGTCGAGTGTCGCGAGTTCCGGCGAGGTTCTCGCCTGATCGAGTGTTTCCAATGTCTGGGCGTTGGTGAGCGCCAGTGTTGCCTGAGAGTCTGCGGCGATCGCCGAAAGGCGGGGCGTGAGCCGTCGCGGCTTGGGGTACGTCGCCGGGACTGGCAGCACGCCGGCGAAAACGCAGCCGAAGAACGCTGAAATAAAATCCAGACCGGGCGGGTAAGCCAGCAGTGCGCGATCGCCGGGCCGACTCACCCGCTGCAGCGCCGCCCCGATGGCGCGGGCGCGGCGATCGAGCGCATCGACCGGCAGCGTGAGGCGATTGCCGTTGTCGGCATAGTAGGCGTAGCCACATGTGGCCGCGTCACTCGCTGCGCGCAGTTGCAACAAATCGATCAATGTCTCCGCGACATCAGACTCGTACATCGGCTCGTCCATTCCTGACGCGATCAGAGGGTTACTAGCTCGGCAACTCAAACGTTGCCGCTTTGATCAAACGTGCCGTAGAAACTCCCACTGCCGCCGAACGAGCCTGCACCAGTGGCGTGGCCGATGGCATTCTTGGAGTTGGCCTGATTGGCACCGCCGCCGATCGCGGCGCCACGAGTGACGAAGAATAGCCCGGTCAACGACGCTCACGCAAGCGTGAGGCCGTTGACGAGCTAGCATTTGGGCGAGGAATAGCGGCGTTGATTGCGGCGCGGGCAGTGCTGCGAGTTTTGCCCAAGCGATCGATCCGTGACGTGTCGTATCAGCGGGGCTTTTTTCCAGAATCGCAGACCTCACCGGCGGTATGCCCGGCAGCGGCATGCGAGTCGCTCTGCTTGCCGATGTTCCCTTTTCGCCAGCGCCGGGCCGCGTGGACCCGTCAGCTTGTTTTCGCGTCGACCGCTGGCCACTCACAGCCCAGGGTGACCTGCCCCCATGAATGACGCCAGTTCTTCGATGAGGATTTGGCTTTGACGCTGCCTCTCATTGCCATCGTCAAGAACACAGCCAGTACCGGCACCACCATCGGGCAGGCAGTAGTGCACGCAGCCGGTACCGAATTCCAGTAGGCCGTAGAGCCCGAGGAACCAAACGCTGGCCAGAGAGCCCCTCTCGAGATGGTTCGTACTGGGTGGGAGTAGGCTCATTCGTGCTCGCCTTTCACATGCGCCAAGCCGTCTGAGTCTATGTCTCCGGCCAACGGCACTTCAGAGGCTATGCATGTCGATGGCGGGCAGCTCTTTCTTTCCGCGTGGCATTGAATGCCCTTCTTTGGTTTTGACACTGACAGAATCTCTCTCTGGAAATGGTGCCGCTCTCACTGCCCGTGGGAAAAGTTATCCATGTACTTTTTCCACTTGCAAAACGTCCGTTGTGTCCGAGTGCTACGCACTCGCGACCGCATCGTGCGGTCGAAGAGGCTGTTTATTCACAGCCTGCTAAGGGGGGCAGGTCAGTGTTGGCTGGCATCGCGGTGCAGGCCAGGCGACGCAGGCTTTTGAAACGCGTCTTATTGAGGCTTCTTGCAGCGAACTAGATAGGCTTGACCCGCGAAACTGACGCGATCTTCAACGGCCACGAAACCGGCCTCAGTGATTTTCTCGCGCACGACTTCGATAGGCAGATAGTGAAAGCGACCGATTTTCACCTGCGATTGCAGCCAACTACCGTAGCGCAACATGCGATAAGCGCGCTTCAGGTAGTCGAGCGGATGCGCCGACACGAAGAAGCCGAGAATCGAAGAGTAAGCCACGATCCACCAGTTGGCGCGCGGCACGCACACAGAAAAAACGAACGACGCGCCGGGCCGCAATACCCGCCGAAGGTCGGCGAGCAGGGCTTCGTAGGCGGCGGTGGTCCAACGTCCGCTGACGGCGTCAAACGACTCGGCGTAGTGGATCGCCAGTCCCGACACGACGCCATCGATCGCAGAATCGCCGAATGCGGCGAGGCCGTGGCTGAAGTCGGCGTGCAAGAAGACGATTTCGTCCTCGGCAGGCGGCGACATCTGGCGACGCAAGGTAGCCAGAGCCTGTTCGTTCGCTGCGGCGCAGTCGAGGGCATCGATGCGCGCGAGGGTTCCGCCCGAGAGTTCCCATAGGCCCCGCGTGAGTTGACCGCCGCCACAACCGAGATCGAGCCAGTGTTGGCCCGGTTGCGGATCGAGCCAGGCGAGCGTATCGCGCAGCAGTTCACGGTAAGGGGGCAGTTCTTGTTGACCCCAGAACGCCTTGGCACAAGCGTGTTGCGACCAGTAATTGACCGAACGGCTCGTCGCGGTTGCCATGCGATTTCTTCGCGCAGGGTGAAACCACACATCCGGCGTGGTTCGTGAGGCGTGCAGACTATAACGAACGACGACGACGAGGGAAGAGCAACGAACCACAACGATGGAAGAGCTCAATCTGAGGCGATACTTCGCTCCCAGAAGAGTTCGCGTTGCGAGAGGCCGATTCGAAACTTCCTCGCCGGAATCTCAATCAGCTCAATACCAATTGAGTTCACAGCCCGCACACCAACAGCTTGCACAGGATTGTCCTCGCTCGATGTTTATTGGAACAACATGTCGTCGACAGATGAGTGCGGCGTGTGGTCAGCTTGGCTGCCCGCGATGCCTCTGCACTTGCTATTGATCTTCGGCTCAGCCAGTGATCGTGGCCCCGTCGTGAAAACTCTACCCATCCGCGCACCTCTTCGGGAAAGCCATCGGCGGACGCAGCAAATAAAGCCCGCCTTCAGTTGCACGGCCAGTTCTGGATGCCAGTTCTAGTTCTGACGCACCATCATCTGACCGTCATTGGGGCACTTCTTAGGTCCGGGCTGGCCATACTCCTGAATGAGTTTGCACTTCATGCACTTGGCAGGATCTGGAGGATTCTGTGCAGCGAGCCGACGAGCAGCCGCTGGCCCATCTCTATCAAAGCATGCTGCAGCAACTGGGCGTGGAAGCCACCAGCTTCGCCACCACCACCGGCACACTACGCGGCCTCGAGCCGGGCTGACGCCCGTTCCATCACTCTGCCGAGACCGCTTCCAGAAGATCGATTCTGGCCGCCCGCCGCGCCGGCAGCCAGGCCGCCAGGCCGGTCACCACCACCGCGGCCAACATATTGGCCACCACCACCGACGGCCGAAACGACGCCCGGATCGGATGACCCAACAGCGGCTGGCCCGCCCACTGAATAAAGATCGCCGTCACCAATCCGCTCACGAGCCCAATGATCGCTCCTGAGGCGCCCAGCAGCAGGCTCTCCAGCACCACCATCGCCGTCACCTGCCGACTCGTCATCCCCACCGCCCGTAGCAGGCCGATCGTGTGTTTCTTCTCGAGCACATTCATCGTCACGGTGTTGGCAACGCCCAAGCTCCCCACGGCAAACCCCAGCCCCAAGATCGCCCATAACGATCCGACCACGCCGCCCACGATCCCGTCGATGAACTTCCGCACATCGACCGCCGACCGCAGCAGCATGCCGCGCCTGTCGGCGATTTTTTCAAGCGGCGCACGCAGCGTGGCAGCCTGCCCCTCGCTCGCCGTCACCAGCAGCACATCGGCCGATTCCAGCCCGAAGAGCCGCTTCGCCGTGTCTCGCCGCATCACCAGCGACGCGCCACCAGAGGTGTAATCGACTACCAATGCCGCGACCCGCACGGAGGTTTTGCGGCCGAACACTTCCACCGACACCTCGTCTCCAGCCTTGATCCCTGCGTGCCCCGCCAGCACGGTGCCCGCCACCGCCTCGCCGCGGGCCAGCGCCGCCCTTACGGCAGCCTCCTCCATTCCGACCGGCGCCAGTGGCAGCGGGGCATCGTCGGGCATGTCGCGGGCCACGATCACTCCCGCGTTCCCCGCCACTTTCCCCATCGCGACACCGATCACCTCGATTTTCGCGATGCCGGAGAGTTGGCGGACATCGGCCTCAGCCTCGAGCGAGCCCTGCGCGTGGGCTTGGCCGGTGGTGACCATCTCGGTGTAGGTGAGAAACCAGTCAGCCCGCATCATGCGGGCATACCAGCCGAGGACATCGTCGACGTTGTCGCGGATGGCATGCCCCAGCCCGATGCCGTTGCTCACCGCCACCACCATCACGCCGGTGGTGAGCGCCGTGCGGATGGGTTGCCGCAGAATCTGCTCAAGGGCCAGCCGTCCCTCGAGCGCAAATCTCCGCGGCACGAGGCAGGCGCAGGCCCGGGCCAAAAGCGGCAGGATCAGGGGCGTGAGGGCCACAAACGAGAGCAGCATGGCGATGCCAGCCGGCACCGCGGCCCGCGGCGGCACCCGCTCGGCGAGCACCAGCCCCAGCATCACCGCCGAAAAGGCCCACAGCGCGAGGGCCGCTCCCAGCAGCCGCCAGGAAACCTGTTGGTGTGATGGGGCTGGGGCCTGCGAGAGCCCTTCCAGCGGATCGATCTGCGCCGCCTCGCGGGCCGGCCACCAAGCTGCGGCGATGGCCACGAGCGTTCCCATCAGCACCGCCAGCGGCACGATCAATGGTGCGACCACCAGCTCCGAAACAGGAGCCTGCAGGGCCCGCGAAATGCTGGCAGAGATCGGCCGGGCCGCCGCCAGCCCCAGCCCGGCGCCGACCAGTGCTCCGAGCGTTCCCAGCAGGGCTGCCTCGATTGTGATAAATCCCCTGATCTGCCCGGCGCTGGCCCCGAGCACCCGCACCAGCGAGAGCGATCGTCGGCGCTCTGTGACATTCATCAGCATCGCATTGCCCACAATGAACCAGGCCATCGCCACAGTCAGGCCGGTGACGAAGTCGAGGCCCAGATCGGCGGAGTGGAGCACATCCTCCGCCATGCTCGCCCGCCCGGCCGGGATCTCTGCCACCAGCGTCTCCGGTAGCCGCCGCCCCGCCGTCTCGAGCACAGCGGGGCGGGAGGCGTTGGGCTCCAGTGCCACCCGCACCCGATCGACAAGGCCCAGAGCGTTTGACATCTGTTCGAGGGCCACAATATCGACCACCACCTCCGCACCATCGGCAAACCAGCGCAGCGAGGCGGGGTCGGCGATGCCGGTCACAGTCAGCCGGCGCACGCCACGGCGGGCGAAGAAGAGGACCTCATCTCCGACGCTCTTGCCCAGCCCTTCGGCCAGCGCCGCGCCGAGCACCGTTTCATCGGGGCCAACGCAGGCCGTGCCGGAGGTGAGCTTGAGCAGGCCAGTTGCCGCGAGGGTTTCGGCATCCACGCCGACGGCGATTTCCCGGACCCGTTTTTCTCCCACGCGCAGCAGCGTCGGCCTGAAGAAGAGCGGCACCACTGCCCGCACGCCAGGAATGTCTGCCAGTGTCGGCAGCTTTCCCACATCGAAGCGGCCCCCGGCCCGCGCGGAGATATCGATCGAGGGGGTGCCATCGAGTGCCTCGGTGAGCCGCCGATAACCGACCCGCGAGGCATCGGCGGAAGCCCACGTCGCCACGACAGCCCCCACGGCCACAGTCACACTCAGGGCTGTGGCCAAGGCCCGGCCGGGGTGGTTGCGCCACTGGCGCAGGAGGAGGTGCCGGAGACGGAAGGATTCGAAAATCATGGGGCGGGGCTTTCGGCGGCGATGCGGCTTTTGGCCCGCGCACTATCTGACACGATACGACCGTCAGCCATGCGAATGGCCCGGCCGGCTGCGGCGGCGATGCCGGGATCGTGCGTGACGAGGATGACAGTCTGACCCTGCTCCTCTACCAGCCGGTGGAGCAGTTCGACGACGAGCCGCGAGTTGGCCGAATCGAGGGCCCCGGTCGG
>JBAXUW010000156.1:0-7759 GCA_037129495.1 Planctomycetota bacterium | reverse complement strand
CTGGCGTGTCGAGCGTGTCGACCATTGCGTTGCCAGCATCCATCCTCGGTCCGGTGAAGCTCATAAAACCATTCCTGCGGCAAGCTTGAGGCGGCGATCCATCGCCACCAACCCGGTTATTGCGTTGTGGCAGGATAGAGAACTACGAGAAAGGCGACAAGCGAGAAACGCCTCTCAAATGCCACCGGAAAGGCCGGTGCAAAGCCACCGGAGTCCATCCAGGAAAGATGGGGTGACCTTGCGGCCTGTCGGCCGATTGGCGGGCGATGGGCGAAGAGACTGAGAGAATAGAGTGACGCGTTGGAAAACTTATCCCCCGGGGGAGGGCAGCAGAATAGAGACCCGCGTGCCTTGTCCTGGCCGGGAATCGATCGTTACTCTGCCGCCACTTAATTCGATCAGCCTCCAGGCCTTCGAAAGCCCCAGCCCGATACCCCGTCCAGCCTCGCGGCCACTAAAAAACGGATCGAAGGCCCGCCGCGCCGTTTCAGCCGACATCCCGCGGCCGTCGTCGGCGACCTTCATCTCGCACCAGTCCGGCCCGCTGGGGCCACCGGGTAGTACCTGTCGGGCTACCTCCAGCACCACGCGGCCACCGGCTGCGACCGCCTCGATCGCGTTGACGACTACGATCCGAATCGCCTCTTCGACCTGCACCCGGTCGACAAAAACGGTTGCCGGCTGCGGCAGCGGGCAGTATTCCAGCCGCACCCCTCGCGTTTTGGCCTGACCCTGCACCGCCTCGATCGCAGCAGCTGCCAGCCCCCCCACGTCGACCGCCTCCCGTCGCGGCTTCGGCGGCCGCGCGAAGAGCATGAGACCGCCGATCATATCGCGTGCCCGAAACGATTGGTCGACGATCGACGCCAGCCGCCGCCGCCGCTCGGGATCCGACTCGTCGAGCAGCAGGGCCTGCGCCCGCGTCGCGATGTTGGCGAGCGGATTGTTGATCTCATGTCCGGCCCCATATGCCAATTCTCGCATGGCATCGAGTCTTGCCTCCGTTAAGGCACGATCAAACCGCTCTCGAAGCTCTGCGTGAGCCAAGGCCGCCAGCACCGCCTCCCGAAGCACGGTCGCCTCCGGAGAGGGGCCCGCTCGGCCCGCCACCTCGGCATCTCGAGCCACCTCGGCATACCGGGCCTCACCAGGCAGCACAACGGCCGCGGCGAGCCGAGCGAGAGATTCTCTATTCCTTTGAGACCCGGTCGACACGGGAGACGACGCGGGGCGTGATAATAACCACGACGCAAGCGCTGGAATACGATCTGCCGCCGCTGCCAAACTTTCCTGCAAAATCGATGTCTCCGGTCGGCTTGAATCCGGTCGAGCATCAGCCGCCAACACGACTGCAGCCAGTGCCAAACACTCCTCACGGCTCAGCGGAGCAGCAGTTCCGCCGGCCTCACCAGATAACAGGCAGGCAGGCTCGCCAGCGGTTCGGCCTTGTTTCGTCTCTGGCGCAGGCGCATTTGTTTCAGGCGCGTTTGTCACGGGTGCCTTCCACTGCTCCATGCCAGGCCGCGTTTTACAAAACAAGACGGCAGCGCCGGGAAAACACCGGCGCTGCCGCCAAGAAAACCGATTCAAAAAAAGATCCGCACCTGATCACGAACCAGCGGCAACTGATTCGATATCGAGCAGGCTACAAATACGATCGACGAGCACCTCGGCCTCAAAGGGCTTCTGCAGGAACTCGTTGGCACCTGATGCCTTGAGGTCTTCGATCTTGTCTGGCTCGCACATGCCCGAGATGCAGATGACCCGCACTTCGTCCATCGTGGAATCGCTCCGCACCCGCTGGCAAACTTCCTTGCCGTTGATATCCGGCAGCATGACGTCAAGCACGATCAGATCCGGACGATAGTCCTTGACCATCATGCCGGCATCAAACCCGTTATTCACGCTTCGCGTTTCGAAGCGGCCGTCTCGCTCGAGCACATCGGTGATCAGTTCAACGAGGTCCTGGTCGTCATCAACAACCAAGATTTTTCGCCGGCCGCTCTCGAGCGCATCAGTCGGAATGCCGTTGTCTCTCATAAATAAAAACAACTGATCCCGGGGGATGCGGCGGAACCGGCTACCCGGCACTCGGAATCCCTTTAATTGTCCTGAGTCGAAGCAGCGAATAATCGTCTGCTGGCTGACTTTGCAAATCTTGGCGGCTTCGCCGGTTGTGTAAACAGTCTTTTGCATCTGGTTGATCACCCTCTCCCTAGCCGTGGTAAAGCTAGTCAAAAACGGGGTTTCAGTTGCTGTCTCGTTAGGAGATCCAGCCCTGAGCCCCTAGGCCTCCTGGTTGCCGTAAATTCCGCATTCCGTCGCGTTTCTTAGTATCACCCAAAGATTGGATGCGAGAGCAGATACTCAAACCCGATGCTGGCCACCAACCCAAACTCACCGCCAGCCCGAGAATCCTACCTGAAAGCATCCTCTGCATTGGAAGGCGTAGGCCAAGAAAGACAGCGAAGGAACTCCGATTTCCTTGTAGCCACCAAGCTTGCCATCCTTGCCACGACGGTAACTCTAGCGGCATCTTGCGCATTGAGTCAAGGTCGATGTAGTCGACGCAAACGCCTTCTGCGCAAGAACTTGGGCATTGTCCCTGATGTGACCATTTTTTCCGTGGCCGGCATTGAGATTTTCGGCTTGGGTGCGGGCGGCCGACGCACGGCGAGCTAAAACGCCGGCGAAACGAGTTCCAAAAGCTCAACGGCAGGCCTGTCGTTGAGTTGGATGTTGGCCACCCGTCCATACACAGGCCGGCACACCGGTCGGCCAGGCGCCGCTGCGACAGGTTCAGCAGCGGCGGCCACACATTGCAGACCAAACAACCGCTCCAGATGCGGCCCAGGCACGACTTCCAGGAGGCGGACCCCATGCACCTCGCGGAGGAGCCCAGACTCGATCAGAATCCGCCCCAGTGGCCGACGGGCCTCACGAATCGCCGCGGCCTCTCTCGCCCCAAGCCTGCTCAGGTCAATCCGCACGATGCCGTACTGCACGACCTCTCCCCGCTGATTTTCAAGCAGGATCTCCCGTGCATACCAGCCACCTGCCACCGCCCCGTGCATGCTGTCGGCCGCTGTTGCAACGACGCGGAGCCGTACCTCCCCGCCATGAAACTGCTCCATGGCAACAGTCATGTGGCTGCAATGGTCGAGCAATGTGCGGGCCGGTTCTGGCACCTCGCTCGCCGCCAGACTGCGAAACCTGCCAAATTCCTCCGGGCTACAAAACAGACTCACGAGCGCATCGGCACGGACTCTAGGATCATGAGGATCGCGGTTGTCTTGCATGCCACCTTTTCGCCAGCGGGCTCACGGCGTGTCATCCTGTCATCGGCTCAACAGATTTTCAGCCAGAGCCACCGCTGCCTGCAAGCATTAGGCAGAAAACCCCGCGGCCGCTTGCTCGGGCACGGCCAAGTCAAGCAGGAATTCCAGCACATCTCGCAGCCGTGGCCACCGGCAGGTCGCGGCCGCGGCGGCCGCGAGAGCCCGCTCTTCGGCCACAATGCCCGCCGCCCGTTCAAAGACGCCTGCCTTGATAAAGAGCCTTCTGGCTTCGGCGACCGCGGCCACGATCTCGGCCTCGGCCGCCTCTGCGCGACCAGCGGAGAGGGCAACCGCCTGGAGATGACAGCACTCCTCCGCCGTGAGCCGTTCCATCGCCAACGCCCACATCACCGTCGGCCGCCCCCCCAGCAGATCACCCGCAGCACGGCGGTTGTTCTCCAGATCACCGCTCCAATCCTTGAGATCGTTGAGCATCTGAAAACCAACGCCGACATGCAACGCGTAGGGGCCAATGGCTCCGGCTGCGGCGGGCTGAATTCCCGCCAGCCGAATCCCCATGGCGACCGCCGCCTCAAAGGCCGGTGAAGTCTTCAGGCCGTAGATCGCCAGCGCGTCAGTGGGGCTGAGCCGCTTGTCACGTCCATCTCGCCACCAGAGTTCTGCCCCCTGACCTTGTGCGAGCCGCAGATGAGCGTCGGCGAGGATTGCCACGAGGTCACGCAGCGTCGCGGGCTCAATAGCGGGCAGCCCCGATACGATGCGGTAGCCGAGGCCGAGCATATAATCGCCCACATTGATGGCGGAAGGGATGCCGTGTTCGACATGCAGCGTAGGCCGCCCGTAGCGGATCGGGTCGTGGTCTTCAATGTCGTCATGAACGAGCGACGCCTTGTGGAAAATTTCGATCGCCACCGACGCCGCCCGGACTGCGTCGCGAGCCCCGCCCCCGTTCTCTTTTTTCTGATCCGCCTGCAGAGCGTCGTGCGCTGCCAGGCAGACGAATGGCCTGAGAAACTTACCGCCGCGGGTGAGAAAGTCACCCGCCATAACGCCGGTGGTATCCAGCGGCGCATGACTCGCGCCGGTGGCTCTCTCGCCGCCTCGATGTGTTCCGAAGACCGGACCGAGCCCGAGCCGGTCCGATAGGGCCGCGAGTTGCTCCGGTAAAAACATCTCTGCCGCCTCGCGGAGCAGGGGGAGGTAATCGCCGACCGGAGTAGCGCTGCCGCCCGCCACTCCGACAAGCCCCAGCACCCACTCAACGTCGATCCCACCTGCTACGAGCGCCTCGCCGCAGCCCAGGCCGCCAGCACCGCCCTCGGGTGAGTTGCCAACCGCCATCAATGGCTCGCAGGGCACGGCCGCCACGGGCAGCGAAAACGCCGGCAGCATGGCAAATGCCTTTTCGAGATCGGAGAGTCGGGCGATGCCGAGCACGCCGTCATACTGCCCGGTGAGAAGCGAACCGATCCCGGCAACTGCCCGGCCCACTGGCTCCACCACCCAGCCGCAATCCCGGGCCGCCGACCAGATCGTAGCGATCCCACAACTCGGCCCGCAGACCTGTGGCACACCATCCGAACCGCCAACCGCATCACGAGCGCGGCTGGCAGCCACAGGACAATCGGGCAGCAACAGAAGCCGGCGACCGGACGGGGCAGCCGCGAGCCGATCCCGCCAGAACTCCGATACGATCGTGACCATCGTCCAGCCGACATGCTCAGGCCTGGCCGCCGCTCGTTTCACAAGGCTTTCAGCCTGTTCCCGCAGGCCCGCTGCAGTTCGCACGCCAGTTGGCAGGCCCTGCGATCGCCAGACGGCCACGAGATCGGACGACATCGCTCGCAGCCGATCGCGGACGGCCTTGACGTCTGGACAGCACATCGCGGCGGTTTGGACGGACTCGTGAGGACGCCGATCGGCCGGACCGCGGCCGGCGGCTACCGCCACATTCACCGGCCCTGACGACCTTTGCATGCACTTGCTCTTCTGCGACAAAAACGTGTGATAAAAACGCAGACCTTCCTCTGGGGAACCGCACCGCCTCTCGGCTCGTAACAGCGTCAGTCGTCAAAAAACCTGGGTAACAGGGCATCTATTTCCAGTAAACCCCGCCGCGACAGCACCGGCCCGGCCGCAGCCTGCTCGAGATACCCCTCCGCTGCAAGCGTCTGCCACTGCTGGGCCCACTCCTGCAGGGGGTCGATCCCAAATTTGCGGGCCAGCCGGCCGGAGTCGAGCCGGCCACGCTTGAGCCCCAGCACCAGTTCGCGGATCAAGAGTTCCCGGGGGGTCGGGGCCAGCCCGCGGCAGATCGGCAGCCTTCCCGCCTCGACCGCCGTCAGGTAGTCGTCCCAGTGCGTCGCGTTTTGATAATGCAGACCCGAAAGATGGCCAAAGCTGGCTACGCCAAGGGCCACCAGATCGCTCCCCTCCCAGAGCATGTCGCGGTAACGGAAGTGGACCCGGGCGGGATCGCGGACGAGCGTGTAGCCACTGGAGATCGAGTAGCCGCGTTCCAGACACCGGTCGAATGCCCAGTCGACCCAAGCCCGCTTCGTCGGCCAGTCAGCCACGGGCGTTTGGCTGCCATCACCCGCATTGCCACTCAGGCCAACACTTTGGGCTTCGCGAACAAAGACAGTGTTGAGCGGTAGCTCCATCTGATAGATCGTGATGCTGTCGGGCTGGAGTGCCAGCGTCTTGTCGACAGTCTGCCGCCATCGTTCTTCGGTATCCCCCACCATCCCGGCGATCAGATCAACGTTGGTGTTGGGAAAGTCCGCTGCCTTGATCCAGTCCCAGGCCCGGAAGATCTCGGCGGAGAGGTGCGCCCGGCCATTCGCCTCAAGCACAGTGTCGGCAAAGTTTTCGATGCCGAGAGAAATCCGCGTCATCCCGAGGGCCTTGAGGGCCTGCACCTTCGGCTCGGAAAGCGTGCCCGGTTCACACTCAAACGTCACCTCCTCGGCATTCTCCCAGCCGAAGCTCTGATGCAAGCCGGCGACCAGCCGCTCCAGTTGCTTCACACTTAAAAACGACGGTGTCCCCCCGCCAAAGTAGACATAGCGAAGCGCTCGGCCGCGGACCGCGGGCCGGGCGGCGGCGAGGGCCGCCTCGCGGGTAAGTGCCAGCGAATAGCGCTCCACATCAGCCGCAGCGACGTCTGTATAGACGCGGAAGTAGCAGAACTTACATCGCTTCCGACAAAAGGGGATGTGGAGATAGAGGCCCATATGCTCGGCCACCGGCGCCGCCTCAAAGGCGGCCAGCACCTGCGGCACAGCGGCGTCATTCCACCGCGCGAAGGGGGGATAATTGGCAACGAAATAGCTACCCGGCTCGGTCGCGTTACTCATGGTGCCCCGAATGACTCATGGTGCTCTGAATGGCTTTTGAGGAGGCTCACAGTCCGCGGGCGGCCAGCAGGTCGGCGAAGTCACGGAGATGATAGGCCACCTTCGCCTTGTCGAGCACCTGACAAAGGGACCGCAGCGCAATGCCCATGCCATCCGGGCCGCTCGTGCCGCCAAACTGCCCGCCGCCGCGGACGTGCGGTTCGAGGTCGAGAAACACGCCAGGGATACCACGCCGCTCCAGCTTTTTCGAGAGCGCAGGCAGCATCGTCTTGAGGTCGGCGAGGATCCGATCGTGGCCGCCGGCGCCCAGGTCAGACGGCACGAAGTTGTCGAGCATGTGCTCGTTGACATGCTTGCCCCGGGCGGAGCCTGCCACCTTGCGATAGTCTTTGATGTGCACCCAGCCGAGGCCCGGCTTCATGGCCTCCCACTGGGCGTAGACCTGCGCCGTCGAGAAGCCCTGCACGATCAGGTTGGCGGCGTCAAAGACAAGTACGAGGCCGGGGTGGTTGACGCGGCGGTGGATCTCCGCCAGCAGTTCGCCCGTCTGGCCCACCAGGTTGGCTTCGACCTCAAGGCCAAACGTTAGGTCGGAGCGGTGACAGGCCTCGGCGATCTGGCCGATCCGGTCGGCGGCCTCCTCCAGAAAATCCGCCGGTTTGGCCCCCTTCGGGTGATAGAAGGAGAAGCCACGGATGAGCTTCGTCTCAAAGGCATGCGCCAGTTCGCAGGCCTTGGTGACATCCTTGGCGAGATACTGCTTGAACGGTACGTAAGCATTCTTCGTGCCATCCGCCTTGTCGACGAGTTTGATCTTGCCGATGGGCGACGCGATCGACGCCACGTTGAGGCCGTATTGATCCTCCAGGTGGCGAATCTTCTGGATCTCGGAGAGCGTCAGCTTCATGACGTTCTTCACGCCTTTGCCGACGTCGATGAATCGCAGGCTGTAATACTCAAGGCCGATGGCGGCCAGGGCCGTGAACTGCTCGACGGCCGTCAGGTTGAAGGCCGACTCGTCGGCGAGAGCTGAGAGCAAGACACGGGACGACTGCGAAGGAGAACGGGCCATGGGATGCGATGCCTTGAGTGCGTGGTCGG
>JBAXUW010000155.1:0-7790 GCA_037129495.1 Planctomycetota bacterium | reverse complement strand
GGGTGGCAGGTGTTCGACATTTTTTTGTGCACATTTGGTGGGAGGCTCCATAGACAGTGATCCCCAATCCCAACACCGAAGCTACGATCGCTCCCACACTTGTGGACATGCTCAGGCAGCGGGCTGCCTACCACCCCCACGATCGGGCCTTCACGTTTCTTGTGGACGGGGAAAATGAAGAACTCAACATCACGTATGCCGAACTCGATCGGAAGGCCCGGGCTGTGGGGGCTTGGCTGGTGAGTGAGGGGATGGTGGGCAAGCGGGTGCTCTTGCTCTATCCCTCGGGCCTCGACTTCATCGCCGCCTTTATGGGCTGTCTCTACGGTGGGGCGATCGCCGTGCCGGCCTATCCGCCGAGGAAAAATCGCTCGGTCGAGCGGATTGAGGCGATTGCCTCCGACGCCAACGCCTCGGTTGCCCTGACCACCCGCGACGTGGTCGATCGGTTTGACGCCCTGCGGGCGGAGGCGCCGAGCCTTGAGCATTTGATCTGGAAGGTCGACAGTGAGCTTGAAGTCTCTTGGGCCGATCGCTGGGAACGGCCCAACATTGATGGCAGCACACTGGCTTTCCTGCAATATACGAGCGGCTCGACCGGCACGCCGAAGGGCGTGATGCTCTCACACGAGAATCTGCTCCATAACTCGCTGCGGATCATGCAGGCCTTCGAGATCACGCGGAGTCAGGCAGCCGTTTTCTGGCTCCCGAGCTTCCACGACATGGGGCTGATCGGCGGAATTCTCGTGCCTCTCAACGCCGGCAAGTTCAACGTCCTCATGTCGCCAGTGGCCTTCCTGCAAAAGCCGCTGCGCTGGCTGCAGGCGATCTCAAAATATCGAGCCTCCGTCAGCGGCGGCCCGAATTTCGCCTACGAACTCTGCGTGCGGAAAACCACGCCTGAGCAACGGGCGACGCTCGATCTCTCCAGCTGGACCCTCGCGTTTAACGGCGCAGAACCGGTCCGTGCCGAGACGATCGACGCCTTCTGCGAAGCATTTGCGCCGTGTGGATTCCGCCGCGAGGCGTTTTTCCCTTGCTACGGTCTCGCCGAGAGCACACTCCTCGTGACCGGTGGCATGAAGTTTGAGCCGCCGGTCGTCAAGTCGTTTGATGCTCAATCGCTTGAAACAGGCTCCGCTGTGGTGCGACCGTCGAATGCGCCGGCCGTCCGCCGGCTCGTAGGCAGTGGCCGCGAGCTCGACGGACAGGACGTCCTGATTGTCGATCCGCAGACCTGCGAGGCCTTGTCGCCCGGCCGGGTCGGTGAGATCTGGGTGAGCGGGCCGAGCGTGGCCCAGGGCTACTGGAACCGGGGCGACGCCTCGGCAGAGACATTCGGCGCGATGCTGGCCGAGCGCGAGCAGCCGGCCGCATGGCAGGCGGCCGGCCAAGCGGTGGCAACATGGCGGCCGAATCCTGGGCCCTACCTCCGCACTGGCGACCTCGGCTTTTTCGACAACGGCGAGTTGTTCGTGGCCGGCCGGCTCAAAGACCTGATCATCATCCGCGGCCGCAACTACTATCCCCAAGACATTGAGCGGGGCGTCGAGGAAGCCAGCAAACTCGTCCGGGCCGGCTCGGTCGCCGCCTTTGCCATTGAGATGGAAGGTCGCGAGCGGGTGGTTGTCGTTGCCGAGGTTGAACGGGGTAAACGGGAGGCTGCCGAGATCACAGCGGCGTTCGAGGCGATCCGCAAGCGGCTGGCAACAGAACACGAACTCGCCGTCGAGGCGATCGTACTCGTGCGGCCCAACAGCGTGTCGAAGACGTCCAGCGGCAAGATCCAGCGGCATGCCTGCAAGCGGCAGTTTCTCGATGGCACGCTGGAGGTGGTCGAGCAATACATCAGTTGGCTGCAGCCGGTAGTGGTCCCTGCCCCGGGCTCCGAGACGCCCCGACTGGCCCGTCAGCGGCCTGTGGGAGAGGCCTCCCGCTCATCACGGCGGGCCGACCGCGAACTCCCGACTGAAATCGTGCAGGCGGTGTATGAGCATGTCCGTCGGATCGCCAAGGATCGGGCCGGCACCCTCACGCTCGACACCAATATTGTCGAACTCGGCCTCGACTCTCTCGAACGAATGGAGATCGTGGCGAGCCTCGAAGAGTCTTTCGGGGCTCGGTTTCCGGAGCAGGTGCTCCCGATGATCGAGACCTGCCGTGAGGTGACCGAGGCGATCCTCGACCACATGCCGGTCAAGGATCGTCTCGCGGCCCAGGCTGCGATGACGCCGCCGCCCGCGGCCCCGCTCGGCGAGGTGCCAGTGGATGCCTACGACATCGCGGAGTTCCCTGAGGTGCGTGCCCTTGAGCAAAACTTCGCGATGATTCGCAATGCCGGTCTTGAGAATCCCTATTTCAGCGTCCACGAAGGGCTGACGAGCGACCGCACCACGATCGGCGGCCGGGAGATGGTCAGCTGGGCCACCTACAACTACCTCGGCATGTCGGGCGAGCCGGAAGTGATCGCGGCCGCGAAGGCGGCGCTCGACCGGTTTGGCGCAAGTGTCTCGGCCAGCCGGCTGGTCTCGGGTGAGAAGACGATTCATCAGGAGTTGGAGCGGGAGATCGCCCGGCTGGTTGGCACGGAAGACGCCGTGACCTTCGTGGGCGGCCATGCCACCAACGAAACGGTCATCGGTCATGTGGTTGGCCCGGGCGACCTCGTGCTCCACGACTCCCTCGCCCACAACAGCCTGCTGCAGGGGGCTGTACTCTCCGGGGCCCGGCGGCGGCCCTTCCCGCATAACGATTTTGTCGCAGCCGACAAACTGCTCACGCAGATCCGCGGCCAGTATCGCCGGGTGCTGATCGTGATCGAGGGCATCTACAGCATGGACGGCGACTTTTCCGAACTGCCGAAATTCATTGCCTTGGCCAAGCGACACCGGGCCCTGCTGATGGTGGACGAGGCCCACTCGATCGGTGTGATGGGGCCGCGGGGCCGGGGTATCGGCGAGCATTTTGGCGTCGATCCCGCCGAAGTCGATCTCTGGATGGGTACGCTCTCCAAGGCGATGGGCAGCTGTGGCGGCTACATCGCCGGCTCCAAGACACTGGTGCGGTGGCTCAAATACACCGTGCCGGGGTTTGTCTATTCAGTTGGTCTGCCCCCCGCCGCTGCCGGGGCGGCGCTGGGGGCTCTGCGTCTGCTGCAGCGGCAGCCCGAGCGGGTCGCGAAGCTCCAGGCAAATGCCCGGCTCTTCCTGCAACTGGCCCGCGAGGCCGGCCTCAACACCGGCCCGTCGGGCGGCTCGGGCGTGGTGCCGATCATCCTCGGCAACTCGATCAATAGCCTGCGGCTCTCCCGGGGGCTCTTCGTCCGCGGCATTAACGTGCAGCCGATCCTCTATCCGGCGGTCGAGGAGCAGGCGGCCCGGCTGCGGTTCTTCATTACGTCGTGCCATACGCCTGACCAGATCCGGTGGACGGTCGCGGCACTTCAGGAAGAGCTGGCCCAGATCGACCCCGTCTACGCTCGCAGCGCGTCGCAGCGGTCGGTCCCCAGTTCAGTCGCCTAACGACGTCGTGACGCTAGTATCGGACTTCGATACCGAAGTCGATGCCGTTGGTGATCACGTATTCCTGGCCACCCGACACGGGGCCGATACTGTTGAACCTTGGGTTGGGCACGAAGTATGGGTTGGGTGTGCCGTCAGCATTGATCGGCTGATTGCCGGGGCTCGGGCCGGTTTGCTTCACGACCCAGAGGTTTGTCTTGCCGGTGGTCGGGTCCGTGCCGGCGGGCTTGGTGGGATCCAGGAGAGACGCGAATTGGGAACGTTTTTCGGTCGTTTTGTAGCCGGTATTCGTCGAGGCCCGGGCAACACTGCCCAGCCACATGCCAGTGTAGCCGGCATGCAGACGGATCGCCTCGCTGACGCGGAACTGCGTGCCGAACCGCCATTCACCGATCGGGCTGAACACAAACCGGTGTTCTGCGGAATTCGTGGCGTTGTTCTGACCGACGCCGTAGAGCTGCAGAAAAAGCGGCGGGGCGTTGATCGTCGTCGGTGCGTTTGCTACTCCGCCGGTCGTGCCACCGGCTGTGAATGTCGTGGAGGGGGTGAATGTGGCCCGCAGATAGTCGGCCCCCAGGGAGTTCGGAAAATTGGCGCCGCGATAGATGTTGTTTTGCCAGTTGAACGCGGCAGTAAACTTGAACTCGCTGGAGAAGAGCCAGCGGCCCTGCTGCGATTCAAGGAGCAGCGAGAACTCCGGCCCCACCATGTTATTGCTGGTGTAGGTCTCCCAAGCACCGGTCTGGAGGGGTGTGCCCCGGCCCACACCGGTGAGCGTGTCGACGCCGCCGATGCCCAGCACGTCGCCGGCGGGACCTGTGCCTAGCGACTCGCCGATATTGCCGCCGCCGATGGCTCCTGTCGTCGTGCTCAGGCTGCCAGTCGTACCGCCAGTCGTACCGCCAGTCGTACCGCCAGTCGTACCGCCAGTCGTACCGCTAGTCGTCGTGCTGCCGGCTCCACCACCAACGTTGAAGGCATATTGATTGCTTTCGTAGCCAAGAGCATACCGCTCTGCGACCTGGAGGAATCGCGGACCGAGGCCAAATCGTGCGGTCGAGCCACTTCCCCGCTTGCCCAATTCGCGGCGGATGAGCGCGGCCACGCCGGCGCTCTGGATATTGGCGCTGTTCTTCTGCCGCAGTTTCTGGGCGATCATGTGGTCCGGGGGGGGGCTCACGGCGGTGATCGTCGTAGTGACAAGCGCTTGGTTGACGTTGCCAACGCCGCCAGTGCCGCCGCCAGTGCCGCCACCGCCCGTCGAGCTCTGCGTGAATGTCTGTGTGGGCGAGGAGGCTGCAAACTCGCTGTTGGTCTGGAAACTCTGCGACTGGCCGATGTTGAAGTAGCTGATATTGACGCCCTTGTTGTCGTAGATCCAGCCACCCTCGTAGCGGTTGCCCCAGGCCATGCGGGTTCGCATCCAGCTGGTATTGAGATCGAGCTGGAGCGGATCGGAGCCAAACGTATAGATGCCGCCGATGATGCTTCCAGAGGACGCGTTCGTTCCGGAGGAGATGATGTTGGCATTATTGAGTTGCACGACCGTCTGGGGTGAGATCGGAAAGGTGGGGATGATGTAGTTGCCCGTGTCTGTCGTGCCCACGCCGGACACCCGCGGCGGCGTGATGCCCCAGTAGAGGCGGTCGTAGTTGAAGAAGATTCCCTCGCTCGGCTCAGGATAGATCTCATACTCCTGCAGGTCTGGCGGAGCAAAGAGCTGAAAGTCGTAGAAATCCTGATTCGGCAGCATGGGCATCCAGTCGCCGGCGTGGACGGGGGCCGCCGCCACGAGGCTGTTTGCCAGCACGAGAATCAGGGCCACCAGACGCTTAAACCGCTCGTTCTTAACCATCGCTTGGGTATCCTGGGGAGCAGGAGCCTGTTTTCCGCCACTGCGGATTGCTCTAGTGATATCGGTCGTGCCGGTGGCACGAGTTGACGAAACTTGGCAGTCTCTGCCGAATGTGCCGATTTCGAGACCGCGACCAGAAAAGGCTGGCAGCTGGGGCAGACTCGGCTATGTTTTAAGCAGCCCGTCCACCCACTTTTTTTGTCGGGATTTCCCCTGATGGAGACCGCGCGATGCCGAATCTGTTCAGCCTGCATCCCTTGACAGAGCACAAGAGAGTGCAAAAAATCCGGCTGGCCGCGGCCACCGCTTTTGCGCTCTTCGCCTATCTTGCCGGTGTTGCGCCGTCGATGGCGGTGGAGCCCCGCGGAGCCAGGCGAATGGCGCCCGCGGAGGCTGGTCCGCGGCCGGTGCGGGCCCGGGAAGTCCGGGAGGCCCGTGAAGTCCGGGAGGCCAAAGAAGACAGCTTTCTGCGGGTCACACGCGACGCTTCCCAAAAGCCACTGGCACTTGAGACGGCGATCGCCAGCTATCAGGAAACCCCGGCGGCGGCGGCGGCCGCCGGCCGGCGGGAACCGCTGGAGGTCGACCTGATCGGCGCGGTGCACCTAGGTAGCAAACAGTATTACGAGACGCTCGATCGGCTCTTCACCGACTACGACGCCGTGCTTTACGAACTGGTTGCTCCCGACAACGCCCGCGTGCCGAAGCCTGGCCGCAAGCCCTCCGGGGCGATCGGCAATGCCCAGCAGGGGCTCACGAAGATGCTGGGACTTGAATTTCAGCTCGACCAGATCGACTACACGGCCAAGAACTTTGTCCACGCCGATCTGTCGCCGAAGCAGTTCGATGCCGCGATGGCCAAGCGGGGTGAATCCTGGTGGACGATGTTTTCTCGCGTCATGCGCGAGAGCATGGCCCGCGCCGACCGCGGCGGCCGGCAGCCGGCGGGTGACATCGGCCTCAGCGATATCTTCGGCATCTTGCTTGGAAACAACCGCGAACTGCGGCTGCGGCGGCTGATGGCAGAGCAGTTCACCGACATGGAGGTGCTCACTGCTGCCTTTGGTGGCGAGGAGGGCTCGTCCTTGATCACCGATCGCAACGCGGCCGCTCTGAACGTACTGAAGGAGCAGATCGCCAAGGGACGCCAGAAGATCGCGATCTTCTATGGTGCCGCCCACATGGACGATTTTGACCAGAAGCTACGACGCGACTTTGGCCTTCAGCCGCGGGAGACGGTCTGGCTCGAGGCGTGGGATCTCCGCGATCCCGCCGAGCGAAACTGAAGCCCGCCGCGGAGCAGGTGGTCAAAGCCCGTGCCGGCTGCTCCCGCTAACCGAGAACGCAGTCCCACCGTCTGCCAGACAAAGGCCGCCGCACGATTCCAATCGAGTCGCTGCTCGACAGCCTTTCTCCAGGAGTCAGCAACCTGACGAGTTTCCTCCAGCACGCGTTCATAGCCGATGGCCGCCACGGCCTCGCCGACGGGGTCAAACTCGAAGTCGCCGCCGTAGCCGTGGTCGATGAGCCCCATCACAAGCTGCTGCAGCGGCAGCATGCCGCGGCCCACAGGGAGCCGTTCCAAGTCAGCCGTTGGCGGGCCGATCCGGTCGGCGACCTGTACGACGGCCGTGGCCGCCGCCAGCCTTGGAAGCAGCCGCACCAGCTCGGGATCATCGCCAAACTGCCAGAGATCGATCGCCACGCGAACTGCCGGCGTGGCCAGATCCTCCGCAATCTCGAGGGCATCGACCGCCCTGGTGAGAAAGCTGCACCCAGCCGATGCTGCGGCATGCAAGGGTTTGACGGCGAGTGTTACACCGGCGTCGCGGGCGAGTGGGAAGAGGGTTTCCAGGGCCTCTGTCAGCAGTCGGCGGGCGTGGGCCCGGGTATGGCCGCCGCGGCAGCCGCTATGAACGACAAGCACTGGGGCTCCGAGCAGGCCGGCAGCGTCAATCGCCTCCGCCGCGTCGTTGATGCTCTCGGCAAACGTGCGGCCATCGCCGCCGGTGAAGCCGCCCGCCCACTGCAGGCTCGACACCCGCATCCCTGCCTCCGCCAACAATCTGGCGGCGGTAACGTGGCCGATCTCTGACAGCTTGGGCCGCCAGAGCGACAGGCAGTCGAAGCCATGGTCGGCGAGGCGGGCGATTTCTTCGGGCAACTCCCAGCGAGTCGTCGTGAGCTGGCTGATGGAAACATGAAACATACTCGGATCTTCTCCTCAACGTCGTCCGCCTAAAACAGTGGAAGGCAGAAGTATGGAACGCTCTCGCAGAGACTGTCTAGAGAAGAACGCGGCTGCTGTTTCCAGCCGAAAGAAGGCAGGCTTTTGCGTTGCCGAAGCAGTGCTGGCAGACGTTCTGTTTCAGTCTTGACAACAGCGATCAGTCTTCTTCCGTGGGATAAGTTTT
>JBAXUW010000154.1:0-7798 GCA_037129495.1 Planctomycetota bacterium | reverse complement strand
GCACTGCCATAAGCGGTAGCGACACGCATTGGACAAGTTGGAAAACTTATCCCACGAGGAGACTTCTGCCGGCCCGGCGAAAGCTCTATACCATGACCGCACGAAAGGCGATGTGAAGCCGGTCGAGGAGGTCGCGGGCCGTCATTGAGATCTCACCGAGACTCTCCGCTGCCGCGTCGCCGGCCCGGCCATGCACCCAGGCGGCCAGTCGGGCAGCGTCGAACGGGAAAAGCCCTTGGGCCAGGAGCGCGGCGGTGACGCCTGTCAGCACGTCGCCCGTACCACCCGTGGCCATGCCAGGATTGCCGGTCTCGTTGTGGGCTGACCGTGTGCGGTCGACGATGAGCGTGGCTGGGCCTTTGAGAATGATCACTGCATCGATGGCCGCAGCGACCGCCGCGGCCTCTCGCTCCAGGAGCGGGCGGTCGCCTGCCTGTGAGGAGGATGGATCGCGACCGAGCAGTCGGAGCATCTCGCCGGCATGCGGCGTGAGAATTCGTGGGCCGGCATGAGCGGCAGCAATGCTTGGGTCGGCAGCGGTTTTAGTCCCCACAGAAAGAGCCCCAAGCGATAAAGAACCGATGGATAAAGCCCAGAGGGCGTCGGCGTCGAAGATGGCCGGTTGGGGCAGGTGGTGCCAGAGGTGCGACACGATCTGCACGACCGCAGCGGAGCGGCCCAGCCCCGGGCCGACGGCCACGGCATCGGCCGACGCGGTGCGGGCCAGGATCTCCTGAAGTCCGGCGGCCGCAAAAGTGCCGTCTGCCTGCCCCGGAAGGCCGCGGGTCATCACACAGGGGTCGAAGCTGGCGGCCGTGGCTACGATCTGCTCTGGCACCAGCATCTCGACCAGCCCCGCCCCGCTTTTCAGCGCCGCCATGGCGGCTAGCGCCGGTGCCCCTGCCATGCCGGCGGCCCCCCCTACCACCACCACTCGCCCGTAGTCGCGTTTGCTCGTGTCTCGCCGGCGGTTGGGCAGCCGCGGCAGGTCGTCAGGAGGCGTCATGGGGCGTCATGGGGCGTCATGGGGTTTCTTTTCAGGGCCTTGAGCGAGAGGCGGCTGTGTTGACTCGGGTTTGCCAGGCTGGCGAATCAAGGCGGCGGATCGGCTGGCAGGGGGCGATTACCTTGACTGCAACGTCCGAAAAGGGCTACCCTCGGCCCTCTACCTTAGCCTAGTGCGGATCTCAAGGAGACGGCTGTTCCCCCATGAGCGCTTCAGAAAACCCCGATGGTCTCTTCAATGTAAAGCGGGTTCGCCGTCTCATCGAACTCATGAAGGAGCACGATCTGTCGGAAATCGACCTCAAACAGGCCGATCAACGCGTCCGGATCAAGCGCGGTGGCGAGGTCATCTCAACCATGGCGAGCCCCGTCGTTCACGCGGCCTCCCGGCCGGCGGTGGGCGAGCCAGCTGTTCAGCAGTCGGCAGAAGATGCCCGCATGCTCGTGATTAAAAGCCCGATGGTGGGCACTTTTTACAAGTCTTCGGGCCCCGACACCCCCCCCTTTGTAAAGGTCGGCGACCGGATTGGACCCGAAAAAACCGTCTGTATCGTCGAGGCTATGAAGGTTTTTAACGAGATCCCAGCTGGGATTTCCGGTCAGGTCGTGGCGATCCTCGTGGAAAACGGGGCGGCGATCGAGTTTGGCCAACCGCTGATCAAAGTGGATCCGGGGACCTGAGTCGCTCGGTGTGATTGTGTGGTCCGAGCGTCTGGCGGGAGCCCATGTTCAAACGAATTTTAATCGCCAATCGAGGTGAGATTGCCCTGCGTGTGATCCGTGCCTGCCGAGAGCTGGGCGTGGAAACTGTGGCCATTTTCAGCGAGGCCGACCGTGGTGCTCCCTACCTGGAACTGGCTGATGAGGCGATCTGCGTGGGTCCGGCCCGGGCGGCCGACAGCTACCTGCGGATCGACCGGGTGATCAGCGCAGCCGAGATCGGCAACGTGCAGGCGATCCATCCGGGATACGGGTTTCTCTCAGAGAATTCCCACTTTGCGGAGGTCTGCCGATCGTGCAACATCGGCTTTATTGGCCCCACTCCCGAGGCGATGGAGCGAGTGGGCGACAAAAATTCCGCCCGGGCCCTGGCCCGTGAGGCGGGCGTGCCGACCGTGCCTGGCAGCCCGGGCATCATCGGCAGCGAGCAGGAAGCGGTGAAGGTGGCCCGCGAAGTTGGCTATCCCGTGTTGCTCAAGGCCACCGCCGGCGGTGGCGGCAAGGGCATGCGGGTGGCCGCCAACGAGTTGTCGCTCTCGAGCGCCTGGCAGCAGGCCTCTGCCGAGGCGCAGGCGGCCTTCGGCAATCCAGACATCTATATCGAGCGGTATATCGAGCGGCCGCGGCACGTCGAGATCCAGATTCTCGGCGACCAGCACGGCAACATCGTGCACCTCTGGGAACGCGACTGCTCCACGCAGCGGCGGCACCAGAAGCTGATCGAGGAGGCTCCTTCCCCACGGCTGCCGCAAGAGACCCGTAAGAAGATGTGCGAGGCAGCTGTGCGGCTGGCAAAGGCGGCAGGCTACTTCTCCGCCGGCACGGTCGAATTCATCGTTGACCAGCAAGACAACTTCTACTTCATCGAGGTCAATGCCCGTATTCAAGTGGAACACCCGGTGAGCGAGATGGTCGCGGGAATCGATCTTGTCAAGGCGCAGATCCGAGTGGCGGCGGGTGAAAAACTCGGCTTCACCCAGAAAGACATCGTGCCCCGCGGCCATGCGATCGAGTGCCGGATTAACGCCGAGGATCCAGCGGCCAACTTCCGGCCCTGCCCAGGGCGGATTGAGCGGATCATTGCCCCCGGCGGCTATGGCGTGCGATTTGATTCCCATGCGACCACGGGCTACGTCGTGCCGCCCCACTACGATTCACTCGTTGGCAAACTGATCGTGCACCAGCCGACGCGGCAGGAGGCCATCCAGACAATGATCCGGGCCCTCAAGGAGTTGCGGATCGAGGGCATCAAGACCACGGTACCACTCCACCTCCAGGTGCTCGCGCACACGGCCTTCCATGAGGCCCAGGTCGATACGACGTTTGTGGAACGGATGCTGGCTGGGTGAGTCGTTTGGCATGTTTGGCATGTTTGGCATGTTTGTCATGAGGAGGAATAGCCATGAGTGAGTCGCTGTCGCGTCCACCCAAGGGAGAACACCATTTTCACCGCGTCGCTATTCTCTTCGCGGGCGGTCCGGCGCCCGGCGCCAATGCGGTAATCTCGACGGCGGCCACGTCGTTTATGCGGAACGGTACCGAGGTGATCGGCATGAAGCACGGCTATTCGTCGCTCGCCGATTTCTCGGCCGAAAAGCCACTCATTCACGGCCGCGACTATTGCGTGATCACGCACGACTTCCTGAAGCGAACCCGGTCGGGCCAGGGCATCATGCTCGGCACGGCCCGAACCAACCCCGGCAAAAACGTCTCGTCTCCCAGCCACTTCGACGACGCCCAGCGGGTGCAGCCGCTCAAAAATGTCTACGAGGGACTCTTATCACTCGGCGTCGAGGCGCTGATCTCGATCGGCGGCGACGACACCCTCAAGACAGCCAACAAGTTCAAGATGTTTCAGGACCGCCTGCCCGCCGGCAGCCCGCGGATCCCGGTCGTGCATCTACCCAAGACGATTGATAACGACTACATGGGGATTGACTTCACGTTTGGCTATTTCACCGCGGTCGATACGCTCGGCGGCGAGATTCGCAACCTGCTTTACGATGCAGAGGCGAGCCGCTGCTACTACCTCTGCGAGACGATGGGCCGCAGCGCTGGCTGGCTCTCTTATGGTGCGGCGATCGCGGGTGAGGCGAGCCTTGTCGTCAGCGTTGAAGACATCCACGGTAGGTATCGCGATGACGAGACGATCACCGATGCTGCCGGCCAGACCCAGATCAAACCGGTGATGAACATCGACGAGGTCGTGGGCCGGATCGTCAAGACGATGCGGGTTCGCGAGGAGGAGGAGGGGAAACCCTATGGCGTGATCGTACTCGCCGAAGGGCTTGCCGAATTCCTTCCCAGCAAGCAGCTTGAGGGAATTCCCCGCGACGAACATGGCCACATCACAATCGCGCAGGTCCAACTAGGACGAATGTTTTCCAAGCTGATCACTGATGAATTCAAGCGGCAGACAGGCCGGTCGCGGAAGGTGGTCGGGCTGCAGCTGGGCTACGAGGCCCGCTGCGCCAAGCCGCATGCCTTTGACGTGATGCTCGGCAGCCAGTTGGGCGTGGGCGCCTATCGGGCGCTTGCTGAACGGGGCTTAAACGGCGTGATGGTGAGCGTGTCGGGCCAGTTCGATATCAACTACGTACCGTTTGAGGAGTTGGTCGATCCGAATACACTCGTCACGGTCGTTCGCTACGTGGAGCGGGGCAGCGACTTCCATCGCTTGGCCCGGTTCCTCGAAACCTACGTCAACGAGTAGGCCGGAGCGGGGATACTCGAAGGGAGATCCGGCCTAGCCTTGCGTCAGCGTGCCCTTCGTGCTTGGGATGCCGGGCTGCCGTGGGTCTTGTTCCACGGCCATTCGGAGGGCGCGGGCGGCGGCCTTGAAGACCGCCTCGGAGATGTGATGGCCGTTGTGGCCATGGTGTAGCACGGCATGGAAGTTGCCTCCCACGGTAGATGCGAAGCTCTCCCAGAAGACCTCGACCAGTTGAGAATCGAACGTGCCGATCGTCGGCACCGGGAAGTCCACGCTGAAGACTACGGCCGTACGGCCACCGAGATCGACTGCGACAGTGGCGAG
This sequence comes from Planctomycetota bacterium, assembly GCA_037129495.1. Lineage (GTDB taxonomy): Bacteria > Planctomycetota > Planctomycetia > Pirellulales > UBA1268 > CAMCQY01. The sequence goes on along the minus strand of JBAXUW010000154.1, from coordinate 3,036 downwards.
GGCCTCGTCCATTGGGATGATCGCATGGCCGTAGCGACGGATGCCGCGGCGGTCGCCAAGGCAGTCCTTCACCGCCGTGCCCAGTGCCCGGCCGACGTCCTCAACCGTGTGGTGGCCGTCGACATGAAGGTCGCCCAGGCAGCGGATCTGAAGGTCGAAGAGCGAGTGGCCCGCCAGGAGCGTGAGCATGTGGTCGAAGAAACCCAGGCCGGTCTGGATGTCGGCCTTGCCGCTGCCGTCGAGATCGACTTCCAGAGTGATCTGTGTTTCAGCGGTGTTGCGGGTGATGGCGGCGGTGCGTGGCATGGGAGGTCCTCCTCGAGGATGTCTGGGAAACCGGTCAGATCGTTTTCATGCAGGTGAGGAAGGCGTCGATTTCCGCGTCAGTGCCGACGGTGATGCGGAGGCCGTTGCCCCAACCGTCGTAGTTCATAAAACGAACGAGGATGCCCTGGGCCTTGAGCGCCTCGTAGACGGGCTTGTGCGGTCGCTCGGGATGGGTGCACCAGACGAAGTTGGCCTGACTCTCCTGGGGGTGAAAGCCGAGCTCCCGGAGCGCAGCGGTGAGCCGTTGTCGAGTGGCGATGATCTTGGCACGGTTGTCGGCCAGCCAGGACTGGTCATCGATTGCTGCCGTTGCTGCGGCGACCGAAAGCGTGTCGCAGTTGTAGGAGTCTTTCACCTTCTGCAGTTCTGCGATGACCTGCGGCTGAGCCACCGCGAAGCCAAACCGCAGGCCAGCAAGCGCATACGACTTGCTGAAGCTCCGCGTGACGATCACGCGGGGATTATGCTTGACGAGATTGAGGCAGTTGGCCTCGGCGAAGTCGCCGTACGCCTCGTCGACGACCACCGCGCATGGCAGCCGATCGGCGAGTTCGGCGATTCGAGTGGGCGGGATCAGCGTGCCGGACGGGCTGTTGGGGTTGGCGATGATCGCCAGTTTGATCGCAGCGCCGGCGGCAGTCTGCGGTGCCGCGAAGCCATCAGCCAAAGTCCATTCGGGGCTAAAGTGAAACTCATCGCAGACGGCTCCCTGGATGCCGGCGAGCGTGCGGTAGAGGATGTAGCTGGGATACGGTATCCGCAGGCACTCCCCTGCCCCGACGAATGCGCGGACGAGGATCGTCAGCAGGTCATCGCTACCGTTACCGCAGATGATCCAGTCTGGATCGACACCGAGCACCTCGGCGGCCCGCATGCGAAAAACGGTCGCCAGCGGGTCGGGATACTTGGCGAGCGTGCGGCCCGCCGTGGTGGCGATGATCGCCCGGGCCACCGCCGGCGACGGCGGATAAGAATTCTCGTTTGTGTTGAGCTTGATCCACTTGCCCCCTTGGGGCTGCTCGCCGGGGACATAACCAGCGAGTGCGTGAATTTCCTGACGCACGAGGCCGTGGCTATTGGTTGTCATGAAAAAAGTCTACCTCATGCTCTGGGGCGCGGGTGGCCGCACAATCCGCACAATCAAACCAGCCGGTAAATGCCCGCTGCTGCACGCTTTCGCTAAGCTCCCTACCAGAGTTAACGTTCAAGCCGCACTTCGACGCTGCGGCGATGGGCTGTGAGGCCTTCGGTGTTGGCAAGCGTGGTGATGTCGGCGGACATTTCCGCGAGGTCAGCCTGGGAGAGTCGGATGACGCTGCCGCCGCGGAGAAACTCGTTGGCTGAGAGGCCGGCGGCAAACCGGGCAGTGCCCCCGGTGGGCAGCACATGCGACGGGCCGGCAGCATAGTCACCTGCGGCCACGGGGCTGAAGGGCCCGAGAAAGGCGGCGCCGGCATGCCGGATCGTTGAGAGCGTGGCCTCGGGATCGACCGTGTCGATCGAGAGGTGTTCGGCTGCGAGTTCATCGGCCAGTCGTGCCGATTCCTCGTCGCTCCGCGTGATCACGATCCCGCCGAAACGTTCGAGGCTCTCGCGAGTGAGGTCGCTGCGTTCAATCCCGGCCACGCGGCGGTCAAGAGCAGCGGCGACCGCATCGGCAACGGCCGCGGAGGATGTCAGCAGGATAGCCGAGCCCGGAGAGTGCTCCGCCTGCGCGAGCATATCGGCTGCGATGTATTCTGGATTCGCCGCGGCATCGGCGACAATTACGATCTCACTCGGGCCGGCGATCGAATCGATCGACACGTCGCCATAGACATATTCCTTGGCCAGCGCCACGAAGAGATTGCCCGGTCCCACGATTTTATCGACACGGGCGAGCCCTTCCACGCCATACGCCATCGCCGCCACCGCCTGCGCGCCGCCAGCACGCACTACTGTCTTCACGCCCAGTTCGTGGCAGGTCGCAAGCACGTGGCTGTTTTCTGAGCCAAATTTCGTGGGCGGCGCGACGACCACAATCTCCGGCACGCCGGCCACGCGGGCTGGCACCACGGTCATCAGGAGCGTGGAGGGGTAGGCCGCGGCCCCGCCCGGCACGCAGACGCCCACCCGATCCAGTGGCAGATACCGCTGCCTGAGGCTCCCGCCTCCGGGCAGGTTCACCGCGACGTCGTGTGCCAGCAGGGCTGTCTGAAACCGTTCAACGCGGGCCTTGATCCGCCGCACGGCTGCGAGAAACTCGGGCGCGACCGCGGCATGGGCTGAGGCGAGCGTGGCCGCATCCACAAACAGCGACTCCCGCGAGACAAGAGCGCCGTCGATCCGCCGCGTATAGTCGAGCAGGGCAGCGACGCCCTTGGTGCGGACGTCGCTACAGATCCGCTCGACAACTTGGCGGGGCGTGAGGGGCGCGCCGAACACGTCGATCGTTCGCTGCCGGCCCGCAGGGCTCACCATATCGCCTTGGGAGACAAGCTTCGACCGCAGGGCATCTAAGTGCAGTCGCCCGTCTGCCGAATGCAGATCGATCCGCTCACACAACTGCCGCAACTGGGATACCATACTGCCGCCAGCATACCCACGTTTGCCAGACCGGGGAGTGCCACGCACTCGGCAAGGTAGAAAACTCGCCTCCACGAGGAGACCGACGGAGCCGGGATCGGCTGAAGCTCGACGAGCGTTGGAATTTCGCCCGGTCAGGGTCTG
>JBAXUW010000153.1:0-7867 GCA_037129495.1 Planctomycetota bacterium | reverse complement strand
AGAAAACTTATTCTACGAAAGGCAGGCCGGTCCTCAGTGGAGGCGAGTTTTTAAGCTTGCCAAAAACGGGGGGCCAGGGGTGAATGGTAAGCTGAAGCTGTCCAGCGATTCCGGATGGGGCCAGCTCCATTTTCTAGGCGGGTCAGCCCGCCACAATAAGTCTGCCAGATGCTCTGCCGCTACGAGTATGACGTGATCGTGATCGGGGCCGGCCATGCCGGCGTTGAAGCGGCCTGCGCAGCCGCCCGGCTGGGAGCACGAACGGCCCTGCTCACGACCAACTGTGATACTGTCGGCCAGATGAGTTGCAATCCAGCCATCGGCGGCGTGGGCAAGGCGCAGCTCGTGCGGGAGGTCGATGCGCTTGGCGGCGTGATGGGCCGGGCGATCGATGCCACCGGCATCCAGTTTCGCGTGCTCAACCGCTCGAAGGGTCCGGCAATGCACGGCCCCCGCGGGCAGGCCGACAAGAAGCTCTACCAGATGGAGGTCAAGCGAATCGTCGAGGAGACCGCTGGCCTCGAACTGCGGCAGGAAACGGTCGAAGATCTGATTGTCGAGAAATGTGACGCGGGGCATGCGAGTCATTCCGGGCAGGCAAGCCCGGCCGGGCAGCGGATCAGGGGCGTGCGCGTCCGCGGCGAGGCGGAATATTACGCGGCAGCGGTCGTGCTGACGACAGGCACGTTTCTGCAGGCGGTGATGCATACTGGTGAGGCCCGCGTGCCTGGCGGTCGGGCAGGGGAGGGCACCACGGCGGGCGTGAGCCGGGCGCTTGAAAAGCTCGGCTTCCAGATCGCGAGGTTTAAGACGGGCACGCCCTGCCGGCTGTCGGCGAAGTCAATCGACTTTTCACAGCTCGACGCACAGCCGGGTGACGAGCGGCCGCAGCCCTTCTCGTTTCTCACGGATCAAATCCAGCAGGAGCAGATGGCCTGCTGGATCACGCGGACAACTCCCGAGATCCACGATCTCATCCGGGCCAACCTCCATCGCGCACCGATGTATTCCGGCCAGATCGATTCGCGTGGCCCCCGCTACTGCCCGAGCATCGAGGACAAGGTGGTGCGGTTTGCCGACAAGGAGAGCCACCAGCTTTTCCTCGAGCCCGAGGGCCGGCGGACGCAGGAGATTTACGTCAACGGAATTTCGACAAGCCTGCCTCGCGACGTGCAAGACGCAATGATCCGGATGGTGCCGGGCCTCCAGCAGGCGCAGATCATGCGCTATGGCTACGCGGTCGAGTATGACTACTGCCCGCCCGAGCAGCTCACCGCGACGCTCGAGAGCAAGCGGGTGGCAGGGCTCTTCTTCGCCGGCCAGATCAACGGCACGACCGGCTACGAGGAGGCAGCTGCCCAAGGGCTTGTGGCCGGCGCGAATGCGGCGGTTGTCCCGGTGGGCCGCGAGCCGCTGCTCCTCGGCAGAGAAGATTCCTACATTGGCGTGTTGGTCGACGACCTCGTGACCCGCGGCGTCGATGAGCCCTATCGGATGTTCACCAGCCGAGCCGAACATCGGATCGCCCTGCGGCACGACAACGCCGACCGCCGGCTGACGCCCATCGCTACGAAACTCGGCCTCGCCGACCCGGAGCGAATCACGCGGCTCGCCGTCAAGATGGCCGCGATCGAGGCGGCCGTCGCGGTGCTGGCTGGCACCCGGGTGAACGGCGGCTCGCTCTACGATCGGCTGAAGCGGCCTGAAGTCGGCTGGCAAGACTGTGTGGTGGCTCAACCGGCGCTGGCCACTGTCGCCGCGGAGGTTGCCGAACAGATTGAAAACGACATTCACTACGCAGGGTATGTGAAGGTCGAGCGGGAGCGGATCGAGCGGCAGCGGGCGGTGGCTTCGCGGCCGATTCCCGCGGGCTTTGACTATGCGAACGTCCAGCATCTCCGCGCGGAGGCCCGCGAGCAGTTGGATCGGATTCGGCCGCAGACGCTGGGCCAGGCGGGCCGCGTTCGCGGGATCACGCCGGTCGATCTGTCGATCGTGCTGTTGCACCTGGAGAGATGCTGACCTCGGACCTGTGGCGGAACGCATGAAAATCGTCCACATCACCGCCGGCGCGGGGGGTAGGCTCTGCGGGTCGTGTCTCCACGATAATGCGGTCGTGCGAGCGCTGCGGGAACGGGGCCGCGATGCGATCCTTGTGCCGGCCTACGTGCCCACCACCACCGACGAGGAGAACGTTGCCGTCGATCGGATCGTCATGGGGGGAGTGAACGTCTGGCTGCAGGAGCATGTGCCGCTGTTTCGGCACACTCCCCGATTTGTCGACGCAGCGCTCAGCCGGCTGTTCGATTCACGGCGGCTCCTGGAATGGCTTTCCCGTCGCACCGGCTCGACCCGTCCGGCCGATCTCGGTTCACTCACGGCCTCGACCCTCGCTGGCGAGCGAGGCCACCAGCGGAAGGAGGTCGAGAAACTGGCCGCCTGGCTGGCAGACGAGGTCCGGCCCGACGTCGTGCACCTCTCCAACGCGCTGCTCATGGGCCTGGCCCGCCGGGTGAAGCAGGCTACCGCCGCCAAGATCGTCTGCAGCCTTTCCGGTGAGGACATCTTCATCGAGCAGATTCCCGCGCCTCACTATCAGCAGATTCGCCGTCTCCTGCGGGAGCGGGCCGTCGACGTCGATCAGTTCGTCGCGCTCAACCAGAGCTTTGCCGACTTCATGGCTGGCTATCTCGATGTGTCACCGGAGAAAATGACTGTCGTCCACCACGGCCTCGACCGGGTGGGCTTTCCAGACGGCCCGCCCGATCTGGCTGCCCGCCGACGGGCCCGAGGGGGGCGGCTCGTGGTGGGCTCGCTTGCTCGGGCCTGCCCAGAGAAGGGGCTTGAGCAACTTGTGCGGAGCCTGCCACTGCTGGCACGCGATCACAACGTGGAGGTGCTGGCCGCCGGCGCAGAGGTCGACGCGGAACGTGGCTACCTCGCGAAGTGCATCGCGCTTGCCGATACACTCGGCGTGGCCGACCGGTTTCGCTGGCTCGGCCAGGTGGATCGGGCCGGCAAGCTTGATCTGCTGGGAGCGACCGACGTCTTCGCGATGCCGACCATCCATCCCGAGGCGAAGGGAATTCCGGTCATTGAAAGCCTGGCCGCGGGGGTGCCCGTCGTTGCCCCAGCGCATGGCGCGTTTCCGGAATTACTCGACAACGAGCAGGCCGGCCTGCTGCATGCCCCTGGAGATGTCTCGTCACTGGCACAGGCCATCAGCAGGCTGCTCGTCGACGTGGATTTCGCGTCGCGATGCGGCCGACATGGTCACACCCTGTCGCTCGCCCGACACACGGCCGACCAGATGGCCGCGGGCCATGAGGCGGTCTACGAGCGGGTGCTTTCTAGCGTGGCGAAAAATATCTAGAGCGTGGCAGCCAGAGACAAGTTGGAAAACTTATCCCACGTTAGCCGTGCGGTGGCTGGTGAGGCTCGTCGCCGGCGAGTTCGGAGCCGTCCTTCTGGGCGGGGAAGGCGAGCGAGGCCGCGACACTCACACCGATCAGCGCTACGATCACGAGCAACGACACGCTGGGGTGAAAGAGATGCCCCTTGGCATGCGGGTCCCAGCCGCCCCAGGCCGCCAGCGACTCAATGTGCCGAGCCGCCTCGATGATCATCTTGCCGCCAACGAATACCAGCACCGCAGAGAGGCCGTAGTTGAGGAAGCGAAAGAGGTCCATCACGCCGGCGAGGAGGAAGTACAAGGCACGGAGGCCGAGAATGGCGAAGACATTTGAGGTGAACGCCACAAACCGCATGTAGTGAGCGCCCGGCGTCACGACTCCGAGGATCGCCGGCACGCTGTCAACGGCGAAGAGCACGTCGGTGCTCTCCACGATGAGCAACACGAGAAACAGCGGAGTAGCCATCAGTTTCCCCCCCTCCCGCACGAAGAATTTATCCCCGTCGGAGTGGTTTGTGACGGGGATCAGGCGGCGGAAGAGTTTCACGACCGCACTGTCGTCTGGGTTTGACTCCTCGTCGCCGAAGGCCAGCTTGATCCCCGTGTAGACGAGGAAGGCTCCGAAGAGTGGCATCACCCAGTGAAAGCGTTCGACTAATTCAGCGCCGACCAGCACAAACGTCAGCCGCATCAACACCGCGCCGAGAATCCCCCAGAAGAGCACGCGGTATTGATACTTCAGCGGCACGCGGAAGTAGCCGAAGATCACGGCAAACACGAAGACGTTATCCATCGACAGGCACCACTCGACCAGGTAGCCGGTGAGAAACTCGATCGCGGCCTTGCCGCCGAGCCACCACCAGACAATGCCGTTGAATCCGAGCGCCAGGGCCGCCCAGAAGCAGGTCCAAAAAGCGCTCTCCCGGAGCGAGGGCTCGTGGGCCTTTTTATGAAACACCGTCAGATCGAGCGCCAGCAGCACGGCCACCCCGGCGGCGAATGCCAGCCAGTGGACCATCAGAATCTCTGACCCCGGGGGGGCGGTGCCAGGATCTGTGGCGAGTTGGGCAAGCAGATGCAACGAAGCGGACTCCTGAAGGACGCGGGGGAGGACTGGGCGGGGGCTGTCTGCCCAACCATCTTAGCAGGCTGTAAAAAAGCAGGCATTGCCAGCAGTTTTCTGCTCATTCATCGTCAACATCGATCGTTTCATCCGGCAACTGTGCGATAAAACTGGCCGTCATGGCTGCAAACACGCCAGAGACCCGCTCCCATTCGCGGTCTTCCGCCTGGCAGATGAGCAGATAGACGGCGCCAGGCGATTCCACTGTCCGCACCTCTGCGGTGTTTGTCAGGTCGAGGCAGTAGAAATTGATGTTGAGACCGGTGAGAGTATGGCCCGCGACCTCCTCGCCGGCCGGTTCGCTGTCGAGGTCCTGATACTCCTTTTGCATCGCTCGGAGCACCGCCAAGGAAAGCTCTGCCGGATCGCCGCCGCGGGCGTGGCCGCTGACGCTCCAGAAGCCTCCCTCTGGCGAATAGACGGTCACGGTTGCATAGCGGTCTGCGGCGTCTTGAGTGTCGACGAACCAGTTTTCGGGATAGTCGAACGCCAAGCCAAAGCGGTTGAATCGCATCGTTACAGCGGATCCTGCTTGAGGAAAGGGGCACGGATTTCACAGTGTTTCCGGCAGAGCAGCGGCATTGTAGACGCTCCAGGAGAGCCTGCGGAGCGGTCTAGACTGGGTCCTGCGGCACCGCTATCTTCCCCGCCCGCCGCCGGCCTTCTGGCGGCCCGTCGATCGCACCGCTGCCGTCATTCTCCGTCCTCTTCTTTGGTCCACCGACTGACCCACTCGAGACCGCATTTTCCTATGCCGCAGTCCGCAGGCACCGCCGTGACAGTTTCCCGCGCCGCCTCGGCGCAGGTGCTCGACTATGCAATCCCGGCGGTCATCCTGCTCTCGGTGCTGGTGGTGCTCACTCCGGTGCCGGCAGCGCTTGTCGACCTCATGCTGGCGGCCAACCTCACGATCTCGGTGCTGGCGCTGCTGGGAGCGCTCGCCGCCCGCACGCCGCTGGAGCTCAGCGTGTTTCCGACGTTTCTGCTCGGCTCGACGCTGGTGCGACTGGTGCTCAACATCGCCACCACCCGACTGATTCTCTCCCGCGCGGCTACTGACGGCGCCGACGCCGCCGGCCAGGTGGTGCGGGCCTTCGGCGAATTTGTGTCCGCCAACAACATCATCGTGGGCGGTGTGATTTTCGTGATCATCGCCGTGATCCAGTTTGTCGTGATCACTGCCGGATCGACCCGGACCAGCGAGGTGGCTGCACGCTTCGCCCTGGACGGCCTGCCCGGCCGCCAGATGGCGATCGACACGGAGGTGCAGGCGGGGACAGTCACCCGCGAAGAGGCGCGGCAAATGCGGCTCGATCTGCAGCGGCAGGCCGATTTCTTCGCCAGCATGGATGGTGCTAGCCGGTTTGTCCGCGGTGAGGCGGTGGCCAGCGTGATCATCACCCTGATCAACCTCATCGGCGGTCTCGCAATTGGCGTCATCGAGCATGGGATGCCGGTGCAGCGTGCCATTGAGATCTACTCGCGGCTGACCATTGGCGACGGGCTTACAAGCGCCATCCCCTCGCTCTTCATCTCGGTGGCCACCGGGCTGTTGATCTCGAGGTCGAGCCAGGCGGTTGATCTGTCGCAGGAGCTCGGCAGACAGTTTGTCTCGCGGCCGCATGTGCTCGTGATTACAGCTGTTTTCCTCGGGCTGCTCTCACTCACCGACCTGCCGTTTCTGCCCCTGGCAGGGATGGCCGTGGCGGTGGCGACGGCGGCCTGGATGATCCGTGCCAAAGGGGGGCCGCTCACCGACGGCGCGGCTGCAACGGCCCAAGCGACGCGGTCGCAACCGGTCGCCGACCTGCTGACAGACGATCCGATCGTCGTGGAGCTGGGGCGGGGTCTTGTGCACCTGGTGTCGCCAACCGCAACGGGTGGAGCTGGGCCGCTCCCAGAACGCTCAACAGCGGTGCGGTCGACTGTGGCCACCGATCTGGGGCTGGTCGTGCCGTCGGTCGCGATACGAGACAACCTCAAGCTCACCGACCGCTGCTACCGGGTAACAATCGCCGGAGACATCGTGGCCGAGTCGGAGATTCCAGCTGGTCGGCTGCTGGCGGTGCCACCAGCGGGTGAGGTATTTGACGCGGCAGACTTCGATCCAGGCGCCGAAAGCGCCGGCATGGCTGGCGCGACTGGCACCGATCCGCTCAGCGGCCGTCGCGGCCTCTGGGTGAGCCATGCTCAGGCGGATATCTTTCGTCGCCGCGGCGCTGCTGTGTACGACGCTGCCGACTGCATCGCCCGCGGCGTCGAGGCGGTCATCCGTCGTCATGCCGATCGTCTGCTCTCACGCGACGCGGTCGCTCGCCTCATCGAGTCGCTACGGATTGCCCAGCCGGCTGTGGTCGAGCAGGTAGTGCCCGGCGTTCTCACGATCGCCAAGATCCATCGCACGCTGCAGTGCTTGCTCCGCGACGCCATGCCGATCCGGCCGCTTGCTGAGGTCTTCGAGATCATGGCGGATCATGCTGCCGAGGTAACGGAGCCGGCGCAGCTGGCAGAAATAGTTCGGCGGTCATTGGCCCGCTCGATCTGCCGTCGGGCCCGCGATCCGCGTGGCAGACTCGTGGCGGTGCGGCTGGAAGAGCCGGCGATCGATGCCATCCTCGGAGCCGCTGGACGCCCGCCAGCGCACCTCGTGGCCGAGGTGCGGAGGGCTGTTCGGCCCATGGTGGAGCGGGGGGCGCGGCCGGTGATCGTGGTGCCTGCCACTGTGCGGCTGCGGGTTCGCGACGCTCTGGCCCGTTCTCTGCCCGAGGTGCAGGTGCTCGCTGACGAGGATCTGGCTGACGAAGACCGGGTGGAAGTGTTTGCCAGTGTGGGCGGTGGCGCGGAGCTGCGGGCAGCGTGAGTCTGGTCAGGCAAGCGAGGCAGTCTCTAGGGCTGCGAATAGAAATATTCAATCGAAAAATGTTGAGGAAGAGGCCGTTGGCTGGTCGATGATAATCGGATAGTCGGTATGCACCAGGATGGTGCGTGTCCGGCTTGGTTATAGCTCTGGTGAGAGTTATGGTGAGAAGATGGTCATGGCACGGCGGCAACGCCACGCTTTGACCCCGTTTGCAAGGCCCTATCAAGGAGGATGAAGTGGCGTACTATCCGGCTCAGCCGTCTGCCGAGGAAATGCTTCAAATCTGGACGACCTTTAAGGCCGACCAGTCAAACGATCAGCTCCGTAACCGGCTCATCGAGATCTTTCTGCCGTTGGTCAAATACAACGGCGAACGCATCTGGTCTCGACTGCCGGACGGCGTCGAGCTCGATGACCTCGTGTCGGCGGGCACCTTCGGCCTGATGGACGCGATCGATGCCTACGATATGTC
>JBAXUW010000152.1:0-7892 GCA_037129495.1 Planctomycetota bacterium | reverse complement strand
GAAGCCGCTGGCCCTGGTCCCTGTGCTGACCGAGCGTGCGGGCCGCCGATGCTGCCTTCTGCCGAGGTGGCACCAATCCCGCTCGCTCAAGACGGCTATGAATCTCATCGCTCACACGGCCCACCCATTCCGCCGCCTCGCGGTTGGGCGAATGGCCGGCGGCCTTGGCTGCCTCGAGTGATTCGATCATCCGCCGCGCCGTTTCGGCGATCTTCTTAGACACACGGTCCAGTCGGATCGTGTGCCGCTTAGCGTCCGAGATGCGAAGGAGCACTCGATAAGTCGTTCCGATTTTTCCTGAATCAGAACAGAGAGCTGCCATGTTTATGGCGCCTATAAAGAAAGGGACATCGAACTCAACCATCCGACGACGAGGGGTCTTCCGCCTTGTGCAGTCGCTCGAGCGACGACAGGCAGATGCCGAGTATTTTTGCAGCCTTCTGTGGGCGCACGGCGAGCGGGCGAATTGCCTCGTCGCCGTCACCGTCGCTATAGAAGGATTGCGAATCCATCTGGCACCTTGCGGGCCCTGTGGCCCGCTCGATGTGTTGGGTTCGCCACCGTGACAAACTCCAGCACCACATGAAATTCTCGACATCGCGCCGCCGTGTCTCATCGTTTTTCTTGCGGGGCCGGTGGGTCGCTTCATGGGCTGGTACACGCAGTGCGGAACCGCCCTTTCGGCGCGGGCTATTCGACTGTCGTGCTCGATCGCCTGAAAGATTCGTCCTTTGGCGATTCCCGCAGCGACGCTTTGACCTGTTCCCAGTCGAGCCAAGCTGTCTGGGATTCCTGTCGCTCCTTCACAATATCGCGATGCCATTGCGGCACGGGCACGTCGGCCGGCGTTCGCGACAGATCTAACGAGCCTCCATGGCCTCGAGTTTTTCAGCGAGAGACATCTTGTCGAGCGGTATCGAGATCATGGTCAACTCGTGTGGTTTTTCAGTAGCTCGTATCGTAACGCCCTTGGCCAGCCTCCGATTCAATGCAGCACAAGTTCCGGCGGCGGAGGGGACGCAGGGTTCACCCATTGAATGACGGCGGCCCAGCCGGCGCTCTCGGCATCGTGCTGCAGATAACCGTGAATCGGCCGGACGACCGCCCAGCCGTCCTTGAGGTGGGCAGTCAGCACCGGGTCGGTCCGCCGGCCCGCCACGACATCTTGCACATACTCCTCCGCTGTCACGCTTAACGCCACCGCCGCGTAGCCCGGTAGCCGACTCGCTCCCACCATCCGCCACAGGCACTCGTCGATCACCAGGTGCCTGGTGGCGTCCGTGAGCGCATGGGCAAGTCCATGGTGCTGATGATCGGGCCGTACGAAGACATCGGCTCCGTAGAGCGTCATGCCATGCACTGGATCGTGGTCGGCGAACGTGCCCCGCGCCGTGAGCACGTCCCAGGAGTCATCGACGTGGTAATCGATGAGCCGAAGTCGCAGCGTGAAATGCACGCCCACCGGCTGGCCACTGGGCACGTGCTCCGCGACGAACTGACCCTGCGGGAACACGGCCCTGTGCTCTGCCAGTTCCGCGGGCGTGTAGGGCGTTTCATCCGGGTAGACGGTTCGGCAGATTTCGCTAATCGCGAGGAAGTCGGCCGGTTGCATCAGACGTATAACGTAGTCGGAAGAGGTCACGGTTACTTTCACCAACGATCGCGCCACTTGGGCCGCGCGACAGGGGCGGGGTCGGCCACCGGACTGCCTGCGGCATCGTCTGCGGCTTAGAAGAAGCTTGGAAGAATCAGGGTAGAACGGTCAACGGCACTTCCGCAAGAGCTTACCCGGTTTCTTGCCGTTGGTATTTGGCTTCTCGGGCGTGCTGATTGCGATCTGCTGGTGGAAAGGCGAATCCCCGCGGTGGCGGTGGGGTGGCCATTGACCGGCTTTGTCGGCCGCTGCCACTGGCGACCTTCAAGACCTAAGAAAAAGCGGCGCAGGGTTTCCCCCATGCCGCTCTTTCTCGATCACGACCCAGCACACGCCCGACAAGCATCCCGATAGCCACAATCCAAGCAGTTCATCACGCTCATCGCCGGATAAAAGTTCCCTGCCGAGATCGCCCACCAGACCCGCTCCACGCCGGCCAGTGACCTGCCCCCATGAATGACGCCAGGTTTTAAGTCAGGGGCCGTGCGGAGCGTGGCCTCGGCGACAAGCGCTTTTGAGGAGCCGTCGCGGCGGATGGCGGCGAGTGAGTCGAGGGCCGCTTGCTGCCAGGGGCGGGGAGCAAACGCGACGAGCGGGGCGGCGGGGCCTGCGACGCTGAAGCCCTCGCTATCCCAGTCGCCACGCAGCTCGGCCGCCTGTTTGGCCCGCGTGGCGTAGCGGGCGACCACGTCAGTATCGAGCGGTGTGGCCTGCTGCCAGAGTTCGTCGAACGCTGCTTTAAGTTCTTGTTCAATCTGGGTGTCACCCGCCGTCTCGCCGATCAGATTCCACTCGACACCCGACACAAGCGCCGCCCGCGACAGGTTGCTCGACCCGACAACGATGATCCCGCCCGACGAATCGGCAATCCGCCAGGCTTTTGGATGAAACGACGCGGGCGATCGGGGCTGGTGGTAAGCGAGAGCCGGGCCGAGGCCGCCGGCCCCACAAGATAATTTCCCTGCTCCGGAATCACGTGCCGAACGCCGCCGCGGGGGTCGGTCATATCGCCTGAATACCGCGGGATCACGTGCACATGCACATGCGGCACGGTCTGGCCGGCGGCAGCCCCCGAATGAAACCCCACGTTGTAGCTCGCCCTGACGCCGGTCAACCTTTGGTCCGGGGTAGAATCCGACGTGCGAACGGCAACAAGCAGCCTCTTGCAGCAATACGTGCACAGGCGTATACGTTTCGAGTCTTCTCACCCCAGTCGACATGGACCACCAAGCATGGCCAGCGTTTCACTGCGCGATCTCGGGCTCGACCGGCTCAGCATCGAGGAGCGGCTCCAACTCGCCGAAGCGATCTGGGATAGCGTGATTCACGATGTCGAGACGGCTCCGCTGCCTGAGTGGCAGCGTGCCGAGTTGGAGCAACGACTGGCCGATAGCGTGGCCAATCCCGATGCCGTGCGGCGTTGGGGCGACGTCGAAGCCGAGGCTCTTGCCCGAGCGAAGCGATGAATCTGCCGGTCGTTCTTCGGCATTAGGCCGCCGAGGAACTGCTGGCCGCATGTGATTATCTCGAGGCCCAACGAGAAGGCTTGACGAGCGAAACGGGAACGCAGCTCTTTTCTGGCCCGGTCGGGAATCAGTTCGTTACGACAGCGTACGACCAGCCGTCATCTCCAAAGCCATCTGGCGAGCGGTGTTGTGTAGGCTGACTTCGCCCGCTTCAAAAGCGTGGATGGCTGCTTTGACTTGAACCAGCGTGTTCAGCAGGCTCGCCAGTTCGTCACGTTCGTGCGGTGTAAGCACGGTCAGGTCTGCTCTTCGCATTGGTGGAGTTTCCTAGAGGTCGGTGGCATTGATGTCCGGCCTTTATTGCGAACCCGAGGGTCAACCTTGGTCCGGCTATGACACACAACGCGACTTTCGCTTTACGTTCTCTTCAATCGGGCCTGAACTTGGCCGCTTATCAATAGTCTTCCCTCGTTGCATTGAACCACACAAGAGGGTCAACCTTGGTCGCAGCGCCGCGGATGCGGCGGTCACTCGGCACCAGCGACATCGCCACGGCCATCGAGCGACGCGACGTGCTCTTTGCCCGGCTGGGCCAGGAGGGCGAGCCCGTGCCACCACGGCAGAAACGGCTCCAGAAGGCTGAGACAGAGGCCGCCGAGATGCGACAGTTTCAGCGCTTTCTGTTGGCCACAAACGCAGCTGAGCCAACGCCCGACACACCGCCGACTTGCCAGCCGTCGGCCTGATTCTCTCTACCAACGCCGCCATTGCCCCGCTTCCATCCCCCGCTTCCAACTCCGGAGATCATTCACGATGCGCAAGAAACTCGACGACCACTCTAAGACCCGCGCCGCCGACCTGCGGAGTGGCGACCTCCACCTGCGGAAAGCTGGCCAGGGCCATGCTGTCAGCCGTGCCGAACACGACTGCCTACGTCCCCTTTTCACGCCTGCGGTTTAATCAGTGACGCTCACTGCGATGCGGGCCTTCTTCCAGCCGCTGCAATGCCCAATCCGCTTCGCGCCCTAGTCTGACTCAGTGATCTGGGCTTTGAACTGCTCACCTTGAACGCCACCGCCTCCAGAGAGAGAATCTGGTTTCTGAAATAGAACCTGAGGATGTCGTCAACCCAGGAAGGCACACGGTGACACTCATGCCAGAACGTGCGATCTGGTGGGTGAAGCGGGACGTACGGCTAGCCGATAACGCTTGCCTTGTGGCGGCCCACGAAGCAGGCCTTGAAGTGGTACCGCTATTTTGTGTCGAGCCATCGGTGCTTGCCGCCGAGGATAGTTCGGCGCTCCACTCGCAGGCCCAGTGGCAAGCCGTTGTGAGCCTGCGGCAAGCCCTGCGCGAGCGGCAGTCAGACATCGTCATCGCGCACGGGGAGATGGTCGAGAAACTCGCCACACTGTCTACCCGCCTCCCATTCACCCACCTCTTTGCCCACGAGGAGATCGGAAACGATCTGACGTTTTCCCGCGACCGGGCCGTAGCCGCCTGGTGCCGGGATCGCGGTGTCGAATACCGTGAGTTCCCCCAATCCAGCGTACGTCGGGGTGGGGTAAACCGCGATCGGCTCCAGCGGTTGTGGCAATCGCGAATTATTGATCAGCCGCCCTTGCCCGTCCCGCCCATCCGCCAGTCCGACGAGTCGCGGCAGCTTGCCGCAATAACGGCGTTCCCACCGCTCCCGGCGTTCACCGGCAATCACCTCTGGCAGCCGGTAAGCGAAGTCCACGGGCAGGAAACGCTCGTCGATTTCCTAACCCACCGCGGGCGGCAGTATCGGGGTGGTATCAGTTCGCCAAACACGGCGTTTACAGCCGGCTCGCGACTCAGCGTTCACCTGGCATGGGGAACGCTCACCGCCCGACAGGTGTGGCACTCGGTGCAGCAGCGACTCGCCGACCTTGACCCAGACGACCCCGACTCGGCCCGCTGGAAAAAAAGTCTGGAAGCGTTTGTCAGCCGGCTCCATTGGCGAGACCACTTCACCCAGCGTTTGGAATCGGAACCCGAGTTGGAGTTCCGTAGTATCCATCCAAGCTACCGTGACATTCCATACGAGAACGACGACCGGTTGTTTACCGCGTGGCGGGAGGGCCACACCGGCTATCCGCTGGTCGATGCGGTGATGCGCTGTTTAGGGGCCACTGGGTTTGTCAACTTTCGCATGCGGGCGATGGTCGTCAGCTTCGCATGCCACGTGCTCCACCTCGACTGGCGACTCATCCACCCGCACCTTGCCCGCGTGTTCCGAGATTACGACCCTGGCATTCACTTCAATCAACTCCAGATGCAGGCCGGGGTGGTGGGGTGGAACGCCATCCGTGTCTACAACCCAGCGAAACAACTGGCCGACTGGGACGCAGACGGGCGATTCGTGCGGCAGTGGGTGCTGGAACTCAAGCAGGTTTCAGGCGCACAGATCGTGAGTGGTGACAGCCTCCCGAATTACCCGCCTCCAGTGGCGCCGTTTGCCGATCGGGCGAAACAGATGGCCGCCACGCTCTACGCTATTCGCAAGACGGTCGCGGCGCAGGCCGCCACCCCGACCGTGCACCAGAAGCACGGTTCGCGGAAGAAAGCAAATGTTTTCCGCCCGAAGCGTTCAAAGCGTCCGAAGGCGTCGACCGGAAAGCAGCAGCTCACCTTGTTTGACAACCTCGACCCCGACCCGCCATCCGAGTGACTCGACTCGTCCGCTGGCGATCGTTTCGGTCGGCCTGTCACTGGCGATTTGCCGTGACATCGAAACGCACGTCGACGCTCTCGTTGATCTTGTCCTTACCGGGGGAGAAATGGGGACGGGAACTGAATTTTAGGAAAATTCACTTCTGTCCTTCTATAATCCATCATGACACCGACCAACACGGCCACGAAACGGTCGACCAGCAACACACAGCAGCCGACCCACTGGCGAAAGTGGTTCCCGGGCCTCAACAACGACGCTCTCACGCTCCGCGAAGTGCTCGCCACACTCCCGGCAGCGCCTCCTACGGCGATCCCTTGGATCGTGCGGCTCTTTGAGAATCCCGCCGGCTGGCTCCGGCTTCACGGGGCGGTGAATCTCAAGAACCACGACATGATCCATGTCCTCCTCGGCCGCGGTCTTCTGAGTCAGGACGAGGCGTTTGTCATCGGCTTTACCATGGGCTCCACCAAAGCTGTCTCGTGGCTTGAGCAGCAGTGGTTCAAGTTCGTTGTGTCGCATCTCTACCCGAAGCCATACACCATCTCGCGCAGGATCCTCGCCGCCTACGACTTCGGGCTTGAGGCGGGCCGTGAGATCGGCGCAAAAAATCTTCATCTTCTGCTCCGTGACGATATGCTCGACCGGCCTCTCGGCGAAATCCGGCGGGAACTGCTGATCGACCCGTGGCGGTTGCGGGAATATTACGACCGGGAGCGGGCGGCCCTGCCGCAGACGCCAGCCAGCCTGCGGCTGGCATCCGACGCGAGCACCGCCGGCGACCCGCCAGCCCCACCCCCTGCCCCGCCCCGTCGTTGGGCGGCCGCGTAACGCTCAGCACCAGCTGGTCATCAGGACGGTTAGTGGTGGCCGGGAACGTGGTATAAAACCGGTTTTAGCCCGCATTGTGCTGAGGTCGAGTCTGCTCGGTCCGTCCCGCCATTCAGTCAGGAAACCCTTCATGATCTCCACCAAGGCCTATGCCGCTCCGTCTGCCAAGAGGAGCTTGCAGCCATATCAACTGGAGCGTCGCGACCCGCGGCCCGACGACATCGTCATTGAGGTCGCCTTCTGCGGCATCTGCCACTCCGACATCCACACCGCCCGCGGCGAATGGGGGCCCACCTCCTATCCATGCGTGCCGGGCCACGAGATCGTGGGGAAGGTCATCGCGACCGGCAAGAAAGTCGCGGGATTTAAGATCGGCGACCTCGCGGGCGTCGGCTGTTTCGTTGATTCCTGCGGCCGGTGTCCTTCCTGCAAACGCAGCGATGAGCAGTTCTGCAAAAAGCACACCGCTTACACCTACAACAGCACCGAGATGGATGGCCAGACGCCTACCCAGGGCGGCTATGCCACCCACATCGTCGTCCGGGAAAAATACACTCACCACATCAAGAAGGGTGTTCCGCTTGATCGCGTCGCCCCGCTCCTCTGCGCCGGCATCACCACCTACTCACCGCTCAAACGCTACAAGGTCGGTAAGGGCCATCGCGTCGGCGTGGTGGGCCTGGGTGGCCTCGGCCACATGGCCGTCAAGATCGCCAAGGCGCTGGGGGCCCATGTGACCGTGTTCAGCACGTCGCCGAAGAAGGAACGCGATGCCCGAAGGCTCGGTGCCAGCGAGTTTGTCATCAGCTCTGATCCTCACTATTTCGAGTCGCTCACCGGCACGCTCGATCTCATTCTCGACACCGTGTCTGCCAAGCACGATTTCACTCCCTACCTCGCCACGCTCAAAAACGACTCGACCATGGTGCTGCTCGGCGCAGCGCCCGAGCCGAGTGAACTCCTGGCGTCTTCGCTCATCATGGGCCGCAAGCGGCTGGCGGGATCACTGATCGGCGGCCTGAGGGAGACGCAGGAGATGCTCGACTTCTGCTTCCGCAAGAAGATCTACTGCGACGTCGAGGTCATCCCCGCGTCGCAGATCAACGAAGCCTACGAGCGAACAATCAAAGGCGACGTGAAGTATCGCTTTGTGATCGACGCCACGACCTTCTGATGAGACGCGAGCGTGTCAGGCCAGCGGGCTACCGAGTTACGCCAGCGGGCTACCGAGTTACGCCAGCGGGCT
>JBAXUW010000151.1:0-7893 GCA_037129495.1 Planctomycetota bacterium | reverse complement strand
AGCACGAAGGAAATCGAATCACCGTCATAGCGATCGCCCACCACAGCCGAAGACCAGAGTATTGGCGTCGCACGGCCGAGTGACACGGTGTAATCGCATCCGGTGGCGCCGCGGCAGTTGACCTCTTCAACAGCACCCACCAGACCAGTTCTCAGGCGGCATGGCTGCAGAATTGCCAGGATTGACGCGCGCGGAACTCGAGCGACGGCTCGCTGACAGCGTTGCGAATCCTGATGCCGTGCGGCCCTGGGGCGATGTCGAGGTCGAGGCCCTCACCCGAGTGAAGCGTTGAGCGACAATCTGGATTAGAATCTGGGGGTCAGCAACTATGACGCGAGAATCGCACGCTCGCATATCCTTCGACACCGCCCCGGAGCCCTCTTCTCATGATCGTCACACTCAAGGCAATTATCCACGATGGGAAGGTCGAACTGGTGGAACCGGCGACTCTTCCAGAAGGCGCCAAAGTTCTCGTGACAGTGCTCCCCGAAGATGGCACCGACTTTTGGCTTGATGCCAGCCAGAAGTCACTCGCCGAAATATGGGACAACCCTGAGGACGATGACTATGCCAAGCTTCTCCAAAAGTGACGTCATTCTCGTCGCCTATCCCTTTTCAGACCGCTCCGGCGTGAAGGTGCGGCCGGCGGTCGTGGTGAGTGGCGAGCATCGCTCACGAGACGTCTTTGTCGTGCCTTTGACGAGTAAGACCGACCGGATGATCGAGGGCGAGTTCAGCCTTGCCGACTGGCAGGGAGCCGGTCTCAACGTGGCTTCATTCGTCAAGCGGGGACTGTACACGATCCACGAATCGCTCGTCATAACAATGGTCGGCCGACTCGGTACCGACGATGCGAGACGAATCGACGTAGCACTGCGACAGTGGTTGGGTCTCTGACGGGCCTGGCACAGAGCTTCGGCACGATTTCAACCGAGGCCCGCGGAGCTATTGAGCGATGACACAGAAATCTCCTGGTCGCGACACGACGATCGAAGACATTCACGCGACTCGGCGACGCATCGCCGAAAAGTTCGGGCACGATCTCGTGGCAATCTTCGAGGACGCCAAAAAGCGGCAAGCCACCTCCGGCCATAAAATCTGGCGACCGAAGCCTAAATCATCGGGCGCATCCCCGAGTTCCTGACGTCATGACGCCCGACGGCGGATCATGATGGTGCGGTATGAGTTGCGCTTCAATCTAAGAAACACAGTCCAACAGCGGTCGTTGCCACCGCCAGAGCCGTGCCGGCTCCCATCGCCGCCCAAAAGCCCAAGCCAAACTGCTGGGCGAAGGCCAGCGGCACGAAGAAGGGCAGCCCGCACACGACGAACACGAGCGTCTCCCGTGCGAACCGGGAGACTGCCACGATGTCATGGTCGCGGAACCACGACATCAGCATGGCCAGCATGCTGACGAGCGGTAGCGACAGGATGAATCCTCCGAGGCGGGGCGACCGACGGCCGAACTCCGTGGCAGCCACGATGACAACCGCGGCGATGATCGTCCGCAATAACAGGAGAGTCACAACAAAAGACTCCGGGTGAGTGCAGGCACGGCCATCGCCCTCGCATGGACGCCGAGAGGGCGATGGCGTGCGCTGACAAGAGTGACATTACTTGTGGTCGTGATCGCCGTGCGGCTGCTCCGCGAACTCACCGGCGAACGGCGTTCCATCCACCTCGCCACTGATCGTCCCCGCGAACTCCCGCACGATACCGAGGTTGTCGTGCGTGCCGCCATAGCATGACGACTTCCCATCGGCTTCGCCGGCCAGCGGTCGGGGTGCGAGCTCGACTTGGAACGCTGGCTCGCGGATCGTGAGCAGGAGCTTTCCGTCGGCCGTCTTCACCGGGGCCGGAGTCTTCTCATCGCTGCCGAGGACGTAGATCACGGTTTCCTTCTTGTCGTGATCCACCGTGAACTCGACGTGGTACTTCCCGCCGCCCCAGTCGGCGAGCGTGCCATCATGGGGGCCGGCCCCATGACCGAGGTGGTCGTCGTCGTGCGAGTGACCGTGGTCATCAGCCTTCGATGCAGCGGCTTTCACGGGAGCCTGTGGCGGTGCCGGGGCCTGCGTGCATCCAACGAACAAGGTTGCCATGGCGAGGATCGCCACAACCGTGAAACCCATACTTGGTCGAGTCATTCTTTCTTCTCCCTCTCAAGGGTATGTTCGGCCCCGTCACGCGACGGTGCCTCCATTGATCGCTCAAGGTCATCGAGGTTTTCCTCGTCGTCGTCGCGTGCTCGGGCGAGCCGCACGGCATCCTGGCCACTGAACCTCCAGAACAGGCCCGGATGAATCAGGAATTCGCAGAACGTCGAGGTGATAAGGCCGCCCAGGATCACCGTCGCGACGGGGTAGAGTATTTCCCTGCCCGGCTCCTGGCCGCCGAGCACCAAGGGCACGAGCCCGATGCCGGCCGTCAGGGCCGTCATGAGCACAGGGGCGAGCCGCTCGAGGCTGCCACGGAGCACCATGTTCTGGGAGAACTCCTCGCCCTCATCCTGCATCAGGTGAAAATAGTGGGTCACGAGCAGGATGCCGTTGCGGACGGCGATGCCACTGAGCGAAATGAACCCCACGAGGCTCGCCACGGACAGCGGCTGTCGTGTGATGACAAGTGCCAAGGCACCACCGATAAACGCAGTCGGCAGCGCGTTGAGAAGTTGAAGGACGATTCGCACCGACGGGTAGAGGATCATCAGCACTACGAACATTCCCGCCACGGAGATTCCCGCGAGGACGATGATCAGCGTGGTGGCACGCTGTTGGCTCTCAAACTGCCCACCGTATTCGATGAAATACCCCTCGGGCAGCTCCACACGATCTCTCACGCGGGCTTGGATTTCGGCCACGGCGCTCGATAGGTCGCGGCCCTGCGTGTTGCAGCGAACGACGATCCGACGGCGGGCGTTCTCCCGGTTCACGGCGTTGGGGCTCGTACCCTCGCCGATGTCGGCGAGCTCCCGTAGCTCGATCTGGCCACGCTCGTCGGGAAGGTCGATCCGGAGCCGGCCGAGATTGGCGTAGTCCGTGCGGTAGCCCTCCTCGAGCCGCACGAGAAGATCGAACCGTCGCTGCCCCTCGAGCACCTGCGACACGACCTCGCCCTGCAATGCCGTTTGGAGCACTCTGGCGAGGTATGCCCGCGGGATGCCATGGAACGCGAGGTCGTCAGGGCGAAGCCGGATGTGCAGTTCCTCCGCCTGCTGGATCGGTTCGATTACCGGTGGCGTCACGCCCGGCACGCTCTGGATGGCCGCCTTGATGCGGTCGGCGGTCTGGATCAGGACGTTGAGGTCATCGCCATGCACCTTGATCGCGATCTGGGCATAGACGCCCGACACCATGTGGCTGATGAGATGGGCAAGCGGCTGCTCCACTTCGATCGCCACGCCCGGCACTTCGCTGCCAAGCTCGGCAAGCAGGTCTTTGATGACCTCGTCACGGTGCCGGCCCGAGTTCGGATTCATGCTCAGGATGTACTCGCTCGCATTCACCGGCGACGCATGCTCATCCATCTCGGCCCGGCCCGTGCGACGGACGAAATGGATGATCTCGCCGTTTCCGCGATCATCGGTCTTCTGCATGGCCCGCAGTTTCGCATCGATGAGTGCCGACACCTGATTGGAGGCGTCGAGCGACGAGCCGGGCGGAAGCGTGACATTGACCTGAACGCTCCCTTCGTCAAACGGCGGCAGAAAGTCACGTCCAAGACGGGAGACCGCCCAGCCGGAAATCGCCACGCCCAGCCACGTCGCCACGAGCAGAATGCCCGGAGACCCCATGCTGAACCGGATCAGCGGCGTCGCTAGCGTCTTCAACACCCTCAGGAGCACCCCGTCCTGCTCGTGGTGCGTCGCCTGCGACTGCGGCAGCAGGTAGTACGACAAGACTGGCGTCACCGTCAGTGACACGAGCAACGAAGCCAGGATCGACACGATGTATGCCACGCCGAGCGGCGCGAACAGACGGCCCTCAACTCCAGAGAGAGCGAACAAGGGCAGGAACACCAGAATGACGACGGCAGTCCCGAAGACGATGGCGCTGCGAATCTCCCGGCTGGCATCGTAGACCACCCGGAGCGCCGGCCGCGGGTGCGGCAGGGCGTTGTTCTCCTTGAGCCGTCGAAAGATGTTCTCGACGTCAACGATGGCGTCGTCGACGAGTTCGCCCATCGCGACGGCGATTCCGCCGAGCGTCATCACGTTGATGGAGAGATGGGTGCCGGTCAGCATTCCGGCGATCCGAAACACGAGCGTCGTGATGACGAGCGACAGCGGGATAGCCGTGAGCGTGATGAACGTCGTCCGCAGGTTCATGAGAAACAAGAACAGCACGATCAGCACGAGCACCGCCCCGATCACGAGGGCCTCGCCGACGTTGAAGATGCCGCGATCGATGAAGTTCTTCAGCTGGAAGAGTTCGGAGTTCACGACGACATCCGCCGGCAGGGCGGCCTCCACCTCCCGGAACGCCTCGGTGATCCTGTCTGTCAGGGCCCGCGTATCGACATGAGGCTGCTTGGCAACTGTGAACACGACGCCGGGCACCCCGTTGATGGCACCGTCGCCACGCTTGAACTGCGGCCCCTCCACGACCTCGGCAACCTGTCCCAGGGGGACCGTGCGTTTGGGGTGGACCGCGACCGGAACCTTCCGAAGATCCTCGAGAACCCGCGTTGAATCCGGACCGAGACGACCGAGAACCCGGATCGGCCGCTCCTGCTCGCCCGCAACGGCGAAGCCGCCGCTGGAGTTGATGTTGCAGTCACGCAGGGCCTGCTCGACCATTTGGAGCGAGACGCCGTACTCGAGCATGGCCGCCGGGTCGGCGAGAATCTGGTACTGCTTGCGGTCCCCGCCTTGAATGAACACCTCCGCGACGCCGGGTATTTTCAGGAGGCGGGGCCGCACGACCCAGTCGGCGATGGTCCGCAGGTTCATCGACTGCTGGAGGTTGGTTGGGAACACCACATCATGATTGCGGCCGGCGATGGTGAGCGCCGCTGCCTGTGGAGCGACCATCGGAGCGGCACCTTCAGCCGTATCAGGCGGTGCGGACCACCGCACGTTCTCGGCCGGAACCGTCTCCCACGTCGCGGGGTGGTGGCGATCGACGACCCGCCACACTCGCAATGCCGGTTGCTCTCCCTCCCTCGACACCTCGGCGAGATAGGGCGTTCCTGGTATCGCAGCGAGATCGCCACCACCCGGTCCCTTCTGGCGATACATGCCAGCGATCACGATCTGACCCATGATCGACGCCGTGGGCGTCATCTGCGGGCGGATGCCCTCGGGAAGGATGCCGGCGACGGTCGTAAGCCGCTCCTGCACGGTCTGTCGTGCCGCGCGAACCTCGACGTCCCAATTGAACTCGATGTAGATCACGTTGAGGCCAGCCGTGGACTGGCTGCGGACCGCCTCCACGCCGTTGGCCCCCAGAAGTGCGATTTCAATCGGCTGCGTGACGAGCGTCTCCACCTCCTCGGCAGCCAGCCCCGGGCACTCGGTGATGATCACCACCCGCGGCCGATCCAGATCGGGAAACACGTCGATCGGCATGAGCGTCGCTAGGTAGCTGCCGTACAACAGCAGCACGAGGCTGGCCACCACCACGAGCAGGCGGTATCGCAGGGCAAAGCGGATGACAGCGTTGAGCATGGTGTGGTCCTAATGGGCTCCATGCACGGTGCCGTCGGCGTGGACGTGGACGCCCACCGGAGTGCCGCTGGCAGATTGGGCTTTGAGCACCCGGTTGAGCGATGCCGCCGACCCTTGCGCGAGATACCACCCAGGTGCCACGCTGCCGTCGTTGGCAATCACAACGCTCAGCCGGTCTTCGTGCAGCACGCGGACCGGGCGCCGGTCAAAGAGGTCGCCGTTCTGCCGAAAGACATAGGCCTCCGGCCCCTCCCGCACGACCGCCGCCGCAGGCAGCTCGATCACGTCTTTCAGCTCTTCCACCGGCACGTGCAGCCGCACCCGCTGGCCGGGTCGAAACCGCCAGACGACAAATGTCTTGCCGTCCTTCGTGTACGAGCGGGATTGGTTCACGAGCGGCACAAAACAATCGAACGTCCGGCTTGTGGAATCGATGGTGTTGGAGAGATGCCGAATCTCGAACGTCTGGTCGAGGGCCGGCCACGATGCCGCGTCGTCCTCGGCGAAATCGACCCGGATCGGCCAGTGTTCCTGGGCGGCACGCTCCAGTGACGTGGCCTCGCGTTTGAAGGCATGCCCGGCGATGTAGAGCGTGGCATGGTTCGAAAGCACGCCAAGCAGCTGGCCCGCCTGCACCTGCGTTCCGAGGTCCACTTTCAGTTCCTGGACCTCGTACACGATGTCGGGGGGGGGAGCCGCCGCTGGGACGGAGACCGATGCCCCAGGCACGGGCATCGGAGGTGGCGCAACGACATCCACCGAGGCGACGAACGTGCCCGCCGACACCTGCGCGATCTGTTCGAGGCTCAAGCCCCTGGTCAGCAGATCCTGCCGATAGCTCTCGCTGGCTGCCTGGAAGCGCCGAAGTTGCTGTTCGACTTCGATGATCCGCACCTGTGGGATCACGCCTTCGCCGATCTGGGCGAGCCGCTGCCGCTTCTCCTTCTCGATCTCGATATCCCTCGTGACCTTGAAGAGCTCCGATTGCGTGTTGTGGATGTACTCGCTCACGAGCCGCAGGGTGAAGAGACGATCGCCCGGTCGGACGGTGTCGCCCGCGAACGCATGGATCTGCGTCACGACACCCACGGCCGGCGAGGTGACTCCTCTGTCCGAAAGACCCGGTCGATCCATGACCTCGCCCGGCACGATGATCGACCGCCAGTAGGTGGAGAGTTTCGCGGGCCGAGAGACCAGCTTGAGGTTTTGCCGAGCCTGCGGGCTCAGTTCGAGCACCTTGGCCTGGGCGGCCGGCTCTTCAGGGCTGGCCGCGGCAGCCGCGGGCGCGACGGCCTGCGGCTGGAGCAAGGGCATCCACAGATCCCGATACCACGCCGCAGCCGCGATCACGCTGCCGACGACGATGAGCAGGAGCAGTGCGCGAACGAAACGGATGAAGGCTTTGAGCATGGAACACTCGGCAGATATGAGGTCAGGCGAATCACACAACAGACGGGATGCCATCGACGAACTTGTGACGGCCCGAAGCGGGCCGCCGCCATCGGCCACGGGGCGGATCGCCTCCGTGCCGGCGCACCGGAAGAAGGCCTCGCGATCAAACGCGAAGCACGTGCGGCAAGAGCGTGTGGATCGTGGGAACGCCATCGCCGGGCGGTCGAACACGTCGAGGCTGCGGCCGGAGAACCGGTGCCGTGATCTCGGCGTTGCAGGTCGGCAAGGCAAGCCAGCAGGCCGCCGCATACCGCGGCGATAGCGGACCAACTGTCACGAGGATCGGGCCATCGTCGTCGAGGTAGACGGCGTCTTGATCATGATCTGGCGATGGTTCATGGACCGGGGTGCCGCTGACGAGATGATCGGTTGCCTCATCGTCATGGGAGTGGCGATGGCTTCGTGGAACGCCACTGTCATCGTGATGATGGCCGTGTGCATGGCGGTGGCGGTGATCATGACCAGACACATGGACGTGCGCCCGATTGGAATGCCCCGGAGCCTCTGCAACCGCCTCGTGCGCATGAGGCATCGCAGCCCCGCGGAGAAGCAGATGTGCGTGCACGAGCAATACGAGGAATAGACGCATAACTCCTGGAGTCTAATTCGCCCGCTGTGCAGCGACAATCTGGCTTCTCCGTCGGCCGGCGACAGGCGTGAAGTCGAGTTCCTCGCCGATCTCCTCCGAGTTCTTGCCCTCGAGGAGGTGCGGAGCATTGGTCGCCCTCCTCGCCGGCTATCCCCGTCTGTCTTTTCAGCGGTTGTCCGCCAAG
>JBAXUW010000150.1:0-8024 GCA_037129495.1 Planctomycetota bacterium | reverse complement strand
CAGCTACCTTTGGTTCCTGGCCCGGTGGGCGAAGCGGCCATACCTATCTCACGCTGGTCTACCAGAGCCCTCCGCAGCCGGCTTGCGCCGACGAAGAAAGTTGCCAAGAGCCTGCGGCGACACCGGCCGCTGATCCTCAACTGGTTCCTCGCCCTGGGCGGCATCTCGGCAGGCGTCGTCGAGGGATTCAACGGCAAGGCGAAACTGACCACCAGAAAAGCCTACGGCTTCAGAACGCCGCAGGGCATCGAAATGGCTCTGTTTCACGTCCTCGGACGACTACCCGAGCCAGAATGTACCCACAGATTCTGCTGAGGAGGCAGTTTTTAAGCTACCGTTTCGCGCGAAACACGATCATCCTGATCCCAGACAGGCGGACGCCTGTCCTCATTCAGTCGCTTGGCCGGCCTCCGCCGGCTGGTGCTTTCCGTCGCATCCCTGCGACGCAATCTTCTGCCTTATCCCACGAAAGACGCGACGTGAGAAATCGTCTCCTCGCTGAGTCCCGGTGCCGCTCAATCCTTGCCGCCACGTCGCGAGTGAGGCACACTGGCGACCATGCAGCCGCGTTCAGATCTGATCACGACATCCCCCGGTCTCGCGACCACTCCAGCGGGCTCGCTTGCGCGTCCCGAACTGCCGAAGTCGGCCACGCTCTCCGCGGATCAGATGCGAACAGTCAACCTCGAAGAACAGATGGATCCGCTGGCCGTTCGCGAGGCCATGGTAGACGGCCGACAATCCCTCGCCGAGTCTCTCTGCCAACTCCTCGTGATCGGGGTGGCGGCCGCGGCAATCTGGTGGCTCCTCCCCAGGGGCGTCACGGCCCGGCCGCCGCTGGAACTCCCTGCGGCTCTGCAGGCGGAGGTTGGCTCTGCAAGCCCGTCTCAGCGAGAGCACGAGGCTGAGGCGATCGCGGCACTCAAGAAGGCCGCTCCCACGCAGGCATTGGCAGAGTTTCGCCGCTGTATCGAATCCAGCGATCAGGCCAGCGTCGGCCTCTGGCGGTATTACCTGCAGACACTCGTCGATCTCGACGAACGCTCCGAACTGCGGCAGCGGGCGGGGCAATTCCTGAGGTTGCATCCTGACCGGCTAGAAGCCGCCCACTTTCAGAGCGAGGCAATTCGCCGCGATGATATTGAGGGCCAGCGTGACCGCAACGGTGGCTGGGAGACGGTCTTGGGTGCAGTGGGCGGGCCACGGATCGCCCCCGTCTACTTCACCGAAATCGACCGCTGCCAAAACACGATCAGCGACGCCCTCAATCTTCTCCAGCAGCACGATGCCGACTGGTCGTTGGCCAGCCGCACCGCCTGGACTGATCTTCTGCATCTCGACCGCAGCCACCTCCATCATCATGCCTGGAAGTGCGGCGGCTTCGCTTTTGCTGACCCGCATCGCGAGCAGGCGCTCGAGGCAATCCGGCAGATGTCATCGGCCACGACTGCTGATGCATTATCGCTGCGGCTCGATATCTACCGCACCTGCCGCAATCGATGGCCAAAAACCCTCGGCTTTGCTGCCAAGAAGCAGGTCGTCAACGGCCGTGATTGGTCCCGAGACGATCTGCAGCGGGCGATCGATGCTGATCGCGCGGCGCT
Organism: Planctomycetota bacterium; assembly: GCA_037129495.1. Taxonomy (GTDB): domain Bacteria; phylum Planctomycetota; class Planctomycetia; order Pirellulales; family UBA1268; genus CAMCQY01. The sequence continues at coordinate 6,420 of JBAXUW010000150.1, read as the reverse complement.
CGATCGACTTCCTCCGACAGGTCGCCGATGAACGAAACCTCCCTCCGGCCAACCGATCCCGAGCCGTCGGCCGCCGCCCCGGCTGTCTCACTCAGCCCGTGGTCGCGGGCGATTCCGGAATGGCTCGGACTGCCGGAAGGAATCAGCAACCGTCCGCTCACCCTGGCGCGGCAGTTCCTTGTGATCGTGCTCTATTTCGCTGCAGCGCGACTGATGATGATCGACCCGTGGTTCACGGGCGATGCCTTCACATGGCGGCAGTCGAGCGTGATCACGCTCCTGGGCGTGCTGATGGTCTCCGCGATCGCGTTTGAGTGGCACCTGCTGGGCATCTCGAAGGGGCTCAACCTCGTGGGCCAAATCGTGCTCGCCTATCCCTTTACGCTGTTTGTCGCCCGCCTGCTGGGGCGGCCGTGGCACGACGTCGGTGCTGGCGGCGTGCTGGGGGCCCTGTTCACGGCTGTGCGGGCAGCCGGCGGATTCTTCGGTGTCAGCAGTTTGATTCCGGCCTGGATTGCAGACGCGCTCTCAAGCCCTGGCACCGCTATGGTGCTCCTGGCTCTCTGCGTCGTGACGTCGGTCGGTGGCACGACGGCCACCCGCATGGGGCTCACGGCCGGTCTGTTCTTCATCCCCCTCGCCGTCGCCTTCAGCCAGCAGCCGGTGCCCAGCCTGCCCTTCCTCGGCGGACTGGCCACGATGCTCGTCGGCATGGCGATGCAGTTTCGCGACGTCGAGAAATACCACCGCGATAAAGAAATCCTTCATCGACTGCGGCATGTCACCGACGACCTAGAACGCCGCTGCTGCCTCCGGTTGGTCACCCGCACCTGGGCCGACGGCCGCCTCGGCGAACAGACAGCCGAAGGACTCGTGCGACAGACCTACGAACATGTTCCAGGCGTCGATGCTGAGGGCGTGCGAGAGATCACGCGGTCGATCACCCGCGACCTGATCACGACCCACGGTCTGCTGCAGGTGCGGCACGACTCCGAGGGGATTTTTCTTGTGCCACCGCCAGCGGTCGATTTTGAAGCCGATGTGCTTGAGCAGATTGCCCGGCTGCCCCGCATGGTAATTGTGTTTGTGCTGGCAGTGTGTTGGGTTTTAATGCCGTTCGACATCGTGCCCGATGCGATCCCCTTGGTGGGTGCCGTCGATGACGTGATCGTCATGACGCTGGCCGGCTGGCCGCTGGCCCACCTGCTGGAGCAGCGGATTGATCAGCGCCGGCGTCGGTAGCGGCATCAGTGGCGCTCTCAGGAGCGCTACCGATTCGCTTTGAGCGCGTGAAGTCGGCCGACGCTGCGAAAAAATATCCTGCTGCCAGCAACTGCCGGTGCAGACCGGCACTCTTCTCCCAGCGACGATCGCCCAAGTACCTCGAAGGCAGCGCCGTCGGCGATCACCACCACCTCGCCGTCGGCGGAGACGTTGACCACCGTGCCGCCCACAACGATCGGTGATGCCGAGAACGTGCCCCCCACGCGGCCCCGCCAGAGCGTTGTGCCGTTAGTCGCCTCGACACATGTGACCACGCCCCGATCGCCCCACAGATAGAGTCGCTGACCCGAACAGACCGGCGTGGGTACGTAGGGGGCGACGCTGCGATCGAGCCGGTAGGCGATCGGAGGTTCCTCAGGCCTGGCATCGGTTGCCGGGGCGTCGTCGACCGCGATCGTAGGTGGCCGGACGGCCAGGAGCATGTTGTCGCCGCTCCCCTCGCCGCACGTGCCGACCACCAGCGGGCCCACAGACACAGGCGACGAGACGGTACGCTTGGGAAAACACCTCCGCTCCCAGAGTACCCGGCCCGTGGCGGGATCGATGCCGGTCAAGCCGTGAGCCATGCTCGCTAGCACAACCAGCGGCGCGACCGTTGTCTCGCCTTCTGATTCGATCACCAGCGGCGTCGAATAGGCTGTCCGTCCGGTGTCACGCGGGAGCCGCCAACGCTCGCGGCCAGTCCTGACATTCAGCGCGACAACGGCGCTGGGCCCATCGTGCTCAATGGGCACGATCAAAAGATCTCGCCACGCTGTTGCCGAGGCCCCAAAGCCGTGCTCGCTGGCATACGGCCCCAGGTCGGCATGCCACAGCGTCGCGCCGTCGTGTGAAAATGCCTCGGCACGGAGCTGGTCCTTTGTCGCCCACAGCCAGTAGACCCCCCCTGCATCAGCAGTCACCGAACCGGAGGCCGAACTATTCTGGGCATGATGCGGTTCGACCGCCCCCGGAATCTCCCGCTGCCAGAGCAGCCGGCCGTCGGCCGCAGCGTGGCACGAGACAAACCGCTTTCCAGCGGCTTCGTCGGCGCTGGCCGTGTAGATCTGCTCCCGCCAAATAACGGGCGAGGCATGTCCCTTTCCAGGCAGGGCCGCCGTCCAAGCCCAGTCGCGTTCGGTCCACTGGTGCGGGAAATGCTGCGATCCCCCCGCTCCCGCGCCAGAGAGTCCGCGAAACCGCGGCCAGTTTATTGGCCCGGTTGCGACCTCGTCGCCGGAAGCTGTGGCCGTGGCCATCAGGCAGAGCATCAGCCCCCACAACAGACAGCGTCGATCCAGCAAAAATGTCATCAGCCACAGTCTATTATGGTGCGTACAAAAATAGGACGGAGCCCCTTGTTCAACGAATCGTCTTTTTATTCAGCTATCCTCGGGAAAGGTCAGTTCCAGGCTTGGCCCAGAACGACCCTCGCATCCGGTGGACCCTCTTTGAGGAGCGGTTTGGCGATCGAGCACGGGCAAGCGATGCTGCCTGGGCGAGCCGTTTGACGCCCGGCGAGCGACTCGCCGTCGTGGATGGACTCTTTGCCAGCGTGAGGACCGTTCGTGAGCAGGCGGGCGACTGGGTCGCCGTCGATCTCGTGATCCAGGCGGATGTCGCTGCCGCACTGCGGCTCGCGAGGACATTGACGGAAACTCCCTTCGAACCACTGTTCGACGGCATTGAAGACGTCGTGACGTCGGCGTTCATCCTGCCGCTCCGGCACCGTACGACCGGCGTTCGTCTCGACGTTGCGATCGGCATGACAGGCTTCGAGCAGGACGCCATCGCCAGGGCTACGATCGTGGACGTGGGCGGCATGCGGATGCCCGTTGCTACCGTGGAGGATCTGCTCGTCATGAAGGCTTTGGCAGGTAGGCCGCAGGACGATCAGGACATCCGTGGACTCGTCGCTGCAGCCGGTGCGGGTATCGACTGGGATCGTTGCCTCGCGGTCGCGGATACCTTGGGCAGCGCGATCGACCTCGATATCGCCGTCCGGCTGCGCACTGCTCGGCGGGGCGTGTAGCTCGTTACATGCTCGTCTGTCTGGCGATTTTTTAACTGATCACCCTGCTCCTTCCTGCCAGTGAGCCGGTGCCGGACCTCCAGCAAGGGTGATTGGACCGATTTTCGGAGCACTTTTTGTCGTGAACGGCTCGGTTTCTCCGCGCGCGTGGTCCGCTCCCGCAGGGCGGCGTTTCCGGGTGTATGCTTCAGAGGAATGTGCGCCGGCAGGGTCCCCGCCACCGCTCTATTGCCCCAGCAGTCTGCCCAGTAGGTTGTTGGGCCATCACCGCCAGAACGTTTAGAGATGAGTGACAACCGCGAATTCATCGAAGAGTTTCTAGTCGAGGCGGTCGAGAATCTCGACCAGCTCGACCGCGACTTAATCGCGCTGGAGGTCCACCCCGATGATCCCCAGCGATTGGCGAGCATCTTTCGTACCGTCCACACGATCAAGGGCAATAGCGGCTTCTTTGGGTTTTCAAAGTTGGGTGCACTGACACACAGCGGCGAACACCTCCTCGGCCGACTGCGGGATGGCAAGATCACGCTCAACGGCCGGGTCACCGGTTCGCTGCTCTCGATGGTCGATGCCGTTCGCTCGATCATCCAGACGATCGAGAGCACGGGCACTGAGGGCGACGCGGACTTCCGCCAGCTTTCCAGCACGATCGTAGCAGTTGCGACCGAAGACGGCGGACCGGAACTGACTGAGCCAGAGGTGCCAATGTCTCAGGCGGCAGTGCCGTTCGTAACGGTCGCCCCGGAAGTGGCCTCGGACCAACCAGTTGTCGAACTGGCAGCGCCGGCTGAGTCTGCACCTCCTGTTCCGGTCGCGGCAAAAACTCCGGCCGCGCCTACCGAGACATCCGTCCGCGTCGACCTAAGCCTGCTGGCATCGATCCTCGACCTCGTGAGCGAACTCGTGCTGGCCCGCAATCAGCTTCGGGGCATCGAGTCGACTGATCCCGCCTTTCAGGGAGTGTCGCAGCGGATCAACAGCGTGACCAATGCGCTCCAGGAAACTGCGGTCAAAACCCGCATGCAGCCGATTAATTATGTGTTTAGCAAGTTTCCCCGCACGGTCCGCGACCTGGCCGTGTCGTGTGGTAAGGAAGTGCAGTTTGTGGTCGATGGTGCCGACACCGAACTCGACCGCTCGCTGATCGAGGGCATTCGTGATCCGCTGACACACCTGATCCGCAACGCGGTCGATCACGGTATCGAACTGCCCGAAGAGCGGCAGTCGAAGGGCAAATCGCGGGCGGGGCAGCTCTTGCTGAGGGCCTTCCATGAGAGCGGGCAGGTAACGATCGAGGTCGCGGATGATGGCGGCGGCATCCCCGTCGAGGCCGTGCGGCAGAAGGCGGTCGCGCGGGGGCTCGTCACAGCCGAGAGTGCCGCGACCCTCTCAGACGAAGATATTCTGCAGTTCATCTTCGAGCCCGGATTCTCAACCGCCGCCAAGGTCACTGCCGTCTCAGGCCGCGGCGTGGGCATGGACGTCGTGAAGACCAACATTGAGGCGATCGGTGGCACGGTCGACATCCACAGCCTTCCCGGTCAGGGCACGACGGTCCGGGTGCGAGTGCCGCTCACGCTGGCGATCATTCCGGCCGTCATCGCCACCTGCGCCGGGGAACGCTTCGCGATTCCCCAGGCCTATGTCAGCGAACTCGTCTCCCTCCGCGAAAATGCTACTGGGCCGCGCATCGAAGGGCTCAACAGCGCGCCGGTCATTCGCATCCGGGGCCGGCTGTTGCCGGTGATCTTTCTCGACCAATGGCTCGGGCTTGTGCCGCCGGTAGACCGAGCCGCGGCGGGCCCGCCCAAGTCTGGCACCGTCATACTGGTGCGGGTCGATGACCATGAGTTTGGGCTTGTCATCGACGGCATGCGGTCAGACAACGCAGCGCAGCGGCATAAACCACTGCTTGAATCGGCCAGCCTTTCGACGATTGTCGTCAAACCAATTGGTGGCTTGCTGGCCCAGATGGGGCTCTACTCGGGCGCCACGGTGATGGGGGATGGCGGCGTGGTGCTGATTCTCGATCTGCGCGGTCTGCTGCGGGCGGCCGATTTGCCGCCCGCTCGACGTGAATCCGCTGGCAACCCTGTCGTAGAAGCCGCTGCTGATCGGCTGACCTTCGCCCGCTACTTAGTCTGCCAGACCCACGCTGGCCGGCGGATTGCGGTGCCGCTGAGCGACATCGCCCGCCTGGAGCATTTCAACCCCGAACACCTCGAGAAGGTCGGGCCCCGGTGTGTTGTCCGTCGCGGCGAGATCTTCACCGCCGTTGTCGATGCTGATGAAATTCTTGGCGTTCCCCCGCGGCCGGCACTGACCGACGCCGTCAACCTCATCGTGCTGAGCGAACAGCGCGGGAGCATTGGTCTGGCTGTGAAACGCATTCTGGATGTGGTCGAGGCGGAGTCTCCGCTCCAGCCTACGCTGGCGTCTCAGGGCGTGGTTGGCTCACTCGCGCTCGGTGGCTGCGCCACCGAGGTCCTCGACCTGAGGGCACTCTGACACCATGGTTATGACCAGCCCGCCCACGGGCCAGACAACGGATCCAGAGGTCTTACGGTTCTATGGCTTCCTGGTGGTCAACACCTGCTTTGCCGTGGCAGCCGATGGCGTCTCGGAAGTCTTGCGGGGTGGTCGCCTGACGTCGGTGCCGCTGGCATCCGCGGCGATCGCCGGCCTGCTGCACCTGCGGGGCCGGATCGTGCCCGTGATCGACCTGCGGCTTCGCCTGGGCTTTCCGCCCGCGGCTCACACCGCTCGTCGCACCCATCTTGTGCTTCGCCTGCAGGACGACTGGTATAGCCTGCTGGTCGATGCAATGCTCGATGTGATTGAGATTCCGGCCGACCGAATCGAGCATCCGACCGCCCCGGTAACCGACCCGTCCGCCGACGCCATGACCGGTATTTTTGCCGGAAATGACCAGCTTGTGCATCTCCTTGATCCCCAGCGGATCGTCCAGTCGCTCGTTCAGCAACGGGTGCGGGGCCACTCCACAGGATAGAGAGAGCGGCAGTTGGCAGATCGATCACCCAGAACAGACCACCAGAGCAGACCATCAGACCAGACCATCACTTCAAAGCGGTTTTTAGAAAAGGCACGGAGACGACCATGACGAT
>JBAXUW010000015.1:0-30070 GCA_037129495.1 Planctomycetota bacterium | reverse complement strand
GGCATCATCGATCCTCCGTGAAGATCGCAGCCCGACCGATCGCCGAAGCACCTTCTGAGATATCGCGGACGCGATTGCCCGATCATGCCAGACTCCCCATCATGGCGCAGTCACCCTGCTGTGCATGCCCGTTGGATGCGATGAGTCGGCGCACTGCTTAGCCCTGGCAGTTTGCGAGATTGTGCGGAGATAGTTCACGACTTTACACTGTCAGGGGTCATAGTAGGTTTATTTTCTCGCTCCGCAAAAGGGACTGGCGTGATGACATCAAGCACAAACTCAGTGGGAATTCCCAGTCGACTCGGGCGGCGCCGGTTTCTCCGAGTGGTCAAGGCGGGCATCGCCGCTGCGGCCGCGCCCATGATTATTCCAAGTTCGGCGCTCGGCCTCGACGGCGCGGTGCCCCCGAGTGAGCGAATCGTCGTGGGGGGAATCGGCATTGGCAACCGCGGCACCTATGTGCACAGCTGCTTTCTCGAGCAACCCGACGTGCAGTTTAAGGCCGTCTGCGACGTGAAGGAGGCGCGGCGGCTGGCAGTGAAAAAGATTACCGACGCGAAATATGGCAATGCCGACTGCACCATGCACCGCGACTTTCGCGAGGTGCTCGACCGGCAGGACATCGACGCCGTCCTGATTGCCACCGGTCCAAACTGGCATGCGCTCGCCGCGACGCTCGCTGCGCGGGCCGGCAAAGACATTTACTGCGAGAAGCCGTGCACAAAAAACATCGCACAGAGCCTCGCCCTGCTCGACACGATCAACCGTACGGGTCGGGTCTTTCAGGTCGGCACGCAGCGGCGGAATCTGCCACACTTTGCCTTTGCCTGTGACTTGGCAAGAAGCGGTCGGCTGGGGAAGCTCAAGCGGCTCTACGCCCATCCGGCGGGCATGAGGGCCGTGATGAGCGGGTGGCTGCCGGCCGAGGCTGAGCCGCAGCAGGATGTCGTCGATTGGGATATGTATCTCGGCCCCGCCGCCTGGCGGCCCTACAACGCCAAACTCCTCGATGGTTTCAACTTTGAAAAGGGGGGTGGGCTGGTCGGTGGCGGCGTTCTGGAGTGGGGTTCGCACTGCGTCGACCTCTGCCAGTGGGCGGTCAACGATTGTCTGCCGCCGGTGGAATACAACCCACCTGCCAACGGCCAGATCGTCACCCGCTATGCCGATGGCGTGGAGCTGATCTTCCGTGAGAAAGACTGGCTGCCGCTCGGCTCCTGCCCGGTGCGGTTTGAAGGGGAAGACGGCTGGGTGGAGGCGGGTGATAGCGGCAAGCTGATTCTCAGTTCACCGGCGCTCCTGGCTGGCCGCACGGTCGAGGAGATCGGTGGCTATCCTGCCACGTTCCATGTCCGCGACTTCCTCGACTGCGTGAAGACCCGCGGGAAGCCCAAGGGCAACGCTGAGGCAGCCTGCAACGCCCACATCGCCTGCCATGCCGCTAACATCGCCATCGCGCTGCAGCGCCAGGTGAAATACGACACTATGAAGCACGAGTTTTCCGGTGATATCGAGGCCAATCGGCTCCGGTCTGAAGCGGTCCGCGAGCCATGGAGAATGTGATGAAGACCCGAGAAAACAAACAAAGCCAAATCATAAATATCATGAACATCATGACCACAACGAAGAGTATTTCTTTCTTCGGAGCGTCTCTCGTCGCTCTCGCGGTGTCAGCTCTGGTGGCCTGCGGGCCCGCGCAGGCGGCTGACGGCCAGACACCGAAGGAACAGGCGTTGCTGGCAACGCTGCGGGGAGACGCTCCCGAAGCTGACAAGGCGCTGGCCTGCAAGGAGTTAACCATCCATGGCTCGGCCGACGCGGTGCCCGATCTCGCAAAACTGCTAAATAACGAGCGGCTGGCATCGTGGGCAAGGATTCCGCTGGAGGCGATTCCCGATCCCGCCTGCGATCGTGCGCTTCGCGAAGCGGCTGGCAGACTCGAGGGTCGGCTGCTTATCGGCGTGATCAACACGCTCGGCGTGCGCCGTGATACCGGTGCGGTCGCGTTGCTGGCCGCTCGGCTTGACGCTGCCGATCCGGCCGTGGCGGAGGCCGCTGCCGTGGCGCTGGGGAGCGTGGGCACTGCTGCCGCGGCCGAGCCGCTCCGAAAGGGGCTGGCCTCTGAGAAGCCGAGGCGGCGGGCCGCGGCCGCCGAAGGCTGCGTGCTCTGTGCCGAAAGCCTTCTCGCCAATGGACAGACTGCCGCGGCAACGGCGATCTACGATGCCGTTCGGCAGGCCGATCTGCCAAAGCAACGGCTGATTGAGGCAACGCGAGGTGCCATTCTCGCCCGCGGTGAGGCGGGCATTCCGCTGTTGGTCGAGCAGCTCCGGTCGCCTGACCGGGAGTTTCATCGCCTTGCCCTGTCGACCGCCCGTGAGCTCCCCGCGGCAGGTGTCAATCCGGCGCTGGCCGCCGAAATTTCCCAGACCACCCCCGAGCGGGCCGCGGTCATCATTGCGGCGCTCGCTGATCGTGGCGGTGCGGGTGTGGTGCCCGTGATGCTGGCGTCGGCCGCCACGGGGCCGACGCCGGTGCGGCTGGCTGCCCTCAAGGCGCTCGGCAGTGTCGGCGATGTGTCGTGTGTGGAGCGGCTGCTGGCTGCCGCCACCGAGAGCGACGCCGATATCAGTGCCATGGCGAGGAGGGCGCTTGCCGAATTTTCGGGCCAGGGAATTGACGAGCAGCTCCGCGGCCGGCTCACGCAGGCCAAAGGGGCCAACCTGCCGCTTCTGCTTGAGATCGTTGGGCGGCGACGGATGAGCGCGGTACCCGAGGTGGCTGCCGCACTGGAAAATACTGATCCGGTCATCCGTGCTAAGGCGCTGGCCTGTCTGGGCGAAATTGTCGATTTGGAACGACTGCCACTGCTCGTGCAGCAGGTTCAAAAGCCACGGGATACCGCTGATGGAGAGGCCGCGTTGAAGGCCCTGCGGGTCGCCTGCGTGCGGATGCCCGATCGCGACGCCTGCGCCGAAAGCATCGTCGTAGCGCTGGCGACCGCGCCGGCCACTGCAAAGCCTGAACTGCTCGAAATTCTTGGTCAGGTCGGGGGCACGAAAGCGCTCTCTGGGATTGTGGCTGCGGCGAAGGGGGACAATGCCGCGCTGCAGGATGTGAGCACGCGACTCCTCGGCAACTGGATGACGGCCGACGCCGCCCCTCCGCTGCTCGAGCTTTCCCAGACCATGCCACAGGGCAAGTATCAGAATCGGGCCTTGAAGGCCTACCTCCGGATCCTGCGGCAGTTCACGCCGGCAGATGCCGACAAGAGCGAGATGGGCCGCAAGGCTTACGCGGCGGCCCGCGACAACGACGATCGCAAGGCGGTTCTCGATGCCGTGCGGCGGACACCCACGATGGAGATGCTCAATCTCATCGTCGCGGCGGGCGCAACGCCGGAACTCAAGGAAGAGGCCCGTGCCGCCACCGCGACGCTGCTGTCGAAGCTGACGCCACCGACGCCCGAAGCCTGGGAACTAGCGGGCAAACTTGGGCTCTCACAAGCACAGGTCGAGATCACCCGGGCGACCTACGGGGCCGGCGACGTCCAGAAGGACGTGACGACGCCGCTTCGCAAACTCGTCGGCAACGTGCCGCTGATCCCGCTGTCGGCGGCCACATACACCGCGACCTTCGGTGGCGACCCGGCGCCGGGCCAGACGAAGCTACTCACGATTCAATACCAACTCGACGGCCAAGCTGGCGAGGCGTCGTTTGCCGAAGACGCAGAAATCCTCCTGCCGAAGCCGGGCGGGTGATCGCTCCGCTGCTGGAAACAACTGCTCCGCTGCCAGAAATAACAGCTCCGCTATTGGAACGACCGCGGCTGGCCGGTGGCCTCGTTGGCAATGAGTTCCTGGCCGGCACCCTCAGCCGCCACGATCACTGCATGGCCGCTCTTCCTGACGCGCGTGAGCAGGTGCTCGAGCAACCCGTTCGGGCCATCAAGCGCGAAGGGCACCTCCGGAATGAGGACGGAGTTGGCATCCGGCACGGCGAGCGAGGCATAGCAGGCGATGAAGCCAGAGTGGCGGCCCATCAGCTTCACAAGGCCCACGCCATTCGGCGACGCTTTCGCCTCCACCTGGGCTGACTGGATCGACTTCGTCGCTTCGCCGAAGGCCGACTGAAAGCCAAAGCTCTGGTCAATGGAGGGGATGTCGTTGTCGATCGTCTTGGGAATGCCGACAACGGCGATGTTACCGTCCCGCTTGGCCACGACCGCGGCAATCTTCATCGCACCGACGAAGCCTTGGTAGCCGTTGCGGAAGCCATAGATCCGCTGCACGCCGTAGTGGAAGGAGAGTTCCATGACGATGCCGCGGATCACGTTGTTGATGCCCGGGCAGAGGCCGCCACAGGTGACGATGCCGACCCGCATCTTGGCGGTGTCGAAGAAGATCTTCTGCCGCGGGCCGGCCGGCTCAAAACTCGGCAGGGAGTCGAGGTCGCACCCACTCTCCCGGATGAGATTGACCGTGTCATGAAAAAGCACGCGGTCGGTCTCACCGACAGAGTGCACCGTCGTCTGCCGCGATTCAAGCTGCGATTTTAGCGGTGACTCGAGCCGGCAAGGGCCGAGCGTTGTGACGACAAGATCAGCGGCTGTGGTCATGGCCATCAGGGGCCTGCGTTGCCTAGCCAGTCGTTCGCATGCCGGCGGCGATACCTTGGACACAGAGTCGCAAGAGTTCACGGTGCGATTCGTCGCCAGGGTTGTTTCGGCGGCGACGCATGAATTCGATCTGAATCAGGTTGAGCGGGTCGATGGAGGGATTACGGGCCTCGATCGACGCTTGAAACCAGGGCGTCGTGGCGAGGAGTTCACCGCCGCCGACGATATCGAGGATCGCCTGCCGGGTCCGGTCGCGCTCTGCTGCGATCCGCTGCCAGATCGGCCGGCGGATGGTGTCATCGTCAACCAGTTCTGAGTAGCGCTGGGCGATGTACATGTCGGCCTTGGCCAGCGCCAGCGTCGCGTTGTCGATCGTGGCTTGGAAGAAGGGCCACTGCCGGTACATGTCGCAGATAACCTGCCAGGCATGGCGGTCGTCGTATTTCACTTCAGTGAGCGCGGTGCCCAGGCCATACCAGGCCGGGATCATGCAGCGGCTCTGCGTCCAGGCAAACACCCAGGGAATCGCGCGGAGGTCGTCGAGCGTTCGCTCACCGTGGCGGCGGGCGGGCCGCGAGGCGATCGGGAGGGTTTCAATGTCATCAATCGGGGTTGTTTCGGCGAAGTAGCGGATAAACCCCGGCTGATCGACAAGTTCGCGGTAGACGGCCCACGACCGCTCCGCCATCCGAGCGGTGATAGTGGTCCACTCGCGGCGTGGCTGACTTCTCCGAACACTCGATGACACAAGCGTTGCCCACGACACCTGCTCCAGATGACGGCAGGCGACTTCCGTGTCGTCATACCGCTCGGCGAGTACCTCGCCCTGCTCAGTGAGGCGGAGACTGCCGTCGAGCGTCTCGGCGGGCAGCGAGAGGATGCCCCGCGCGGCCGGCCCGCCGCCCCGGCCGAGCGAGCCGCCCCGGCCGTGAAAAAATGTCAGGCTCACGCCGCGGGCGGCGGCGGCGGCGTGGAGACTATCTTGGGCAGTCTGGAGCGCACAGCAGGCTGCCAGATAGCCGCCGTCTTTCGTGCTATCGGAGTAGCCCACCATCACGATCTGGCGGTGATCGCGACCGGCGAGGTAGTTGCGGTAGCTGGGCTCTTCGAGGATCGCGGCGAGTGTCTCGTGGGCATGCGTGAGATCGTCGATCTTCTCAAAGAGCGGCGCGATCGAGATATCACTGGCGGCAAGCGGCTCGCCCCGAGCGGCGGCGGATGCGCGAGCCCACCGCCAGAGCCAGAGTACGGTGAGCACATCGGCGGGCGTGCGGGTGAGGCTGATGATTGCCGTGCCGACACACATTGGGCCAAACCTCGCGACTGCCGCGTGCAGCACCTCAAAGAGCCGAAGCGTGTCGGTGGCAAGAGGCGAGAGGCTTGCCTCAGGGACCGCATTGACACCGGCGTTATCCGCCGCAGCGGGCGGGGCCAGCGACTTGCCACGCGACTTGGGCAGCGAACCAACCAGCACCGCCCGCTGGGCCGGTTCGTCGAGCGTCACGTAGGCGGTGGGCGTGGTCACGTGGCCGGTAGCCGCCAGGATCTCACCCATCAGCTCTGTATAGGTCGGCGCGCCCTGCCGCACGTCGAGGCCCGTCATGTGCAGGCCAAAGGTCCGGACGAGGTCGAGCCAGTGGGTGGCGGGAGACGCTTCGGCAAGGCCGCGATCATGCCCCAGGCAGTCAACGAGCAGAGCCACGTCGGCCTCAAGGTCGCCGCCCGAGGAATAGCCGGCCGGCCGGATGGGCGCCTGCAGGCTTTCGGCCCGCGACTGCTCGAGCCGAAAGCTCATCATGCCGAGCCACCGGCGGTAGATCTCGTTTGGGGCCAGTGGCGCAAGCGCAGCGGCAAGGTCGGGCCACGTGCCAGCCAGCGTTTCCAGCCGCTCCACGAGGGGCCGGCCGCCGCCGGCAGCGTGCAGCGAGATCGTCAGGAGTTTGTGAAGCCGAGTGCACCAGCCGAGGTGCCGGTCGATCGCGTCGCTCCGCAGCCGCAGCAGCGTCTGTTCGGTAATATTCGCCGTGACGAAGGGATTGCCGTCGCGGTCGCCCCCCATCCACGATCCGAATCGTAAGAACGCGGGCACCTGAAACGTTTCCCCCGGGTAGCTGGCCGCGAGGCCGCGGCGGAGCGAGTCATACACCTGCGGCACCGCCTCCCACAGCCGGGGCATGATCGAGAGGCCGCGGTCCACCTCGTCGAGCACGGTGGGTCGGGTCGGCCGGAGAAATTCCGTCTGCCAGAGCACATCGAGTTCGCTCTGGAGGTTGCCCTCATGCTCCAGCCGCTCTCGCGGCAGCAGGTCACTGCGATCGAGTTCCTTCAGGCTGTACCGCATGCGGCGGAGCTTGGCCCGGATCGACTGCCGCTTCGCCTCGCTGGGGTGGGCCGTAAAGACCAGCTCGATCGCCAGGGGATCGAGTGCCTGCTGCACGTCGGCTGCCGAAAGGCCGAGCGACTTGAGTTCGGCGATGCCGGCCGCGAGTGACTCGCCGATCGGCTCTGGAGACCGCTGTCGCTCCCGGTCGCGGAGCACGCGGACCCGCTGCCTGTCTTCGGCGATGTTCACGAGATCAAAGTAGATGCTCAGCGCCCGAGCGACAATTTCCGCCTGGGCAGTGTCGAGCGACTCAATCCGAGCCGCCAGAATCCGCTCAGCGTCGTGCCGACCGGCCCGACGATCGCGGGCAAGCCCGCGGATCTCTTCGACGAGGGCAAACTCTTCCTGGCCGGCGAGTTGGACGATCACCGAGCCCAGCATGTTGCCAAGCAGCTGAACGTCACGCCGCAGCAGGTCGTCGTTGACCACGGGAGAGTTTGGGTGGGAAGGCTATGAGGCGGGAGGAACGACCGACACTGTACAGAGTCTGGCAAACCGACCAAAGCGGGTCGAGGGATCGGCCGCACAGCCCACACTTCGACTGTCCAAACCATGCGCCAGGGTCAGTTGAAAAAACCGCATGCGAGTGGGGATCGCTGGGAAAGGTGGTTTGACGCGGCTATGATCAGGGTCGTGAGTAGAATCGGACGGCTCAAAACAGCACTGAACTGCAGACGACTTGGCCCACTCTGGCAGCAGTGGTGCGGAGTTTCTGCGCTGGTAGCGGCCGGGGTGGTGATGGCGGCAGCCTGCGGGCAGCCACCGCAGGCTCCGGTGGCCCCGGAATCACGTTCCGCAGCCGACCGGGTGCGGGTGATGCAAGCCGAGGCGGAGGCAACGGGCCGCGCCGTCTGGGGCCACTGGGGTGATCAGCCCGACCGCTACATCTCGTGGTCGAACCATTCCAACCGGCTGATCCCGGTCTATTCTTTCGGCATGCTGCTCGACGCGGTGGCAGGGCCGAAGAGCGTCTATCGCGATCCGACTCGGCTCACGAGCCTTTATGGCAGGATGCCCGACGACACGCATAACCCCGAGGCCGACTACTTCGATCAGACCGACATCTATCGGTTGCAGATGATGGCGGCTGACGCCGGCAAGAAATACATCGTGCTGATTGTGTTTGACGGGCTGGACTGGACCACGACGCGAACGGCCGCGATCGCCGCCCGGGGCAGCGTTGCCTACGACGCCGGCCGCGGTACGGGCCTGTCGTTCCAGGACTATCGAGGTGCTCCGACCGACTTTGGCCTCTGTGTGACAAGCCCCGCCAACGACGGCACGAAAGTCGATGTCGATGCACAGGCGGTGAAGAATCCGGGGGGCATTACGCCCGGCGGCTACGAATTCCGTCGTGGCGGCCAGACGGCGTGGGCCCCACTGCCGGATCTTCGGTATCTCATCGGCCGCGACCGCAGTCGGCCGCATGCTGTCACCGATTCGGCCGCGTCGGCTACGTCGCTCTGCACAGGCCGCAAGACCTACAACGATTCGATCAACGTCCATCCCGAAGGCCAACAGATCGAACCGATCGGCCGTACCCTGCAGGCCCGCGGCTACGCCGTGGGCGCGGTGACGAGCGTGCCGTTGTCGCATGCCACACCCGCCTGCACGTATGCCAATAATGTCACCCGCGACGACTATCAGGATATCGCCTGCGACATGCTCGGCCAGCCCTCGATCGCCCACCGCAGCGGGCCGCTCGCCGGGCTCGATGTCTTAATCGGCGCTGGCTTTGGTGTGCGGGGCGATATTGTGGCCGACAGGGATCAGGGGGTGAATTTCGAGCCGGGCGGAAAATACATCGCCGACTCAACGCTCGCCGCGATCGATGCGGTGAACGGCGGCCGCTATCGGGTCGCTCTGAGAACGGCGGGGCAGGCGGGCGATCAGGTGCTCTCCGCTGCGGCCGAGGATGCGATCGCGCAGAACCTAGGGCTCTTTGGCATGTTTGGCGTGGGCGAGGGCAATCTCCCCTATCAGACTGCCGACGGTGACTTCGATCCGGTGGGCTGCCGGCCCGAGGCGGGGGCGACGGTCGACCGTCTGCGCAAGAAATACTGTCCGATCAAGCCCTACTCAGAGGCCGATCTCGCCGAGAACCCGACGTTGGCCGACATGACGCGGGCGGCGCTCGACGTGCTCGGGAGCCGTGAAAAATTCTGGCTGATGGTGGAGGCGGGCGACGTCGACTGGGCGGCGCATGCCAACGATATCGATGCGGCAATCGGCGCAGTGAAGAGTGGCGACGCGGCATTTGGGGCCGTGGTGAAATGGATCGAGCGTCACGACGCGTGGGACGAGTCGGTCGTGATCGTGACTGCCGACCATGGCCACATGTTTGTGCTCAAAGACCCGCAGGCGTTTGCGGGCCGGTGAGGGGCGTGGTGACCCGCAAAAAGGTGTCAGGAGCAATCCTGTTAGGCACGGCAGTTGCCACAGACAGACAGACAGTTAGTTAAAGTAGCTCAACAAGGGAGTGTGGGTAGAGTTGCGCGATGGGCTTGGGGGCTTGATCGAGCGATTGCACTTCGGAGGAACACAGCGGGATAAGGCAGGCACTCGTGAGCTGCACATGGATCAGTACTGCTCACTGATCCTGCTGTGGTTTTTTAGCCCCATGTCTGCCCGCTGAACTCAGCGGGGAGATCTATCGGCTGCGGTGGCTGATCGAGACGTTCTTTCGGATGTTCAAGCAACTGCCGTGCCGAACAGGATTGTGTCAGGAGTCTTTTCCCGGTCGCCGCAGGCGACACGGCCTAAGGTGCTTTGCAGAAAAGACTCCTAACACCTTTTTGCGATCCGGTACTGCTTTCTGCGCAGATCGTAGTACCGTTTGGGCGATGGTGACGCTGACAATCAAATTGCCTGCTGACGTCAAGCAACGGCTGGAAGTGATCATCGATACGGGACCGCTGGTCGCCTATTTTGACCGTGATTCAGAGTTTCATCGTTGGACGTGCGACCGGTTTCGTGAGCTGACCGATCCGCTCATCAGCTGCGAGCCGGTCCTCACGGAGGCGATGTTTGTGCTGAAGCGCGGCGGGCTCGATCCAGACCTCGTCCTCACGCTCGTGGAACGCGGGGAGTTGATCTGCGATTTCGACGTTTCGACAGAGGTCGCGCCGCTCCGTCGAATGCTGAAAAAATATCACGACCTTCCGGCCACACGTGCGGAGGTGTGCCTCGTCCGCATGAGCGAACTCCACGCGGATGGCGTCGTCCTCACGCTCGATCGTGATTTTCGGGCCTACCGCCGCAACGGGCGGCAGACAATCCCCGTGTTCTCGCCTGACTGACACCTTTTTTACGCCTGCGGGTTTGCACGGCGGTGGACTTGGGGGATTCGGCCGAGGCCGGCCACCGGTTCATGAACCAGACGGCAAGGGGTTTATTGCCCGCTGGCGATCAACGCCTTCATCTCGCGGACGGCGTTGGTAAAGCCGATGAGCACGGCCCGCGACACGATCGAATGGCCGATGTTCAGCTCGCCCATCCCTTCCAGACGGGCCACCGGCACAACGTTACGGTAGGTGAGCCCATGGCCGGCATTGAGCTGCAGTCGCGACTGTCGGATCATCAGGCCGGCCCTGGAAAGCTCCACGAGCTGCTCGTGTCGGGCGGCGTCGGTCGTAGCGTTGGCATAGCAGCCCGTATGCAGCTCAACCGCCGCGACCCCGAGATCAGCCGCCACATCGATCTGCCGTGGGCAGGGGTCGAGAAAGAGTGAGACGGAGATTCCGGACTCATGGAGTCGCCGCACCGCTTCGGCCGTGGCAGCCCGGTGGGTGACGATGTCAAGGCCGCCTTCAGTCGTGACCTCTTCCCGCTTCTCGGGCACCAGCGTGACCTGATCGGGCTTCACCCGGCAGGCGATGTCGATCATCGCCGGTGCGATGGCGGCCTCGAGGTTGAGCTTCACCTGCACGGTGAATTTAAGCACTTCGAGATCGCGGTCCTGAATGTGGCGGCGATCCTCGCGCAGGTGAACCGTGATTGCATCTGCTCCTCCGAGTTCGGCGAGGGCCGCCGCCCACACCGGATCAGGTTCGATAGTACGACGGGCCTGCCGAATCGTTGCTACGTGGTCAATGTTGACGCCGAGAGTTGCCATTCACTCATTCTATCAAGCGATGGAGTGGGAGCGAATCAGAGCTCCTTTTTCAGGAGGATCACGCTGTTGCCGCGAGGCGTTCGCACCTGCAGCACGACGCCCTCTACCGGCGACTCCTTCTCGATCGCGGCTGCGAAGGCGGCGATCGACTTGACCGGGGTCTTGCCGACCTTGAGGATCAGCACGCCTGGCCCGATGCCCGCCTCGGCCGCCACGCCGTCGTTGTCGACACGGTCGACGATGACCCCCTCGAAGTCTGCGTAGGCATTTTCAGCCAGAGACTTCTTGTCGCGGACCTCAATGCCGAAGGCCTCCGAGTAAAACGTCTCCTCTTGGGCCTCAAGCTGCTTACGGCCGCCCGCGCCGTCTCGCTTGGCGATCTTCTCTGGCAGCGGCTTTACGGAGATCTCGAGCGTCACAGGCTTGCCATCGCGGAGCACGGTCAGCTTGTGGGGCTTGCCGATCGCCGACTTTTCCACCACTTCCTGCAGCGAACGGGGACCGTCCACGAGCTGGTCGTCAAACGAGGTGATCACGTCGAGATCCTGCACGCCTGCGTCGGCGGCCGGCGTGTCGCCCATGACCTCGGTGACGAGCACACCCTTACGGTTGCTGACGCCGAGCTTCGTTGCCATTTCGCTAGAGAGCGGTCCGATCGAGACGCCCAAATACCCGCGCTCCACAGAGCCCTTGGCGATGAGTTGGCCGCTCACCCACTTGGCGAGGTTGATTGGAATCGCGAAGCCGACACCCTGATACGCTCCGTTGTTGGAGGCAATTGCGGTGTTGATGCCGATCACCTCACCGGCGAGGTTGACCAGCGGCCCACCTGAGTTACCCGGGTTGATGGCGGCGTCGGTCTGCAGAAACTTGGCTCGGCGAATGCTGCCGAGTTCGCGGCCCTTGCCGCTGATGATGCCGGCGCTGACGGTTGTTTCGAGTTCAAACGGATTACCGATTGCGATCACCCAATCTCCGATCTCAAGCTTGTCGGAATCACCGAGCTTGGCCACCGGCAGGTTCTGGGCCTTCTCGAGCTTGATGACGGCCAGATCGCTATCGGGATCGGTCTTGATTTCGGAAGCCTTAAACTCGCGGCCGTCGGGGAGTTCGACAGTTACTTCGTCAGCTCCGGCCACGACATGGTTATTGGTGAGCACGAGGCCTTCGGTGGCCACGATCACACCCGAGCCCACGCCCGATCGCGGCTGCATCTGAGCCCCTTCGGGATGATTCAAGTCAAAGCCCTCGGGGACACCATTCTTGAAAAAATCCTCAAACGGCGTGCCCTTGAACGGGTTTTCCCCGCCGCCGCCGCCACCACCGCGTCGCTGCGGGTTACGGTTGCCGGAAACCTTCTTGGCCTTCGTTTCGCTGCGGACCACCACCACGCTGGGGATAGCGTGTTCGGCCGCATGGCGGAATGCCCTAGAGAGCGCGTTGGCATGCATGAGCGCCTCGGCCGTGGCGGCAGTCTCCTCACCGCGGGCCGGCGGGGAGACACCACAGACCGTGGCCACCGGCAGGGCGACCGCGAGCAGACCAGAGCAGAAGCCCAAGTGGAGTCGAAGCCTTGACTGAGACTTAAGCAAACCGGAAGACGGAAGAATCTTTTGCATGGTGTCGATGTTTTTCATAAAGGAAGCAGCCGCCCTTCTGAGTGGAGTGTTCGATAATCATACGCAGGTGAGCCGCGGGCGCGGAGGCCGGCGGCTGCGGGCCTACCGACCAGCGGCGATCAACACATTCATGCCGGCGACCGCAGGGGCACCAGTTTTATTGCACGACATTTGTGACATGACTGTCTTTACGGGCCGGAGGCGACGATGGTTCGCCGGCTGCTTAAATCGGGTTTTCTCCGTGGTTTAAGCGGGTCTTGCGTTGACAGGCCGCCGCCGCGAGGCGTACCTTTATCGGCAGGCGAGCAGATGGGCTTACGGGATGGCTGGCATGAAGCAAACGGAACAGCAGCACGGCGAGCGGCCGCTGGCAGGTCAGATCCGGTCTGACCGCTTGGAGAGCGCTATCGATCTGGCGGAATGCCAGCGGCGAATCCAGTATGAGTTCCGCGATCCGGCGCTCCTGGTGGCGGCCTTCACGCATGCCTCGGGCGCACAGCATCGCCTGGCGTCGAACGAGCGGCTCGAATTCCTCGGCGATGCGATCCTGGGGTTCATCGTCTGCGAGACGCTGTACCAGCTGTTCCCCGATTCGCTGGAGGGGGATCTGACCCGGATTAAGTCGGTGGTGGTCAGTCGGGAAACCTGTGGACGCATTACAAAGCGGTTAGAGTTGATCGACTTTCTGATCGTGGGCAAGGGGTTGGCCCTCAACCCGGTGCCTGCGTCGGTGTTGTCGGATCTTTTCGAGTCGCTGGTGGCAGCGATGTATCTCGACGGCGGCCTGGAGCCGGTCCGGGCGCTCGTGGCCAGAATGCTGGAGCCAGAGATCGTGAAGGTGGCCTCGGGAGAGCAGGGGCTCAACCACAAGTCGCTGCTACAGCAATTGTCGCAGCGTGATTACGGGGTGACGCCGACCTACGAGGTGGTTGAGGAAGTGGGGCCTGACCACAGCAAGAACTTCTCGGTGTCGGCGCAGATCGGCCCGCAGCGGTATCCGCCGGCCTGGGGACGCAACAAGAAGGAGGCGGAGCAGCGGGCCGCCTCAAACGCGCTCTCCGAACTTCAGCTTCAGGCGGCAAACTCGCCTCCGCATGAGAGTGGCAAGCTCTAAAAAATCGTCTTCAAGGGGGCAGCAAGCGCCGACGGGATCGCGGCCTGGGAGTCGCCTTTGGCTGAGCGGCGGAGCCCACGCAGCAGTTCTTCGACAACGACGACTCCAAACGTGATCGAAGAATAGACGAAGTAAAGCATGTGCAGGGCGAAGGACGCTGCCGCAAACGGAATCCCTCGCTTGCGCAGGCAGAGCAGGTAGAGCAGGTAGAAGTCGAGATTCATCGTCAACACGGCTGCTGCGGTGACGTATGGCCTGGGGAGTGAGTCGGAGGAACTGCCGGCGTTTGTGGTTCTCCCTGATCATCGTGGCCTGCCGCCGGGCGGGCCTGTGAACTGGGGCGCGGGCTTCCTGCCGGCGATTCATCAGGGCACGGTGATCGAGACGGCTGCGGGGCGGCCGCCGGTCGCCGACCTCTTTGCCTCTGACGACCACGCGTTGCTGATCGCTGGCGAATCGGCGGGCCGTGAGTTTCTCGCGGCGGTCAATGCCCGCCATCTCGGACCCCGGACTGATAACAGTGAGTTGGCGGCCCGCATTGCGGCCTACGAACTTGCCGCGCGGCTCCAGCTTTCGGCCCCGGAGGTGACAAATCTCACCGGTGAGCCGGCCAGCGTGGAGAAGCTTTATCAATTCGACCATCCTGACATCGGCCCGTTCGGTCGACAGTGCCTGCTCGCCCGCAGACTCGTGGAACGGGGCGTGCGGTTTGTGCAGATCTACTGCGGTGCCGAGAACACGGCTGCGAAAAAAATCCGGCCCAATTGGGATTCTCACGAGGACCTGGTCCGCGACCACGGCTACTGGGGCCCGATCCTTGATGGTGGTGCCGCCGGGCTCCTCGCTGACCTCAAGGCCCACGGCATGCTCGACAGCACGCTTGTGATGTGCCAGACCGAGTTTGGCCGCCAGCCGGGGGCGCAGGGAAAGGGTCGTGATCACAACGCTGGAGCCTTTACCGTCTGGATGGCCGGCGGCGGGATCAAGGGGGGCACGGCCTACGGCACAAGCGATGAGCTCGGCTTCAAGGCCGAGGAAAACCCCACCTTCTGTTCCGACCTCCATGCCACGGCGCTGAAGCTCCTCGGCATCGATCACACGAAACTCTCGGTCTATAATAAGGGCATCCAGCGGCGGCTCACCGACGTGCACGGCCACGTGATCGACGCGGTCCTGACCTGACCTGACCTGAACGGGACGATGAGAGAGTATTTGCGTCGCGAGCCCTTTGAGCCCTTTGAGCCGTTCGTCAGCCGGATGTCAAACGGCGAGTTGCACGAAATCCGGCATCCGGAGTGCGCTATCGTTATGAAGACCAGGGTGATCGTCGGCTATCCCGAGGAAGATCGGAGCGTCACCTGCTCCCTCATCCACGTCAACAGTGTCGAGACCCGGCAGGCGAGTTGACGGCGACTCATTTCGCTGGTTTTTCTGGGGGTGCCATACATCCCTTCCGGCCGCAGGCTAAGCTGTATGTTCCATGAATCGGGAACATGCCATCTTTGCTGCTCAAGCCCAGCCCAGGCTGCGTCGTCGTTGGATTTTTCTACTCGTGATCCTGATCCTGGGAGGCGGCGCTGCCATGGCGGTGTGGCGGGATCCGCTGCTGATCGGCCGGGCGACGGCGGTTGTGGCCCAGGCCCGCGTGGCATTGGTGCCGCAGGCAGCCGTGCCCAAGCCGCTTCCGCCCAGGATTGTTCCCGTCACCGCCGTCGAGGCGCGGCAGGGAGATATGGATTTAAACCTCAACGGCCTGGGCACGGTCGTTGCTTCAAATACCGTCATCATCCGCAGCCGCGTCGATGGGGAACTCATCGAGGTGGCGTTTGCCGAGGGGCAGCCGGTGGAGGCGGGTGATTTACTGGCGGTCGTCGATCCACGTCCCTACGAAGTGCAGTTGCGGCGGGCCGAGGCGGAGCTGGCCAGAGACGAGGCGGCGGTGCAGGCAGCCAAACGCGACCTTGAGCGGTATGAATCGCTCGCCGAACTGCGGCAGGCGACACAGCAGCAGATCGAAACCCAGCAGACGCTTGTGCGGCAGGCGGAAGCGGTCGCAAAGATCGACCGCAGCTTAATCGACACCGCCAAGTTACAACTCGACTACTGCCGGATCGAGGCGCCGATCTCGGGCCGAATCGGCCTGCGGCTCGTCGATGCCGGGAATATCGTCCGGGCTGGCGATGCCGCCGGGCTGGCCGTAATTGCGAGCGTCCGCCCGATCGCGGTCACCTTCACGATCCCACAAGACGAGATCATCCGAGTTCAGCGGGCTCTGGCAGCGACCGGGAGGCTGCCCGTGGAGGCCTACAATCGCGACTTGCGGGTTCGTCTCGCCGATGGTGAGCTCACCGCGATCGATAATCAGGTCGATTCATCGACCGGCACGATCAAGCTTAAGGCGATGTTTCCCAACGAAGATGACGCGCTTTTCCCCAATCAGTTTGTCAACGCCCGGCTGCTGGTGGAAACCCTCCGCGGCACAACGCTGGTGCCGCTGGCGGCGGTGCAGCATGGGCCAGAGTCAAGCTTCGTCTGGGTGGTGGGGCCCGACACGACCGTGGGCCTACGAATCGTTGAGACTGGGCCGACGCAGGGTGACATGGTGTCGGTGACCAGTGGGCTAAAGGCTGGCGAACTGGTGGTTATCGACGGGATCGACAAGCTCACCCCGAAGACGAAGGTGACTTTGCGGAGCATGAAGACGACCGGGAACCAGCAGCCGCCGACTGCCGCCGCGGGGCACTGATGGAATCGCGATCTTGAACCTCTCTCGCCCCTTCATCGTCCGGCCGGTGGCCACGAGCCTGCTGATGGTGGCGATTGTGCTCGCGGGGGTGGTCGCCTATCGGCAACTGCCGGTGTCGGCGCTGCCGCAGGTAGATTACCCAACCATCCAGGCGATTACGTTCTATCCCGGGGCGAGCCCAGCGGTGATGGCGTCGAGCGTGACATCCCCTCTGGAACGCCAGTTCGGCCAGATGCCGGGGCTTTCGCAGATGACATCCACGAGCTCCGAGGGGTGCTCGGTGATCACGCTGCGGTTTGACCTCGCTCTCAATATCGACATTGCCACGCAGCAGGTGCAGGCGGCAATCAATTCCGCCGCCGCGATCCTGCCTCGCGACCTCCCAAACCCACCGATCTACACCAAGACCAATCCCGCTGACAGCCCGATTCTCGCGCTCGCTCTGACCAGCGACATGCTGCCGCTGACACGCGTGCAGGACCTCGCCGATACGCGTCTGGCGCAGAAGATCTCTCAGCTCGCGGGCGTGGGGCTCGTCAGCATCTCCGGAGGGCAAAAGCCAGCGATCCGCGTCGAAGTGAATCCCACGAAGTTGTCGAGTCTGGGGATGAATCTTGAAGACCTGCGGGCCGCGCTTGTGCAGGCGAGCGTCAATCAGGCCAAGGGGAGCTTCGACGGCCGGCGGCAGGCTTTTACCATTGCCGCCAACGATCAGCTCCTCTCAGCGGAGCAGTTTCGCGGGCTCATTATTGGCTATCGCAACGGCGGCCCGATTCGTCTCGTCGACGTTGCCGAGGTCATCGACGGTGCTGAAAACGTGCGACAGGCGGCCTGGATGAACGACCGCCCCGCGGTGATCGTCAATATCCAGCGTCAGCCAGGGGCGAATATCATTGACGTCGTCGACTCCGTGAAGGCGATTCTACCCCAACTCAAGGCGACACTGCCGGCCGCAGTCGACCTGCACATCCTCACCGATCGCACGCGCACCATCCGGGCAAGCATCGAGGGCGTGCAGCACGAACTGCTCCTCACGATCGGCTTGGTGGTGTTCATCATGTTTCTCTTCCTCCGCAACGTCACCGCCACGATCATTCCGAGCGTTGCCTTGCCGCTCTCAATTCTCGGTACTTTTGCTGTGATGTCTGTGCTCGGCTACAGCCTCAACAACCTCACGCTCATGGCGCTGACGATCTCGACGGGGTTTGTCGTTGATGATGCCATCGTGATGATCGAAAACATCGTTCGTTACGTGGAGCAGGGACGCACCCCGCTCGAGGCCGCGCTTGAGGGTTCGGCCGAGATCGGGTTCACGATCGTGAGCCTGTCGGTGTCGCTGATTGCAGTGCTCATCCCGCTCTTATTTATGGGTGACGTTGTCGGCCGACTGTTTCGGGAGTTTGCCGTGACACTGGCGGTGACGATCGTCGTATCGGCGATTGTGTCGCTCACGCTGACGCCGATGATGTGCGCGGTGCTCCTCTCAGCGCGGCGGGAAGGCCACGGCGAGGGTAGTCCGGTCGGGGGCAGCCCGGTCTTTGACCTGCTCACGCGGGCCTATGCGTTGACGCTCCGCTTCGTGCTCCGCCACCAGTTTGTGACGATGGCCGTCTTTGCCGCCACGCTGTGGGCCACGTGGCGGCTCTACGACACAGTGCCCAAGGGCTTCTTTCCGGTCCAGGATACCGGTGTGATTCTGGGAATCTCGGAGGCCCCGCAGAGCATCTCATTCGAGTCAATGCGCGACCGACAGGCGGCCCTCAACCGCGCGATCCTCGCCGATCCGGCCGTAGAGAGCCTGTCGAGCTTCATTGGCATCGACGGCATCAACACCACGCTCAATAGTGGAAGGATTCTGATCAACCTCGTGCCGCTGGAGCAGCGGGATAAAGACGCTATGCAGGTGATCCGCCGGCTCCAGACTGCGATCGCCGCGGTCGACGGGATCGGACTGTTCATGCAGCCGGTGCAAGACCTCTCCGTGGAGACCCGCGTTAGCCGCACGCAATATCAATACAGTTTGGAGTCGCCTGATCCGGAGGAACTCGCCGAGTGGGCACCGAGGTTTGTCGCCCGACTCACGGAGCTTCCCTGCCTCGCCGACGTTGCCAGCGACCAACAGTCGGCCGGCCGAGAGGCCCGGCTGGTGATCGACCGCGATACCGCGTCGCGGCTGGGAATCACGCCACAGTCGATCGACGACGCGCTCTACGACGCCTTTGGACAGCGGCAGATATCGATGCTCTTTACGCAGCTCAACCAATACCGCGTTGTGCTTGAGGTAGCGCCACAGTTTCGCGACGCTCCTGACGACATGGCGCAGATGTATGTCCGCTCCGGTGGCCAGGCTGCGGGGCTGGGAACGGAGCTTAAGTCAGCGGGCCGCGTGCCGCTCGGGGCGGTGACGAGGCTCGAGGAGCGGAGCACGCCGTTGGCGGTGAACCACCAGGGACAGTTCCCGGTGGTGACCGTCTCGTTTAACCTCGCGGCCGGGGTGGCGCTGGGCGAGGCGGTGGCGGCGATCGAGGCGGCCCGGCGCGAGAGTGGTCTTCCACCCGGCATCCAAGCGGCGTTTCAGGGAACAGCGGCGGCTTTTCGGGCGTCGCTGGCGAGCCAGTGGCTGCTGATCCTCGCCGCGATTGTCACAGTGTACATCGTTCTGGGCGTCCTCTACGAAAGCCTGATCCACCCAATCACGATTCTCTCCACGCTGCCCAGCGCCGGCGTGGGGGCGCTTTTGGCGCTCCTCTGGTGCCGCATCGACTTCTCCGTGATCTCGCTGATCGGCATCATCCTGCTGATCGGTATTGTGAAAAAGAATGCGATCATGATGATCGATTTCGCAGTGGCGGCCGAACGAGCCGGCATCGATGGCCGCCGCGTCACGCCGCGCGAGGCGATCGAGCAGGCCTGTCTGCTGCGCTTCCGGCCGATCATGATGACAACCATGGCGGCTCTGCTGGGCGCCGTGCCGCTGGCCTTCGGATCGGGCGTGGGTTCGGAGTTGCGCCGACCGCTGGGGATCACGATCATCGGCGGGCTTGTCTTTTCGCAGTTGCTGACGCTCTACACCACGCCGGTGATCTACCTGTGGTTTGAGGAGGCTGCCCGCCTGCTCCGGCGCGGTCGTGCCCGCGTGGAGCCTGCCGTGGAGGCCTGCCCCGTGGGGCTGCCGGAGGCGGAGGGCCACGCGTGAATCTCTCGGAATGGTGTATCCGCCGGCCGGTGGGAACGTCGCTTTTGTCGCTGGCGATCACACTCGTCGGCGCGATCTGCTACTTCCTCCTCCCGGTGTCGCCGTTGCCGCAGGTGGAGTATCCCACGGTAAGCGTCAGCGCTGGGCTGCCCGGCGCCAGTGCCGAGACGATGGCCTCGGCGGTGGCGGCACCGCTGGAGCGGCAGTTTTCCCAAATCGCTGGTGTCACGGAGATGACGTCGCAGAGCACGCTGGGGCAGACGTCTGTGACGCTTCAATTTGAGCTTGACCGAAATATCGATGCGGCGACCCGCGACGTGCAGGCCGCAATCAATGCCGCCCGGAGTCGCCTCCCTGCCAACCTGCCGCGGAACCCCGACGCCCGTAAGGTAAACCCCGCCGATGCACCGATCCTCATTCTCGCGATGACCAGCGACCTGCATGACAAGCCGCGTCTGCAGGATGTCGCCAGTACGATTCTCCAGCAGAAGCTCTCTCAGGTGCCCGGTGTGGGGTTGGTGGTGGTCAGCGGCGGATCGGCGCCGGCAGTGCGGGTGAGCGTCAATCCGCTGGTTCTCGAACGATACGAGATCGGGCTCGACGATATTCGTACCTGCCTCCAGCAGGCCAACACCAACCGGCCCAAGGGGGTGATCGACGACGGCACGACCACCTGGTCGATCGCCACCACCGACCAACTGTTTACTGCCGAGGAATACCGCCGGCTCGTGGTGGTCTGGAAACGGGGGGCGCCGATCCGCCTCGGCGACGTCGCCACAGTCACCGACTCCGTCGAGGATGTGCGGGTAGCGGGTGTCTACAATGGCCAGCCGACGATCATGGTGATCGTCTATCGGCAGCCCGGCGCTAATATCATCCGCACCGTCGACAACGTTCTTGAGATGGTGCCGCAACTCCGCGGTCAGATTCCCGGGGGGATGCGGCTCGACCTAGCGATGGACAGGACGGCGACGATTCGAGCGAGCATCGCCGACGTGCAGCACACGCTCCTCCTCTCGGTCGCGCTGGTGATCGGCGTCGTGTTTCTATTTCTGCGCGACTGGCGGGCAACACTCATCCCGGCCGTGGTTGTGCCTGTGTCACTGGTGAGCACGTTTGCGGCCATGTTTGCCCTCGGCTATAGCCTCGACAACCTCTCACTCATGGCCCTGACGATTGCCACTGGGTTTGTCGTCGACGACTCGATCGTCGTGCTTGAGAATATCGCGCGGCACCGCGAGGCGGGAATGCGCCCCTTTGACGCCGCCCTCCTGGGGGCGCGGGAGATTGGGTTTACGGTGCTCTCCATCAGCGTGTCGCTCGTGGCAGTGTTTATCCCAATCCTGCTGATGGGTGGGATCGTCGGCCGGCTGTTTCGCGAGTTTGCCGTCACGCTCTCGGTAGCGATCGGCGTGTCGATGGTGGTATCGCTGACAACAACGCCGATGATGTGTGCCTGGCTGCTCAAGCCGCGGGCACCTGCCCGACGTCTGTTCCTCGACCGTGCTATTGACCGCGGCCTCGATCGAATCACCCAGGTGTATGGCAGCCTGCTCGGCATCGTCATGCGACATCCACGGACCACGCTCCTGGTCAACCTTGCCACGATGGCGCTGACGGTGTGGATGTATGTCGTCATTCCCAAGGGATTCTTTCCGCAGCAAGACACCGGTCGGATCACGGGCACGCTCGATGCCGATCAAGACGCATCGTTTCAGACGATGGGCGGGCTGCTGACGAAGTTTGCCCTGGCGGTGAAAGAAAACCCAGCCGTGCACGGGATCACCGGCTCCACCGGCGGTGCCGCAGGCGGCAGTCCCAATACGGCGCGGATCTTTATGAGTCTTGTGCCCAAGGAGCAGCGGGAGAGGATGTCAGCCGATCAGGTCATCGGCCGCCTGCGCGGTGAGTTGGCGGGGCTGACCGGGGCGACGCTGATCATGCAGCCGGTGCAAGACCTGCGGATTGGCGGCCGACCGAGCAGTTCGCAGTTTCAATTTACGCTCCGCGGGGAGAACCTCATCGATCTCAACGAGTGGGGACCGAAGCTCATGCGGGCGATGCGGGCGATGCCAGAGCTCGTCGATATCCGCTCCGACCAGCAGAACCGAGGCCTGCAGACTGGCCTCTCGATCGATCGTGACGCCGCGGCCCGTTACGGCATCACGCCGCAACAGATCGACGACGCCCTCTACGACGCCTTTGGCCAGCGGCCGGTGTCGCTGATGTACAAGACGCTGGGTAGTTATCGCGTGGTCATGGGAATGGAGCCGGAGTTTCTCCAGGGGCCCGCCGCGCTTGAGCACGTGCACGTCACCGGGCAGAACGGTCTGCAGGTGCCGCTGGAGTCGCTTTGCACCTATGCCACCAGCAATACGCCGTTGATGGTCAACCATACCGCCCTGTTTCCGTCGGCAACGGTGTCGTTTAATCTCGCGCCGGGGGTATCGCTCGGGCAGGCGGTAGAAGCGGTGGAGGCAAAGGAGGCCGAGCTAGGCATGCCGGCCACCATTCGCGGCAGCTTCTCCGGCACCGCGCAGGTGTTTCGCGCGGCGGTTGCCAATCAGCCGCTCCTGATTCTGGCGGCAGTGATCACGGTCTATATCGTGCTGGGAATGCTCTACGAGAGCGTGATCCATCCGCTGACGATTATCTCCACCCTGCCCAGCGCCGGCCTGGGGGCGCTGCTGGCTCTGCAGTGGACCGGCAGCGAACTCAACGTGATGTCGATGATTGGGATTATCCTCTTGATCGGGATCGTGAAGAAAAACGCGATCATGATGATCGACTTCGCTATCCACGCCGAGCGCACCCGCGGGTTGTCGCCGCGCGACGCGATCACTGAGGCCTGCATCCTTCGCTTCCGGCCGATTACCATGACCACGCTTGCGGCACTTTTCGGGGGGCTGCCGCTGGCCCTGGGCACCGGCCCTGGCGCAGAGCTCCGCTGGCCGCTGGGGATCGCGATCGTGGGTGGGCTCGTCGTGAGTCAGTTGCTCACGCTCTTTACAACGCCGGTGGTCTATTTAGCGCTCTGTTATGATTGGGAAAACCCCACCGCAGGAGGATGTTTTGCTGATGCTCCGCAAGACAACGCTGTTTCGTTGCGGCCTGCAGGCTCTCCTGTCAGTGCTTCTGGTGATCGTCAGTGCGGGAGCCCCCCGAGACCAGCAGAAAGCGGCTGAACCAGCTCACAAGGGAGGGAATGGACACGTCGGAAAAATTATCCCACGAGGGCAGGCCGTCGGCTGATGGCGTCGCCATGATGCAGCGTCAGAAGCGGTAGCCGATACCAGAATCGACAAAGTAGCCGGCCGCGTCGCGGGTGAGTCCCCAGCCCATGCGGCAGCCGATCTCGAAATTTGGCGTCACTGCAAAGTGTAGGCCGGGGCTGACGAACGGCCGGACAGAGTCATTAGCCAGTCCAGCGCTCCAACTCCCAAACCATTCGGTACGCACTTCAAATCGTTCAGTGATGGGGGTCCGCAGCACGACCGATGGCATCCAGCCTTCCTGATCAGTGATCTGGACCTTAAACCCGTACAAAAGGTTGGCCTCCGCACCGCCCTCAGCGCTCAGTGGCGCTTCTCCGACCTCGACAGCCGATACGGCGCTGCCGCTGGAGCCCTCTTCGTAGTTGAAGCCGATCCGCCACTCAAACCGCTCGCGAACGCCGATCCGGACGAGAAGCTCTGGATAGCTGTTCGTGGGGGGCCGGTCGCGATTATCGATCCAGACGGACGATATCTCGGTGAGTACAGTGCCATCCTTTGCGGTGGTGGTCGAAGGCGTGAAGGCGTCGCGGTCGGTATTGAGTTCGGGAAACTCGGCAGCGAGCCCCGGCACTGTGCCTGCCAGCAAGATAAGCCCGACGGCAGCAGTGTGTTTCCAAGACTTCGTCATACCCCTCACTTCGTCGCCGCCAACAAGAGCTTTTTCGGCAGTGGCATGTGGATGAGTGCAACGTCTCTCGAAAACGCCGACCTGATCAGCGACGCTTTCCTAGATTGCCAGGCGGCTTCGCAGGTCCAGCCTTCAACCGGCTTGAGAACCCCTCTGAGGCTTTTTGAGATAGCATAGGGAGGTTTTCTCTCGGGCCTCAGGATTCGACAGCATGTCGCACGATGCCACCATTTCTGTCCGTCGCGGATTCCACGAGGACTCTTCCGCGATTGTTATTGGCGGGCTGCTGGTGGCCCTGGCACTTGGGATCGGCCTCGGGTCGCGACCGGCCGACGAGGCCGGCAGCCGGAAGGCGTTTCCGAAGGGCTGGCCCAATCCGCTTGCCGCAACGATCGAAAAGCCGCAGACCTGGGACACTTCGCCCGCCCAAGCGCTCGTTGACAAAAAGGGGAAGCCGGTGGGGATGCCGATCCTCTTAGGCATGGCATGGATCGTCGGAGTGATTGCCGGCGGGACACTGCTCCGCGGCCGGAGCCTCGCCGCGGTGCTGCCTGGAGCTGCGGCGCTGGCGCTCTTAGGCGGGCTTGCCTACCTCCTCGCCGCGCAGAAGGTGGTCAACTACTACAACCTTGAATACCCACTCTGGGCACTCCTTGTTGGTCTGCTCATCGGCAACACTGTCGGGACGTCCAGGTGGCTCGAACCGGCAGTTGGGGGTGAGTTTCTCATTAAAACCGGGCTCGTCGTCTTTGGAGCCGAGGTGCTCTTCAGCCGTCTTCTCGAACTCGGGCTGCCTGGGCTGCTGACCAGTTGGGTGGTGACGCCGATCGTGTTGGCGGCGACATACTGGCTTGGCGTCTACCGGCTGGGAATTCCCTCGAAGTCGCTCTGCATGGTGATTTCGGCGGATCTGTCGGTCTGCGGAGTCTCGGCGGCAATCGCCACCGCTGCCGCCTGCAAGGCAAAGAAGGAGGAGTTGTCGCTGGCAATCGGCCTCTCGCTGGCATTCACTGTGGCGATGATGGTCGCCATGCCGCCGTTCATCCGCTGGGCGGGAATCGACCCGATTGTCGGCGGCGCCTGGCTGGGCGGCACGATCGACGCCACCGGAGCCGTCGTGGCCGCGGGCGAGATGCTCGGCCGAGAGCTTGATGACAAGCGGCCGGCCGAGGTGGCAGCCACAGTCAAGATGATCCAAAACTCCATGATTGGGATCATTGCCTTCGCCGTGGCCGTCTACTGGGCGGGCTGGGTCGAACGGAGTTCGGCGGGGCCGCAGGCATCGCTTGCCGCTGAGGCCTGGGAGCGGTTTCCAAAGTTTATCCTCGGCTTCATTGCGGCGTCGGTGGTCTGTTCGTTTCTCTTCACGCGATCGCCGGAAAGCGGCCTCTGGGTCGACGGCGCCACGCTAGGGTTTACGTCGCGGCTCCGCGGCTGGCTGTTTTGCGTGGGCTTTGTCTGCATGGGGCTGCAGACAAACTTCCGCCAACTCGCTCCCTATCTCGCCAGCGGCCGGCCGCTCGTGCTCTATATAGTTGGCCAGTGCCTCAATCTCGCACTGTCGCTGGCGATGGCGAGCCTGACGTTCGGCTGGCTCTTCCGAAAGGCAGTGGAGCCATGAATAGGGTGGTCACTTCGCCCACGGGGCGGCTCGCGGTGGCGACAGCCATCCTGCTTGTGGTGTGGCTCGTGATTCTCCCGTGGGTGGGTCGTCGACCGGCCATAGATCGGCATGTCCGGGCGATGGAGAAGGGGGGCATAAACCCAGCCGCGATGTTCTACACCGAGCTTGAGCGGCTGCCACTGCGGCCACCCTGGATAGAGCAGCAACTTGTGCTCTGGCTGGAGCGGGGCGCTGAATAAATCGGTAGTTCAAGCCTTGAGAGGGCGAAAGTCCTCTCGAAGGAGACTTCTGCCGGCCCGGCGGTGCAGTGCCACTCAAGGCAATAATACGGATTGGAAAGCTCTCAAAACTTGTCCCCCGAGGGGAAGGGACTGCCGTGCTGACTACGGGTGAAACGGCCAGATCAGCGGTGCCAGGGCCAGGGTCAGGGCCATGATAAGCAGGTTGAGCGGGCCGCCGAATCGCACATAGTCACTAAACTTATAGCCGCCCGGACCGTAGATCATGAGATTCGTCTGGTAGCCCATCGGCGTGGCAAAGCCGCAACTCGCCGCCACAGTTATCGCCATCACAAAGGGCAGTGGGTTGACCCCGAGATCGGCCGCCGTCTGCCAGGCGATCGGGAAGGCGAGCACCACTGCGGCGTTATTACTCATCAGTTCTGTAAAGAGCATCGTCACGAGATAGATCGCCGCGAGCACGAGGTGCGGGTGGTCGCCAGCTGCGGCGATTGTGGAGTGGGCGATCAACTCGGCGAGCCCTGTCTTCTCCAGGGCCCGCGCGAGGCCAAAGCTCGCGGCGATCAACAGCAGCGACTCCCATTCGATCGACCGGCGGGCCTCCGTTGTCGACATACATCGCAGGCCGACCACGGCACAGGCCGCCACCAACGCCGCCGCCACCATCGGCACCAGTTCCAGTGCGGCTGCCGCCACCATCGCCACCAGCA
Source organism: Planctomycetota bacterium (assembly GCA_037129495.1). Lineage (GTDB taxonomy): Bacteria > Planctomycetota > Planctomycetia > Pirellulales > UBA1268 > CAMCQY01. Next base: position 3,804 of record JBAXUW010000015.1, on the reverse strand, counting down.
CAGTGCAGGCGATCCAGGCCTTATCGTGCCGCGGTGGTGTCGAGTCGCTCACCTCGCTGACAAGGTAGAAGTGGCGATTCGACCGCTGTCGGTCGATGAAGGCCGGATCGGCTTCCACAAGCACTGTGTCACCGGTCTGGAGTGCGATGTCGCCGATCTTCATCTGCAGTCGCTCACCGTCGCGGGCCACCGCGATCACGACAGCGCCGTACGTCGAGCGGAAGCGGCCTTCGCGGATCGTGCGGCCCACGAGTGGGCATGACGGCGAGACGACCGCTTCCACCAGCACCCGCTCGCTCCGCGGATCGTCGAGCTTGAATACCTGCTCAGTGGCGGGCCGCAGGCCGCGAATCTTCTGCAGTTCGACGACTGAGTCGATCACGCCGACAAACACGAGCCGGTCGCCCGACTGAAGCAATTCTGTTGGGGCGACAGCCGCGATCACGTGGCCGTCACGGTCGATCTCCATGAGGTAGAGGCCGTCGAGGTGCCGCAGCCCGGCCTGTTCGATTGTCCGGCCTGCCAGCGGGCTGTTCTGCTCGACCACCATCTCAAGCGTATATTGCCGGGGGTCATCACCAGTGCTCATCGCCGGCCGGCGGTCCTTGAGGAGATACCGGCTCGCGACCACAAGATAGACGAGGCCGCAGAGAAACAGCGGCACGCCCAGCCAGGTGATGTCAAACATGCCGAGCGGCTGCCCGCGTTTGGCCGCTACCAGTCCGCTCACGACGACATTGGTGCTTGTGCCGATCAAGGTGCAAAGTCCGCCGAGGATCACGGCGGCGTTCATCGGCATTAAGAGCTTGGAGATACTAAACCGATTTTTCTTGGCCCAGTCGCGAATGGCCGGCACCATCAGGGCGACGACGGGGGTATTATTGATGAAGGCGGAAAACACGCCCGGCACGATCATCGTCCGGATCTGGGCAGTTGCCAGTGACTTCGGCCGGCCCAGCGCCCGATCGACAAGCGACGCCAGCGCTCCGGTTCGCTCGACGGCTGCTGCCACCACGAACAGGGCGGCGACCGTCACCATGCCCTCGTTGCTCATGCCTTTGAGCGCCTCTTCCGGCGTGATCACGCCGACGGCAAGGAGGAGCACCACGCCGGCGATCATCACCATATCGGGTGCGCGTTGGACAAACAGCAACGCGGCGAACGTGGCCATGATCACTGCAGCGGTCAACACAGCCTGCCAATTGGCAGCCAGCGGTTCGAGAAACGTTTCCAGGCTCATCGCGAATCTCCCTGCCTCGGCCACGCGGGCCGAGAGAGCAAGTACTTTCACTGGGTCACGGCAGGGATGCAAGGGCAAACCCCCCTGGCCCCGCTCCAGTGGGGCGATCTCTCCGAGGTCGATCTCTGGGCTGATTCTCGCTCGTCGCGATTGCTCAGCCTGCCGCCACCGAGGCGGCGTTCAGGCGGGGAGCTTCGCAGCGATCCATGCCTTGTAGCCGCCCACGAGGTCGTGCACGTCGGCGCGGCCGAGTCTTTGGAGCAGGCTGGCGGCGATCGCGGAGCGGTAGCCTCCCTCGCAGTGCACGACCACCGGCAGAGCGGTGGGAATCTCGCCGCGGCGTTGGTCTAGGTGCGTGAGTGGAATATTCCGACTGCCAGGGATGTGCCCGCCGGCATATTCCGCCTCGCTCCGCACGTCGATGACGGTCGGAGCGACACCGATATCGGCCCGCGTGCCGGCAAGCCATTCGGCAAGCGCCGGGGCGGTGATTCGCGCGGTCTGCTCGACAAGATCGTCACGGCTCACCAGGCCACTCATGCCGCCGGCAAGGTAGCCAGCCACGTTATCAAAGCCGATGCGTCCGAGCCGCATGACAGCCTCTCGTTCCCCGTTGACCTCGGCAATGACAACGATCGGCCTGTCGCTGGCCAGCATCGAGCCGGCCCAGGTTGCGTATTTCCCATTGAGCGCGATGTTGAGGGCTCCATGGAAGTGCCCGCCTTCAAAGTCGATGCCGTCGCGGACATCCAGGATCTGGGAGCCCGACTGCTGCATCGTGAGCACCTCATCGGGCGACAGGGGCTTGAGCGTCTTGTGCATCGCCTCGTCGAGTGAGACCCGTTCCTTGCGGTTCATGATGGCGTCGTGGACAAAGTATCCAGGGGCCTCGGGCTGATCGGCCGTGACGATCTTTTTAAACTCCTCGCGGCTCATGGGCTTGAGGGCATAGTTAAATTTCTTCTGCTCGCCGATCGTGGAGACCCGCTCCTGCGACAGGCTCTTGCCGCACATACTGCCAGCACCGTGAGCCGGGTAGACGAGCGTGGCATCGGGTAGCTTCACGAGCTTGTGAGTGATGCTGTCGTAGAGCATGTCGGCCAGTTCGTCGGCCGTCACGCCGATACTCGCCAGGAGATCGGGCCGGCCCACGTCTCCGATGAAAAGTGTGTCGCCGGTGAGTACGGCCAGTGGCTCCTTCGCGTTCATTGCGAGGTCATAGACCAGAATCGAGATGCCCTCGGGCGTGTGCCCTGGGGTTTCCATAACCTCAAGCCGCACGTCGCCAAACTCAATTGAATCACCATCGTTCATCTTGACGCAGGCAAATTCGGTCTCGGCCCGGCGGCCCAGATAGATCGTGGCCCCGGCCGCATGGCGCAGTTCGATGTGGCCGGCGATAAAGTCGGCGTGGAAGTGGGTCAGGAAGACGTGCTTGATCGTATACCCACCGGCCTGGGCAGCGGCGAGATACTGGTCGATGTCGCGCTGCGGATCCACCACTGCGGCTGTCTTTGTCTTGTCATCGGTGATCATGTACGAGGCGTGTGACAGGCAGGCGAGATAATACTGCTGGATCTTCATGCCACATTCTCCGGGATGATGAGGGAAGGAGACTCTTTGCCGACCAGGGCCGGAAAGCGAGCCTGGACGAGTTTCGGATCGCCGGGCTCAAGCACCCGCACATCGTAACCCACCGGCTTGAGAATCTCGGCGGCTTCCTTGCAGCGGCCGCCGGCAAGGAGTTTTGCGAGCGCGAGCGGCGCGAGACCCGCCAGCACAATTTCGCCCGCGTTGGCCTCCCGCAGGTGGGTATCCAAGCCAACCGGGGTCTGACGGTCGTTTTCAAAGAAGGCCGAGTAACTGTCGATCTCGCCGTGGATGCCCTTCCAAACGACGGTAGCGACGGTAGGGATTTCCAACGCGGAGTGAAAGGCTGCGCTCGGCGTGCCCTTCAGACAAAGATCCGGCCACAGTACTTGCTCGCCGTAAGGCAGCGTCACGCGGCCGTAAACCTGATGCCCGGGGATCACCGGCTGGCGCGGCAGGTTGCGTAGAGGAAATAGGCCGCCTCGTCCCGCCGTCGGCTGCTTATCTCGCTTTCGCTCGTCACGCTGATCTCACCGAAGCCCGCCGCCTCGAGCAGGCCCACGAGTTCGTCCGGCGTAAAGTGATGGGTCATGGAGAGGACGGGAACGCCGATCCCTTGGTCGGAATCGACTCGGCCTCGAATCGCCGCCAGTCCTCCGGTGCGTCGGAAATCATTGGGTTATGACGATCACGGGGACCACGTTCTGTGGAAAAAAGGTGTCGCCGTCCTGACACCTTTTTGTCGGCCGTTCAGGTTGGATTGTGCGAGCGACGATCAGATTTGGGAGCATGCCCGGGTAAATGAGTTCGCCATCGTGACAAAGGACGAAGACTACGACAACCTGAGTGTGGTTGCGCTCAGCACTGCAGTTGCTTCTCGCTCGTGGGATAAGTTTTCCAACTTGTCCAATCCGTGTTATTGCCTTGAGTGGCACTGCAGCGCCGGGCCGGCAGAAGTCTCCTTCGCGAGGACT
>JBAXUW010000149.1:0-8106 GCA_037129495.1 Planctomycetota bacterium | reverse complement strand
TAAGTGGAGGCGAGTTTTCCAACTTGCCGGTCCCCACTCAAAGAAGACAAGCGGCGGCTTACACCACGCCGACCCGCTTCCAAGCGTCTTTGACCGCTTTCTTGGCGTCTTTGCCAAACCGGTCGGTGTCGCCAGCGATCTGCACCGTGATCGCTGCTATCTCTTTAAATTGGCTCGTGCGCGAGAGCTGCAAGAGCGCGTCAAACCAGATCCGGCCAGCAGTCTCCCAGGCCTTGCCTCCAAGCGCCTTCGCCGCCAGGGCAAAGGCCCGGTTTGGGATCCCCGAATTGAGATGGACGCCGCCATTATCAGATCCGCCCGTGTAGAGATGCTTCATGTGGGCCGGCTGTGGGTCGGTGCCGAGTTCGGGATCGTCTGCATACGCCGTGCCCGGGTTTTCCATGTCCCGGATCGCCCGCCGCGTCGGGGCCGCCACCAAGACCTCCGCGCCGACGAGCCAACTCGACTTGTCGGCGGTCGTCCCCTGCCGCCACTGCCGCACAAGCACGCCAAACACATCGGAAAAATGCTCGTTTAAGGCGCCCGACTGGCCGCGATACATCAGATTGCTCGTATACGACTGGATTCCGTGGGTCAGCTCGTGGGCCACCACATCCAGCGACCGCGTAAACCGCTGGAAGATCTGGCCGTCGCCATCCCCATAGGCCATCTGAGCACCGTCCCAGAAGGCGTTGTCCATCGGCCCGTATTTTCCCGAGCCGGTCGCCTCGCCAACATGCACACTCGCAATCAGCGTCATGCCGCTGTCGTCGAGAGAGTTGCGGCCGAAGATATCGTGGAAGAAGTCGTAGGTATCGCCCGAAAAATCATAGGCCTCGTTGACTGCCACATCGGCCGACTTCCTCTCTCCCTCGCTCCGCACGAGCTTTCCAGGGAGCTGGTCTTTCCTGCGGGCGTCGTAGACGAGCCGGTTTTTGGCAGCCGTCGGCGACCAGACGGCCATCATGCCTGGCACATTCTGGGCAAAGGCCCGCACCGCCCGCACCGCCGCCGAACGCGTGAGCCCCGCAATCGCCTGCTCCCGCACCCGCGGATCTGCCGACCGCGCCAGTTGCTCGAGCATATAGGGGGGAATAATGCACTGAATGGGATGCCGCTGCATAGAAATTGGTCCTGTCTGAGAGGCAAGCCGGAAAGACTGCGTCAACAAACCCGCCCAAAGACTTCCGACTGGGCAGGCTTGTTGCATCATGACGATCGCATGGGAGCCCCCACAAAAAGGGCCCCCACACGGGCGATCATCGGGTAGGTGGGACGCTACCACCAATGAAATAGGGTCGCAAGCTATGAAAATGCCCGCCACACTGGTTTTCGCGGCCCTGCTCGTGCTCGCCGCCAGCGGCCCGACCAAAGCAGGCGAACCTGGAGGCTTCTTCCACGCGCTGGGCGCCCCAGTGCGGGCGCTCCACCGGGAGAAGCCCCGCACCTGCCAAGACGAACTGCTTGAGCAACTCGTCCGAGAGGTCGACTGGCTCGATAACCAGCTCCGCGCCTATGGCTCCATCGTCGCAAAGCACCCGGATGTCTGGGGCCAGAACCGGCTCGCCCGGCACCGGGCCGAATATGAAGCCCAGCTCCAGGCCCAGCTCGGGGGTTTTCAAGAGCTCAGCCACGCAAGCCTTAGACGCAGCGACCAATCCTTCCTCGGACTTGCCATGGCACTCGGCCAAACGCCAGCCCCCGTCGGCCGCGCGGCCGTGGCCCGACCTATCGATGTCACAACCAACGTAACAAACCTCATCTCCGACCCCGTCGGCGGCGGTCCGGCCGGGCAGGCCGTCATCGCCCGCTCACCTCCCTTCGCCGCCACTGCCCAGCCGTTCGCGACGTTTGGCCTCGATAACTCCTCGGCGGTGGGCCTCGAGCCGACCATCCATCTCGACCACGTCTCGCAGTATGTCAATCACCTCCAGCAGCTCCGGCGGATCAACGAAGGCGACGACATCGCCGATTCCCCCGGCTACTCACTTAACCTCGTGCGGATCCCCGTCTCGCTCAATCCCGGCCACCGCACACAGGCCGGCCACGGCGCGGAGATCACGCTGATCGCCGATCCGCAGCTCGGCCCCGATCTCCTGCCCACCACGTTTCAGAGCCTCGTTCTCAACGACGTGATCGATATCCTCGCTCCGGGGCTAACGTTCGCCGTCAATATTCCCGCCGTCCGCGACAGTCTAGCGTTGCCAACTCCCGCCGCCGCCACCACCGCGGCCGTGCGGGGGATGCGATCGCGGACCGTTTCGGTGCCGACGGCCAAGATGCGGCGGGCCCGGATGCCGCTGCCGCCGGAGCAGGTCGTCGATGTGATCGGCGAACACCAGATCGTCGTGCTGCTTGAAAACGCAATCGAAGCCCTCGCCGCCGACCCAGCCAATTCGCCCTGTATCAGATATGCGGATGTCCGCAGCTTTCTCGCCGAAGAGCTGAAGGCCGCCTGGGCATTTTTAGCGCAGCCCCGGCAACGACAGGCCTGGGACGAACTGTCTAGCTGGAACCTCGCCGAGTTGATTCGCAGCCACAGGTTGAATGAACTCGAACTGCGGCGGCGGGTGTTTTTTGATTCTCTCGGTATCGACGACGCATTGCCCGTCGAAATAACCGGGCCGACCGACCGCAGCGAGAGCACTGATCTCGCCGACAGCGCCGACAGTGCAAGCGGCGCCTGCATGGGTCCCTGCTCCAATAACCGCTCCACCTGCCGCATCTGCCAGACCACCACAGCCGTGCTCGCCTGGGCAATCCTCGTCGAATCCGCGCTCTTAAATGAGCGGCTCGCCGAAGACATGCGGGAGAGCGGCTCCGCCCAAGGCATCAGTACCATTTCCAGCGGCATGACCAGTGGCATGCCCGGCCCGTGCGCAGGACCGTTTTACGGACCCGATCCCAGCCCCGAGGCCCGCACGGCCTTCAACGATTATGTCCGCCGCCGGTGGCCGATCCGCGTGTTTGCCGTCGATCCGGTCAACGAGGAACAAAACGTCGCCGACCAATATGCCGAAAGGCGTGAGATGCAGGTGGCAATGGCACTGGCTGTGGCCAGCGGTCGCTCCAGCGGCCAGGCACTCGCCCGCTACGCCCGCCGGCTGGAGACAGACCTCGCCACCATCGCGCTGAATAAAACAGCCGTCGGCTTTACCCACGGCGCCGACACGTTCGGCTGGCGGTTTTATCCCCGCATCCAGTCGCCCCCCACCCGCAGCGGCCTCGGAGCTTTTACAGACACAATCTGCGGCACACCCGCCGGTCGCGACTTAGCCACCCGCCGCATCGAGCCAGGCATCCGGGAATGCACGGCGCTCGTCGTGATGCCGTCGTTTGTGCCGTATGTGACGTTTGACGTCAGCACCTGCTGGTTTTCGCTCACCCATCCAAAAGCCACCGATCAGAGCATGCGGCAAACGCTCCTCCTCTCCCGCAGCATCAAGTCGATGCAGCATCTCTCAGCAGAATATTTCCGCTGCGCCACCTGCTACCGCGACGGTGATCCGGCCAGCGTGCAGCGGAAGATCGCCACACTCGATCGCCAACTCCCGCTGCAGACTATGCAGGCCTCGATCCCCTATGAAAACACCGCGGGGGGCTTTGAACTCTTTAACACCGGCGTCACCGATCTTGCGCCGGAGCTTGTCGGCTGGTATGGCGCTCAGGGCGTCGATCCGGCCGGCCCAACCACGCTCTTCCTGATCGGCAAGGGTTTTAGCGTGCACGATACAAACGTCATCGCTGGCGGCCGGCCTGTAAAGACACACCTCATCAGCCGGCAGCTGCTCCAAGTCGAGATCCCACCTGGCGTGCAGACGATTCTGCCTGCTCAGGGTGGCGGCTGCGGAGCTGACAATAAGGCTGCGGCCAGCCGCCGTCACGGCAGCGGGATTCGGCTGGCGAGTAATTCTGAACCCCTACCGGCGCCGCTGGGCCAGTCGACCGAACCGCCTGCGAAACAGTCGCTGCGGCTGACACTCCCCGGCAGCGACTTGGAGACTAGCAGCGCGGCCAGCCAGCGAACCGGCGACTGCGGCTGCGGCACCGCCTGCCATGCCCGCGAGGTAGTCGATCTCTATCTTGCAACACCCTACGGCGTCAGCGGCCACCTGCTGATTCCCATCACAGGCGCAGCCAGGGACTTCAGTGATGGCGGGAGTGGCTTCTGCAATCTGGTCTTCTCGGCAGGCAACCTATTACGGCTGACGGCGACCCCGACAAAGGCTGGCACCTGGCGAGTCAACGAGTTTTTCGCGTCGGCTCAAGATGCGATTCGGATTTCCGTGCCGTCGGTCTTTGCCGCACCGCCGAAGGCTGTGATGAATTTCACTCTCCGCGACAGTGCCAGCGGCGTGACCGCCGGGACATTTTCGATTCCCGCGGCCCCCTTCGACGCCCGGGCGCAGGAATATGTACTTGCCGGCGCCGACCTGCGCAACTTTATCGGCGACACCTCGCGGCCGGCCACGGATAAAACCCTCCGCGGCGCAATCAAGCCCTACCTCGATAGCCTCGGCAGCGGAAGCTGCGACCTGACGCTCAAAGCCGATCTCGTCACCGATCAAAAGACAATCCCGATTGATGGCACGATCGCTATCGAGGTCCGCCAGAACGATCAGCCCAGCGACCCGATCGATTCAGCCCCCTAACGTGGAGGCGAGTTTTCCAACGTGCCGGTTCCCTCCTCTCCCAAAGAAGACAAGTTAGAAAACTTATCCCACAAAACTAAGCACCAGCCAATTCGATAAGCCGGTCGCGAAACCGCTCACGCGAAAGCTCGTCGCTTGCCCAGCCGCGGCCCGCCGCCCCCGCCGCGACTAACGTCGCATCATCCGCGCGGCCAAACTCACCAATCGCCCCAACCGCCGCTGCCTGAGAATCGTTGCCCAAGAGCCACCCGCAAGCAAAGCGGCCGTCGCGGGCCGGCATCTCATGCGCGAGATCATGACCCGGTGAGAGAATTATCGGCAAGCCATATGCCGCCGCCTCCGCAGCCGAGTAACCAAAATTCTCCTGCCAAGAGAGCGAGATAAACCCATCGCTCGCCAGAAATGCCGCATTTACCTCAGCCCCTGCCAGCGGCCCAACTGGATGCACGCGGTCGCGACACCCGGTAGGCACCGCGGCCAGCACGTCGGCCTGCGTGAGGTCGCCGTCCATCCCGGCAATGACAAGATGACAGTGGTCTGTCATCGCCGCTGCAAACGCCCGGACGGTCTCGATCGGCCGCTTGATGGCATGCAGCCGGCCCAGAAATAGCAGCTGCCGCGCTGCTTCGGGCACGCCATGCCGTTGACGAAACCGGGCCCGCGACTCATCCTTGGCGGCCAGCGACGGCAGATCCACCGGCCAGTGCACCACCACTGCTCGCTCGGGCGGAATCCAAGGCCGGGCCTTTTCAAGACTCCGCTGCGAGGAGACAACGATCCGCTCGGCGCCGGCCAGATACGACCGGCCACGGAGCCCTAGCCAGAGCCGTTTGAGTAGGCCGTGATGCGATAATCCTGCGGGATCAAGGCAGCCATGCGGCACGGCCCAGTAGCGGCGGTGATGCTGCCTAGCCCACGCTTGAGCCCAGGTAGCATGGCCGCGAAACAGGGAATGCACAACGAGCAGCTCGGCATCGGCCACCGCCGCTGTGGCCAGGCGGGCAGCGGCAGCCGAAACGCGATAACGATCGCCTTCGAAAGCGAAGATCGGAGCATTGAGCGCATCGGCAAAGTCATTGACCGATCGATAGAGCCCGCCGTATGCGGGATCGTGTGTCAGGCAGATGTTGCAGATCTGCTCACTCACGGGCGCGGCTTCCTGCGCCGCTGCCGTCATTCTGGAGAAGCAACAACCTGCCCAAGAGGCCCGCCACTGCGGCGCCTGCCAGCGGTCCACTGGCATACATCCAGAGCGTAGTGAAATCGATCGCAGCCACCGCCGAGGCGAGCGCCCGCGCCGGATTCATGCTCGCCCCAGTGAAGGGCAGGCCCGCTAGCGACGCAGCAACAATAGCCAGCCCAATCGGCAAAGCGGCCTGGCTGCCGAGCTTGGAGCCAAATACACAGCCCAGAAATACGCCCGCCCAGACCAACGTCAGCAGCCCTTCGATTGCCACGGTCTTTACCGCGTCAGCTTTTGTGAAGCTGCCCACTGGCATACCCATGGCCGTGCCCTCGCCCGCAAGCAGCCACATCACGAGCAGACCGGCCAGGCAGGCGCCCACGAGTTGGCCCGCGATGCAGGCCAGCACTCTGACAAAGCTGCCGCGGCCGGTAGCAAAGATCGCCAGCGTGACAGCAGGATTGAGATGGACCGCCCCAAAGCTGCTGCAGGCCAGCATCGCCGCCATAACACCCAAGCCGTAGGCAAAAGCGGCGACGAGCCCGCCCGCGTCGCCCTGCGACGAGCCCGCCATGGTGAGGATAGCGACCACACAGACGAGAAATGTGCCAATGAGTTCCGCAGCGAATCTTTTGAGGTGATCCATCAAGGATGCCTTTCGGGAAAACGACCGATTGTCGGCTCCACCGCCGGCCGGCGTCAAGGTTGCCGCTGGGTGAAGCTCGCCGAATCTCCCATCCAAGCGAGCATTTCCAACAGCCCTTCCCGCGTCGTCTGCGGATGCCGAAACCCGGCGGCCACGAGCTTGTCGCACGGAAACACGCTCGCCTCGAGCAGCGCCTTCAGCCGCTGGGTTGTGAGTGGGAAGCCTCTGCCCGTCACGGCAGTTGCCATGTCGCCGACAATGGCAAGCGGGCTCGCCAGCCCCTTGGGGATTCCGCGTGGTCTTGCGGTGGCAACGTCGAGGATATCTTCCCACAGGCCACGTTCCTGCCGGAGATCGATCATCACGGCAGTTTGTTTACCGTGCTCGTCAAAGAGGAATGTCACGCCGCGCATCATGAGCGAGTCTCCGGAGAGCAGCACACCACATCCCGTTTCAGATGATAGCTGGTCCTGACTTGTGTTGCCCCGAAGTTCCCAGATGACCCCGCTCCGTTGAGCACTTAATGTGCGAATGAAGGATGGGTCAGTCAACGGCACTTCCGCAAGCGCTCGACGGGCGATGAGCGGCCGCTGAGGCAACTCGCGGCGCGCGGGGTGGTGATCTGAGCCCCTGAACCCATCCGAAGCCACCGCTCGAGGGTTCGGTTTTCTCCCTCGGTGCAGACGGGCCTCTCGTCCGGCACTCTGGCGGAACGAGTCACAGACAGCGGATGTCGATCTCCGGAAACTCGCTGCGGCTCACCGCCACTCGCACCACGATTCCATCGTGTTCGAATTCGTGGCGCCAAGATTCCATCGTGTCTGAAGTGGCACGCTGAAAACGTGCCACCACAATGCGCTGCGTGTCACACAAGCGCCGCGAGCGTGTCCCGAAACCTCGCGTACGACAGCGTGTCGCCCGCCCATGCCCGGCCCGCGATGCCCGCCGCGGCCAATGCCGCGTCGGACGCCGTCGCAAACTCGCAGATTGCCGCAACCGCCGCCGAGTAACCGAAGGTTTCCTGGAATGACAGCGAAATAAAACCATCGCTGGCCAGAAACGCCTCGGCGATATCGGCGCCGGCCAGCGGCCCCACCACGTGCACGCGGTCTTGGTAGGCAGCCGGGGTCGCGGCACGAATGTCAGCCTGGGAAACGTCACCATCCATGCCGACCATCACGAGGTGGCAGTTTTCCTGCGCGGCCGCACAGAAGGCCAGCACTGTTTCCAGGGGCCGCTTCACGGTGTGCAGCCTGTCCAGAAAGAGCAGCAGCCGCGCCGCCTGCGGAACGCCATGCCGGAGACGAAACCGGGCCCGAGCCCCGTTCTGAGCAGCCAGCGCCGGCAACTCCACGGGCCAGTGCACCGAGACAGCCCGATCCGTCGGCAGCCCCGCCGGAATCCAGGCACGGGCCTTTTCGAGGCTCCGCTGCGACGAAACCACAATCCGATCGGCGTGCGCCAGATACGATCGGCCTCTGGCTTGCAGCCAGAGCCGCTTGAGCATGCCACGCTGGGAAAGCCCCCACGGGTCGAGGCAGCCGTGGGGCACCGCCCAATACCGCCGGCCGTGACGGCGGCACCACCGCTGGGCCCAGGTGGCGTGCCCGCGAAAGAGCGAGTGC
>JBAXUW010000148.1:0-8194 GCA_037129495.1 Planctomycetota bacterium | reverse complement strand
TCGAGGGTGGGGCCAAGAAGCCAGCCGCCAATAAGCCAGCAGCCAAGAAGCCAGCCGCCAAGAAGCCAGCAGCGAAAAAGACGGCTGCGAAGTCCTGAGCAGCCAATCGTGCAGGCTTGATCAGCCAACTGCTGAAGCGGGGCATTGATGACAGCGCCCGACCCGAGGCAGTCGCTTGGTAAGCGTGGCGAGGCGGAGGCCGAGAAATTCCTCCGTCGTCAGGGCTACCGGATCGTAGGCCGGCGGGAGCGTGTGCTCCGCGGTGACATCGACTTGGTGGTCCTCGATGGCCGGACGGTTGTCTTTGTCGAGGTTCGTTCGCGGAGCGATACGTCGCATGGCCATCCTGCCGAGACCGTTGGCTTCCAGAAGCAGCGGCGGATCGCGGACTTAGCCACCGCCTACATCCGCCGTCATCGGCTGGAGGACTGCCAGGTGCGGATCGATGTTGTGACCGTGACCTTCGGCCCGCCGGGCTCGGCTCCGGTCGTGGAGCATTTTCAGAACGCGTTCGACAGCCCGAGCTAGCGGGCGTTACGACAGGGAGCGACGGCGGTTGACGGTGGCCTGCCAGCGCCGGATGACTTCGCCCGCATCGGTCCGTTCCGTCTCAAGCATGTCTTGAATGCCGCTGAGATACGGGGATCGAGAATCGTAGCTTGCCTCGATTGACCTCACAGCGCCGGTATGGTCGCTCAGGCAGACCTGTTCGCAGATGCTCTGCAGGTGACGTAGACCAAGACGTAGACCAAAAGGTCGAACCCGAGGGCCCATCTGCATGCACCTTGTCACGGAGTGTGTAAGAGTGAGTTGTCTGGTATCCCCAGGCAGCCGTAGATCACCCGGCGGACGGTATCGACCGAGTGTTCGCGGACGACCCAATCGTGCGCCAGTTCAACAAGCTGCTCCCGCAACGCGTCATCACCAGCCAGCCGCAGGCAGCAGCGGGCGAACTCCTCCGGAGTATCGGCAATCAGGAGGTGTTTACCGGCCGTGACGGCCAGACCCTCTGCCCCCTTGGTTGTAGACACAACCGGGATGCGGTGACTAAAGGCCTCCAGGATCTTGATGCGGGTGCCGCTGCCAGCCCGGATCGGCACGACCAGCATGCTGGCGGCTGCATATTCCGGCGTCAGGTCGACCACCGCACCGACGACCCTCACGCCCGGCAGTTCCGCGACCGATCGGACCGCATCAGACCAGCCCATGCCCACCACACGAAATCCTATGCGATCATCGACGGCTCGGATGCGCGGGAGAATCTCGCGAACAAACATGACCACGCCATCCTCGTTGGGCAGGTAGCTGAGCGTGCCGACGAAGAGCAGCCGCGTTGAATCTCGAGCCACGGCCGTGGCGGCAGCCGCTGGCTCGCGAACGACATTCGGCAGATGCACAAACGTGTGCTGCGGATATCGCGCACCCATCGACCGGCAATCGTCGGGGCTCGCGAGCAGCAGGTGCTGGAATTTTCCCATCAGGACCTGCCGAAACAGATTCATCCGGTGCAGCGTGCTGCGGAGTTCGCTGGCACGGGCTGGAGCGCCGGCGGCCTCGTAGAGCGGCACGAACTGCTCGTTTCGGTTGGTGTCGTCATCATCGAGGTCAAGGAACGTGGCCCGCAGTCCGTGCTCCGCGAGGCTCAAGCAGCTCAGGGCCGCCGGGGCGACCTGCTGGCGGAAGGCGTAGACGATGTCGAGCGTCGCGCCGGGCTGGGAGCTCAGAAAATCCGCGACGAGCGATTTGATCTCGCCGACCCGCTCGATGGGCACCCGAAAGAAGGCTGCTGCCCGGCTGCGGGCCCAGTCATCCATGATCAGACTGCCCTCGTGGCCGAAAATGGTCGGGTTGACCACGATCACCGGGCCAAGAGAGGCCAGCACTTCGAGGATGACACTCGCCCGCATGGTCGAGCCGCCACCGGTGGGGTAGGGCAGAAACGGCGTGACAAAGAGGGTGTATTTCATGATGTTAGGCTCCTTCTGGCGACCGAGCTCAAGTGAAATCGGCCGCCTGACGGACGGAGCGTTCTCGGTGATACGCTTGAGTGATGGCCCTGGCGTTCACGAGTCAAGCACCTCGGCAACGGCCGCTGCAATTCCCGCTGGGTCGCTGCCCAGCGCGAGTGTGTAGGCGGGGAGTTGCTCCACGAGCGTCACGATTCGACGACAGTCGGCGTCCGTGCAGCCCGGGAGCTGGCCGACGGTGCTCGGCAGCAGCGCCAAGAGCGCCTGCTGCCGGGAGCAGGGCTCGATCGTTGTGGCCACACCGCCGCAGACCTGTGGAATCATGATCGCCCGTAGCGGGAGGCCGGTCACGACCCGTTTGGGCCAAAGACGAGACAGAGAATAGACTCCCTTGCTGTTACCGCCGCGTTCGAAGCTATCGGGATTGATGGATAGATTTCGCAGTTCGGGGAGGCGGAGAAAGTCCTCGGAACAGGTCAGTTTGCCGGTGCCGTAGAGGCTGTGGATCCACGGCTGATCGGGATCTGTGCGGCAGTCGGCGAGGCAGTAGTCATCGCCCAGGTATCGCATTCCAGCCGCAGCGCAGACGAGCGAGGTCGTCGACTTGCCGGAGCCGCCCTTGCCGACGAGCAGCACCGCGCCGTGCTCGTTGCCGACCGCGCCACCATGCACATATTGGAGGCCCTCCGCAGCAAACCATTCGTGCATCGCAAACCGAAAGGGTGAGCCGATCTCCCAATAGGGATAGGGCTGGTCGTTGCACTTGAGGACCCAGGCCCGATGGCTGCGGAAATCGACGACGCTGAGGACGTCTGGTCCGGGGTTGAAGATCGCGGAGATGTCCTCGCAGTGGAGGTCGAGCACTTCGCCCCGCGGGCCACAGGCGGTCTGCCAATGTCGAAGCAATCGGATGAGCAGGTGGGCCAGCACCGGCGACTTGGACAGGGCGGAACTGTTCCAGGCGGTGATCATGAGTCCGCCGACAGCGGCCGCCGGATCGGGGCTGGCGAGGTGGCTGATCGCTTCGAGCAACTGGTTGGATGTCTGGCCGGGTAGCGTCCGCACCCGCATTGCATGGTCGCCGATGCTGTGGGCATTTACGATCGGCACACCATGCGTCTCTACCATATCTTCGAAGAAGCTTTCCAGAGCCTCAACGAGTTTTCGAGCTCGCAGGCTGGTGGTCTGCCGCTGTGGCCGGGCGACTGCCTGCCAGGGCCGGATCTGCTCAGCGAGGTCCTCGTGCAGCGTGGCGGTAACGCCACTGTCCACGGCCAGCAGCGGCGCGTCGGCGGTAGTCGTGTTGACCAGTCGCACGATGCCGGCTTCAAAGAGTGGCCCCGACAGTGCGGCACCAGCGAGATGCACGGGCCCGTCCTGGAGCCACTGCCACACGGAAGAGCCGCCCTCGAGTGTGCAATACAGTCCGTTGTCACGATTGACCAGGATCGTCAGGCCATCGAGCT
The DNA here is from genome assembly GCA_037129495.1 of Planctomycetota bacterium. Classification (GTDB taxonomy): domain Bacteria; phylum Planctomycetota; class Planctomycetia; order Pirellulales; family UBA1268; genus CAMCQY01. The sequence goes on along the minus strand of JBAXUW010000148.1, from coordinate 4,761 downwards.
TGGCGGAGAGGAGATCGATACCGGGGACCACCGCGAACTCCTGACGAGCGGGTTCACCGACGATTTCGTTGTTATGCCGCCGATGAATCGCGCCGCACTCGTTCTTCCGCATGGTCTTTTCCTCTGCCATCCGCAGCTGCTCTCGCCGGCAATCATTGCCAAGAACCAGCAGGACCTAAGGTACCCAGAAATAATGCTACCCGTGGCAGAAACGCACCAGCGAGCCTGCCAGGGCGGCGCTTTTGTAACGATGGTCGGGCCGAGGTAATGTAGTAAAAAGGAATGAAGAGGTCATTTTTCAGCGTTGATTATCCAGCGGAGAGCGTCACGATGGCCGATACGTATTACCGGGTGAACGATTCTGATGTGACAGCGGAAAACTTCGATGGCGAAGTGCTCGCCATCAACCTTTCGACCGGTCGCTATCACAGCATTCGTGGCCGTGGTGCCTGGCTGTGGCGTGTGCTGATGGCGGGTCAGGGTCGCGGAGAAGCCCTCCGCCGGTTGGCGGCGTCTGCTCCGGAGAGTGAGTGTCTAGAACAAGCCGAAGCGTTCATCAACGAACTCGTTGCCGAGAACATCATCATTATTTCCGATGCGGGTGGAAGTGATCCAGGCTGGCCAACGGGCAATGACTGGGAGGTGCCGCCGATCTCTGCCGAGCCGTTCTTGGAGAGTTTCTCTGACATGCAGGACCTGCTGGAAATCGATCCGATCCATGAGGTTGACGCGCGGGGCTGGCCGCACGTGGCTGGCGACGGTGAGACCTGATCCATGATGAGCGTCGTGATCCCCGCGTTTCACGCCCGAGCATCCATCGGTCGAGCGCTTGAGAGTGTCCGGAAACAGACATGGACAGACTGCGAAAACCTTGTGGTTGAGGACGGGCCGGGTGACGGCACCGCGGACGAAGTGGCCTCGTTTGCCGCCAGCGAGAAGCGGCTGGTCACATTGCTCGGCCTGAGCGAACGGCGCGGTTGTTCGGTCGCTAGGAATCTGGCGCTGGAACGCTCCCGCGGCGAGATCGTCGCCTTCCTTGACGCCGACGACTCTTGGGAACCATCGCATCTGGCGTCACTCGCGGCGAGCCTCTATCAGGGTCATGCCGTGGCGGTTTCGGCCGTCGAACTGTGGAACGCCAATACCAACACACGGCTTGGTCGTCACGGCCTCGCCCCCGAGTGGCTGGCGAAACCGCGGTCGGCGTTGTTTGAGCAATCGATCATCCATACCGCGTCGTGCGTGGCTGTACCGCGGTCTACGGTCGATCGGGTGGGGGGATTCGACCCGAGCATGCTATGCGGTGAGGATCGTGACTACTGGTTTCGGGCACTTGAAGGCGGTCGGTCACTCGGTTTCACCGGCGGGTTCTCGGCCCGATACGTGAGGCACGCTGCTAACAGCACGCGGAATCGGCGGGGCGTGATCGCATCGGCCATCAACCTTCACGAGAAACATCAGCACGCCGCCGATATTCCTCCGGAGGTGAAAAGACGAGCGTTGGCCACGAGGAGGCGGAGAGAACGTGAACTGCAGACAGCCGAGGCCGCTCTCACACACCCGAAAACTGTCGAGAGTCAGCAGTCATGAACCTCACCGCGATTATACCGATGTGGAACGCAGGGCAGTTTATTCGTGAAGCCTTGGCGAGTATTCGCGGTCAGACGTCGCCGATCGCCGAGGTCATCGTGGTGGACGATGGCTCAACCGACAACGGCCGTGACATCGTCCGCGGGATCGACTGGGTCACACTGATCGAAAAAGAACACACGGGAATCGCCGACACGCTCAATCGCGGTCTGGCGATCGCCCACGGGGATCTGCTTGTATTTCTCGACGCTGACGATCGCTGGCTCCCAGAAAAGACCACACTGCAACTGGCGGCCCTCCAACGCGACCCTGGGCTAGCCATGGTCTTTGGCCATGTGAGGCAATTCGTTCATGGATCCGAGGGGGATCGCGTGATCGACGTGAGATCCGGAGTCGCGAAGTCGGTCGGTCTCTTCAGGCGCGAGGCATTCACCCGTATCGGGCCATTTCCCGCCGGTGGTGAACATGATTTTATCGGTTGGATGCTGGCGGCCCGGGATGCAGGGCTACGGTCTGTCGTCCTACCCGAGATCTTGTATGAGCGGCGACACCACGATGCCAATCACGGGATTCAATGCAAGGCCGAACAGCGTCGCTCCTACCTGTTGACTGCAAAAGCGGTCCTCGACCGCCGGCGGGCTGCCGCCCAACCCGGCGGTGCCGCTGGTGGCACGACCGACTGAGCGAAGTTTATTGCACAAGCCGATCCTTGGCATGCGCCAGTGCCCGGACCTGTCGCCACTCAGCCGGGGACAGAGCCCAGGCAGCGAGGGCCAGCCGCCAGATTCGCTGCCAGAGCGAGCGAGACTCCTCGCCATTGGATGCCTCGAAGGCCCGCATCATCCCCGCATACCGGCGCCAGCCGGAGAGCGCCCCGCTGAGCACCTGCCGTGCTGCGCGGCTGCTGCCGAGATAGGCCAGATCGGTGTTGATCGGTGCGGATGCAAGTTGGCGGAGATAGAGGTCGGCAAGGTCGGACGCGGCGGCTGTCGGCCTGTCATTGCCCAAGAGTCCGGCATGGCCGAAGTGTTGCCCGATCAGGCTCATGGCTCCGACGGCATCGGAGAGACCCCAGCGGTCGGCATGCTCTCTGGCACAGGCGAGTTCGGCCGGGTCGGCCGCCAGCAGGCGGAACCAGCCGCACGAGTCGAGCACGTCGCGGGCGATATCGTCGGGCACGAAGTCGTTGCGGATCGCATGGTGCACTGTCAGTAGGAGGCCGAATGCCGGCCGGACGATCGGCACCTCAAACCCCAAAAAGTTTACGCGCCAGGCTGTGCCGAGCAGTTCGGCGGCATCGAGTCGCCCGAGCTTCCAGTGCAGATCGAGGGCGGTGGACTGCCGGCCTGTGAGACTGATGGCCTGGTTGCCGGCGGCGCCTGGCGAGTTTTGCACAAACGCGATGTAGTCGGCGAGGTCGCCGTCCCCGACAGTCCGCTTGAAGCCGTGTGCTTGCAGGAGCGTAAGGGCCGCCGGTACCTGATCGGCCTCGATCAGCACATCGACGTCCTGCACCATGCGGCCCCGGCTACCTGGATGCAAGAGCGCGATGACAGCACACCCCTTGAAGGCAACAGCTGGGATACCGGCGTCGGCGAGCAGCCGCAGGGCCTCGCAGCCCACCCGCAGACAGAGCGTGGTGCGGAAAAATTCGAGCGTGTTTTCACGCTGCAGGCTGGCGGCTTGGGTTGAGGGCAGGGCGATCTTCTCTCGGGCAACTGTTGCCGCCAGGCTCGGCAGCACATTCCACCGCTGGCAGAGCCGGAGCACGGCTAACCATTCGCCGGTCGCGGCGATCTTGGCTGCAGCTGCTTGGAGCAGCCCGGAGGCCTGCGGCGCTGCAAGCAACTGCATCGCCCACAGCCGCACGGTTTCTTCGGAGCAGGTCAAGATGGTCATCGCGAGAAAAGAGCAATACCGCAAATTGTAGAGTATACTTTCAGGCGCTCTGCTGCAGAAACCGTGAGGATAGAGTCGACGCGGCGGCCGAATCTCGCACAGAATCAGTGCCGTGGGCCTGCCATAGTGCTCCATAAAACAGCCCGCGGCACGAGCTTGTCGACCGATGTGGTCACCTCTCGTCGTGAATTGCTAACGGTAGCCCGCCAGGATATCGCCCGGCAGCGTGGGGAACAGCAGCCGTGAATCTATCCCATCCCCACTCGTTGCGGATGAATCGTTGGTATGGACCGGGACCAACCTGCCTGCAGCGGCTCCTGCTTACAGCATGCCTAGCGCCGCAGGAGCCTGCCCTCGCGGCATGGCGCGACTGGTTGGCCCGCTGTAGCTTCGACCTCGAGGATGCGGCGAGCATGGAACTGGCGGCCGCGGCCGTGGCACGGCTCGGCGTTGCCGCCGGCGAGAGTTCCCAACCGCAGAGGTGCCGTGGCTGGAGCCGGCGGGAATGGTTTGTGTCGGAACTTGCCCACGCTGCGGCCCAGCAAATTGAGGAGGAATGCCGAAGACGGTCGCTTCAGGCCGTGGCCATCGGGGATCTGGCTACATTGCGGGCGGGCCGCTCGTTCGCCGGCCGGCCATTCGCGCTGCGGTCGCTCGAGATTGTTGTGCCCGGGGCGACGGTGGCCGATATTGCAGCGCTTGATCGTGCTGCCCGGTCGGGCCCCGCTGGCGATGCGTTTGGCACCGGAAGCCTCTGGCTTTCGATCTGGCCCAGCGGTCCCTGGCGGAGTCCACCAGCCGTGCTGCAAAAGACTGGAGCAGACGGTGCCGTCGGCATTGCAGCGCCTGTTCCGGCTGAGCAGCTGGCGTTCCTTGCCGCCGCAAACTGGCGGCGCCGCCCGCCCGGGAGGTTGCGGTGGATCCTAGAGATGCTGGCCGTGGCAGGGGAATCGGCGGATGGTACTGAGTTGGGGGCTGCCGTGGCGGCCATCACTCAGCGGGATGATACGACGGCAGAGGTGCAGGCTGCGCTTGGATGCATCGCGGCGTTCCCAGGCACGGCAGCGATTACGCCGGTGGCTGCGGCAGTCTTAGGCCTACGGGCGTCGCTGCGGTCAAGACTGCGGTGCTGGCGGATGACAACGCGACTAGAGCCTGGCTGGACGCAGCTCAAGCAGCGGATCAGCCGGAGAGTGCGGCGGCCAAAGGGTTAGCTGAACACCAGGTTGAGTCTGCGAATAGAGGGGAACGGCAAGTGGTCGCCTTGCCGCC
>JBAXUW010000147.1:0-8242 GCA_037129495.1 Planctomycetota bacterium | reverse complement strand
GGGACACTTCAGTGAAAAAGTGCTCGATTCGAGGCAAGAGACTCCAGGCAGGAAAACGGTGCAACGATGTCCTCGAAGGGATTTTGACTGGAAAACAAGGCGATTCAGCTGCGATAGCCCTTGGGCCATCCGATGCTTTTTTGACAGCGTTTTTCCGTAATGCTAAAATATTAGCTTCTGCGTATATTTTACGCGATGAAGTGATACTATTTTGTCGTTTGCAAGGCACCTGCATGCTTTCCCAGCCCGACGCTCATTCTCCCTGGATCGGTCCAGCTGACGTGGCCCGGGTGTTGGCTCACAGGGCGAAGGAGGTTCGTCTGTTCCAGGGCTGGACCCAGGCCACGCTTGCCCGTCGCGCCGGCGTGACCCTTGCCTCCTATCGCCGCTTCGAAGCCACCGGCAAGTCGTCGCTTGAACTGATCCTGAAAGTGGCCCATGCCCTGGGCCGCTTGGATGAGTTCGCCGTCCTCCTCGCCCCTCCGCCCGCTTCATCCATCGAGGAACTGGCCGCGCGAACCGCCCCCTCGATCCCGAAACGGAAGCGAGGCGTGCAATGAGAAAGCTGACGGTCAGGCTGCACCGTTCGGCACATGATAGGGTGACAGTCGGCACACTCGCCGAGCAGGATCGACGGATCTACTTCGAATATGACGCCATATTCCTTGGCAGCGGCATCGAACTGTCACCCTTCAAACTCCGAACTCAGCCCGGCCTGATCGCTCACACGGATCACGCATTCGGCCCCCTGTTCGGAGTCTTTGATGATTCCCTGCCCGACGGCTGGGGTCTGCTGTTGATGGATCGGCACTTCCGCCGTCATGGCATCGATCCCAAGGCCATCTCACCACTCGATCGCCTGGCGTATCTCGGCACACGCACGATGGGGGCGCTGACCTACCATCCGCCGTCTCACGAAGAGTCCGGTGGCGAGCCGCAGGTTCTCGACCTCGATGCCCTCGGCAGCAACGCCAAGGCGGTGTTGGAGGGCGACGCCACGGAGGTGCTCCCGGAACTGATACGGGCTGGCGGCTCGCCGGGCGGCGCTCGCCCCAAGGTGCTCGTGGGCATTCAAGGCGACCGAATCGTCTCTGGCGAAGATGCACTTCCCGATGGCTATGAACATTGGATCGTGAAGTTTTCAGCCAGCCCAGACGGCCACGAGGCCGGTGCCGTGGAGTATGCCTACAGCCTGATGGCCAGGGCCTCCGGGATCGACATGCCACCGACCAGGCTGTTCGAGGTCGGTCGTGGCCGAGGCATGCGCCGTTTTTTTGCCGTCCGGCGATTCGATCGGTCCGATGCCGATCGTCGCATTCACATGCACACCTTCGCCAACCTGATCCACGCCAACTTTCGCATCCCTTCGACCGACTACGCCGACGTGTTCAAGATCACGCAGTCCCTCACCCGCAATCATGCCGACCTCCTGCGGGCCTTTCGGCTGATGCTGTTCAACGTGGCAACCCACAATCGCGACGACCACGCCAAGAACTTCGCGTTTACGCTCGATGACCAGACCGGTCATTGGTCGCTCGCCCCCGCGTACGACCTGACTTTTTCCCCGGGCCCCGGTGGCGAGCATTCCAGCACCGTCCTCGGCGAAGGCCGCCGCCCCCTGCGAGGCCACTGCCTGAAGCTCGCCGAGCAATTCGGCCTGAAGCCCCGCGAAACGAGTCCGATCATCGAACAGGTCGATGCCGCCGTATCTCGCTGGCCAGAGTTCGCCGACGAAGCCCTCTGCCCGAAGAAAATCGCCGCCGCCATCGGCACATGCTTTCAACACGGATAGCCGTGTCAGGAAAAAGGTGACAGCCACGTGGCTGTCACCTTTTTCTTTCCCCCTTGCCAACGAGGCCCACGAATGACGGCACGGACAGGCCCCGAAGATCGCCGACAGAGCAGTCCTGAGCCATCGGTAGGGCGGCTGCGGGTGTCGATCGTGGAGGACGACCGCATGCTGAGGGAGAGCCTGGCTGCGCTTATCGGCAGCACTCCAACACGATCCGGCCGCACAGTGCCTTGGGCTATCGCCCCCCGGCCCCGGAGGCGTGGTCTATTGGAGGCAAAATCCTAACTTAAGAACTGGCGTCATTCATGGGGGCAGGTCAGACAGCGAACAATACTGATCCATATGCAGGTCACGATTGCCCGCCTTGTCACGCTGCGTCCCCACGAAGTGCAGCCGTTCAATCAGGCCCTGCAGCGCCTTGAAATACTTCAAGCCGTGGATGTCTTCAGGGCGGATCTTGCGGCGAGCTGCGGCTATGGCTCACACTATGGCAACTTGGAGCCCAGGGCGCAACTCAGCCTATCCTTAACCCGGAATCGCTAGATTCTCTGGCGCAAATTTCGTGCCGAACAGGAGTGGCTGCGTCCCCTTTTTGCGCGCAGCCCTCGGCCTCGCTTGACAGCGTCTGAGAATCCCCCGATTCTTTCGTGGATGAACGAGAGGTTTCCCCGAAAGGATTTTTGATGAGTCAGTTTAAGTTTGTGTCGAATCTCTGGAATGACGCCGATGCTGCCAAGCTTTCCGGGGCCGACAGGCTCGTCTATCGCTCCAATCGCCTCGGCTCCGATCAGCGGGTCACGAACACTGGTGGCGGCAATACATCCTCCAAGATCGTCGAAAAAGATCCCCTCACCGGCCACGACACAACCATTCTCTGGGTGAAGGGCTCGGGCGGCGATCTGCGGACTGCGGGCCGGGAGTTTTTCAGTTCGCTCTATCAAGAGCGGCTCATCGGCCTCCAGCAGGCGTATGGGAATCGTGCTGACAAGGGGCTCAAAAGTCAGGCGGAGGATGACATGGTGGGGATGTATTCCCACACCACGTTCAATTTAAACCCCCGGGCCTCGTCGATTGACACGCCGCTCCATAGTTTTATCCCGGGGAAATTCGTCGATCACATGCACCCTAACGCGATCATCGCAATCGCGGCCTCGGGCCGATGCGTGGAGCTCACGGCGGAGATCTTTGGCAAGACGATGGCCTATGTGCCCTGGATGCGGCCCGGCTTCGAACTCGGGCTCGCCATGCAGGAGATCTGCCAGAAGCAGCCCGCTGCCAAGGCCATCATGATGGGCCAGCACGGCTTCATTTCTTGGGCCGACGACGATAAAGACTGCTATCTCGCCACGCTCCACTTCATCGAGCAGGCGGCAGCCTTCATCGACCAGAAATACCAGGCCAAGGGGGGCGACAAGACCGCCTTCGGCGGCCCCAAATATCAGACGCTGCCGACCGATCGATTGGAGGCCACGCTGGCCGCGATCCTGCCCTGGCTCCGCGGCCGGGTCAGCCAGCAGCGGCGATTTATCGGCACTGTGCAGTCTGACGAAGGAATTCTACGGTTTGTGAACTCCCACGACGCCGCCCGCTTGGCAGAGCTGGGCACGAGCTGCCCCGACCACTTCCTCCGCACGAAGATCAAACCTCTCTATATCGACTGGAACCCGCAGACCGAAGACACGGCCGCCCTCAAGGCGAAGCTGACGGCGGGCCTGGAGCAGTATCGCAAGGACTACATGGCCTACTACGAACGCTGCAAGCGGCCGAATTCCCCGGCGCTACGGGATCCCAACCCGACTGTGATCCTCATCCCCGGCCTCGGCATGATCGCCTGGGGCAAAGACAAGTCGGAGAGCCGCGTGACGGCGGAATTCTACAACTGCGCCGTAGAGGTGATGCGGGGAGCCGAGGCGATCGACCGCTACACGGCGCTCCCGCAGCAGGAGGCGTTTGACATTGAATACTGGCTGCTTGAAGAGGCAAAGCTCAAGCGGATGCCGCCGGAGAAGGAGCTAGCCCGGCAGGTAGTTGTGGTCATCGGCGCGGGCTCGGGCATCGGCCGTGAGACGGCCCTGCGGCTCTGCCGCGAAGGGGCCGCGATCGTCTGCGTCGATTTAAACGAGGCCTCTGCCCAGGCGACGGCCGACGAGATTATTGCCCAGCTGGGGCAGGGGATTGGCGTGGCCGGCACTGGCATCAGCGGCTGCGGCCCGGCGATTGGACTGGCGGCCAATATTACCGATCGGGCCAGCATCCGGCAGATGCTCGACAAAGTGGCGCTCGCGTATGGTGGGTTTGATTCGATCTGCGTTACGGCTGGCATCTTTGTGGCCAGCGACACCAGCGGCCACATCCCGGACGACCGCTGGTCGCTGACGTTTGGCATCAATGTCACCGGCAGCTATCTCGTGGCTGACGAGGCTGCGAAGACTTGGGCAGAGCAGGGGCTGCGGGGCAATCTTGTGCTCACGACCAGTGCCAATGCCGTGGTGCCAAAGAAGGGAAGTTTGGCCTACGACTGCTCGAAGGCGGCGGCGAATCACCTGGTGCGGGAGTTGGCGATTGAGCTGAGCCCGCTGGTGCGGGTCAACGGCGTGGCGCCGGCAACGGTGGTGCAGGGCTCGGCGATGTTTCCGCGCGACCGGGTGATCGGCTCACTGGCGAAATACAAGATTTCCTATACAGAGGACGAGGCGACAGACTCACTGGTCGGCAAATTAGCCCAGTTCTACGCCGACCGCACGCTCACGAAGTCGCCGATCACGCCGGCCGATCAGGCGGAGGCCTATTTTCTGCTGGTCTCACGGCGGCTGAGTAAGACGACCGGACAGGTGATCACCGTCGACGGCGGCCTCCACGAGGCGTTTCTCCGGTAGGCGGTGAAGGCCCGGCCAGACCGGGGGATCCGGCAAAAACCGTTGTTTTTTGCGTGCTACGCCGCTTTGTGTGTCATTTTCGGCACCCACTCGCCCCTACCATGCCATTCTAATGGGGGATATAGACTCGGTGATTTAGGAAAATTGGATAATTTCAAGCCGGCTGCTTGACTTCTGTTTCATGGGGGGCGATGATCACGGGAATCTGCGGCACCCTCATAATCTTCCCATCTGATTTATTCGGGCTTCCAGTTTTAGAATTGCAGCTAGAAAATGAAGCTTAAGGCCAAAATCACTGCCAATTTCCGTCTTTGCTTGGCGTATGTCGTGCTGGTGTTCGGTGTTGCCTTGACGGTAGCGCCGGCTCACGCGGTTCCACCGACCACCACCACATGGTCTGGTCTCGGCGGCAGCGGAAATTGGTCGGATGCGTCTAACTGGAGCACGCCGCCGACGACGTCGAACAACTGGGGCCTTGTTTTCGGCGGCACTACCCGGACAACCGGCACGAATAACATCGGCACGATTAACACCGTAGCGATGTCCTTCACCAACAATGGCTCTGCCGGCCAGACATCGACCTTCACGCTGAGCGGTTCCACGCTCGCCCTGAACAGCTCGGCTATCACGACGACCGCCGGAGGCTCTGCCGGCGACACGGTCGGGAATGCATTGACGCTGTCGGGTTCGAGCACTGTAACGCTCAACAATGGTCACAGCCTGAGTCTGACGGGTGGCGTGACCGGTACTGGTTCCGTGAGCGGCTTTGGTTCGGGTACCAATACCGCAATTCTGTACATCGCTGGAAGTAATAGTTATTCGGGCAACACGTATGTCACCGGCGTACGAGTGCAGAATGCGTTGGGCAATTCGCTCACAAATACCGGCGACACCAATAACAATGCGTTCGGTACGGGTGGCGTCTACGTGAGTGGAAGCGGCTCGGTCTTGGTTCGCAACAGTTCGACTATCGCGAACAACTTCACCCTCGACGGAGCGGGTGCCGTGATCTCGGGTGTCACGCAGGGCGCGATCAAGGGTTCGTTCGCGGTTGGCAATCAGACTGCCACTCTGTCGGGTACCGTCACGCTCTCTGCCGCTGCCACCCTGAAGACAGCCTCAACCGCTGCGCTGTCTGGCAACAAGATGGTTCTGTCAGGTCCGGTCAATCTGGGCTCGAATGTCCTGACGCTGAGTCCTGGTGCGTCCGGCACGAACGCCACGCCAATTGAGATTACTGGTGCCGTTAACGGCACGGGCGCGATCGTTGTGAACGGTACTGGTTCGAGTGTTCTTCTGAGCGGTGCGAATGGCTACACGGGCGGCACGACGATTACGGCGGGTACGCTTCGGGCAGGCAGCGGAGGCGCTCTTGGGACAGGCGGTTTGGCGGTCAATGCTGGCGGACTCGACCTCAACGGTCAGTCGTTGGCGATTGGCACGCTGAGCGGGTCGAGCGGAGGGGTGATTACTTCGGCGGTCGCTGGAGCCGCCTCGCTCACCACGAATTCGGCTGTGAATTCCAACTACATGGGCTCGATCACCGACGGGGCTGGTGTGGTCAGCCTCATCAAGACAGGTGTCGGCGAACTGGACCTTTCCGGCAGCAGCAGCTTTTCGGGCGGTGTCATCGTCACCAATGGTCGTGTGCAAAACGCTTACAGCACGTCGCTGATCAATCAGAGCGCAACGAACGACTATGGCTTCGGCACGGGGCTCGTGACCGCGAGTGGCAGTGGCACGGTCGTTGTTCGCAACGGTTCCACCATTGCTAATAATTTCAACATCGGCGGCAACGGAACGACATCGGGCACGACTGTCCTCGGGGCAATTCGGGCGTCGTTCGGCGTGAACAATCAGACCGCCACGCTCTCCGGGTCAATGGCTCTCTCTGCGGATGCTAAGATCGTGTCGGCGGCTTCAGCCACTGGGTTTACCGGGAATTCGCTTCTGATCTCCGGGCCCGTCAGCCTCGGGAACAACACGCTCACGTTCGCGGCCGGCGTTTCGGGCAGTGCGGCTCTTCCGATAGTGGTAACCGGAGTCATAAGTGGATCGGGGGCAGTCGTTTTGGATGGTTCGAGTCCCGTCTACTTCAACGCCGCGAATACCTATTCTGGCACCACCACGGTGAATGCGGGCACCCTCGGTGGAAGCGGAACGATTGCCGGTGCTGTAAACATGCAGAACGGCACGATCGCACCAGGCGGTTCGGAGGGCGCGATTGGCACCCTAACGGTTGGATCGCTCCAACTCGCATCGGGAGCTACAGCGGCCATGACGATCAGTGATTTGGCGAATTACGACCGAATCGTCTCCAATAGTTCCGTAGGTTTCGGGGCAACCGGTGGCAGCGTGGCGGTCGACTTTATGGCAAATGGATTCGCGAACTTCTCAGCGTGGCAGCTCTTCAGTGGATCAAGTTTCAATGGGCATCTGTTCTCGTTCGCCATTTCGGGATCGTATGGCACCCCTACTTTCGCCTACGCCGACGGTGAATGGAAAGCGGACATCGGCGGTGGGCAGACCATGTCGTTCTATGAGGACAACAGGTACGCCATCGGTGATCGCTACAAGGCCGGGCAGTTGGTCGTTGTGCCTGAGCCCTCTTCGCTGGCCATCGCGGGTATCGGCCTGTGCGTCGCTGGGTGGTATCGGCTGAGGCGCCGTCGGGTGGTCGCCTAGGTTTCGGCCGATTGACCGTAGCTGCGACGCGCTTGTTCGTAGACCGCACGATCAAGGGTACAGGAGTCAGCGGCTATGCGGCGGGCTTCCGGGTCGGCTGGGTCGACATACTTCCCGGTGCCCACATTCGCGACACGTGGCGGGAGACCGGTGAGGACTCTGGTGGTTTCATCCACTCCCGCGGTCTCGACAAAAAAGATGTGCGAGAACGATTGGAGTCGTTCGGACACCAGTTGAAACTCGGCCTGGCCTACCCGGCGTGAGAAGTCGAAGATGCGATTCTCGTCGCCGAGCACCTGGTACAGCATCCAGACGATATGGTTGCTGGCAGGTGGAAAATCGTTCAGCCATGCTGCGAAAGGCACGCGAACGTTGTCCGAGGTGAGTGCCCGATGCACAACCTGCCGTTCCGGTGGTCGGGTGAGGATGTAGTTGTATTGCGAGATGGCGCGGTCGATCGGATTGCGGAGCACCGTGACCATTTGAACGGGCTGCTGCATGAAGGGGCAAAGCCCCGCGAAGACGCGATGACCGAACACTATTGATGCGGATCGCAGTCTCCTGCCTACGTCAGCAAGGATCCTGCTTTTCTCGGTGTACTGATCGCCGTTGAGTTCGAGGCGGCTGGATTCGGGGTACGCGTCGTGGATCGCCTCGAGGATGCTCGTTCCGCCGCATTTGGTGATGTGCGCGAAAAGCCGCGATCCACTGGCGGCGGGTGGTGGGTCTGCCGTGTCACTCATACCTGATCGCTGCCTCGGGGCTGCGATGTGAAGTGCTCGACGGTCAGAAAGTCATCCTCACCGATTTCCTTGACGAGTTGCTTGCCGATGACCCATTCCAAGGCGGCCGGAGGAAGTCCCGCCGCCGGCCGCTTGGCAAGCAGGTC
>JBAXUW010000146.1:0-8292 GCA_037129495.1 Planctomycetota bacterium | reverse complement strand
CAGACCATCACTTCAAAGCGGTTTTTAGAAAAGGCACGGAGACGACCATGACGATTGACAGAGGCAACTCACCCTCCAGTGTGGCAGCAGGCACAACCGGCGACCGCTTCGGCTGGCTCTCCTTTCTTCGAAACCCGCTGTTGCTGGCATTGCTCGCTGTGTCGCTCCTGCCGTTGGCAGTTATGGGTCTATCCGCCTACCGCGCCGCTGCAGCGACACTCAAAGCCCAGGCCTTCAACCAGTTGGAGACCGTTCGCACCGTCACGGCCAAGTCGGTTCGCCGGCACTTCGATGGCCTCCACAGCAAGATCCGCGTGTTCGCGGAGGATCGCATGACGATCGACGCCATGAAGCAACTGCGAGACGGGTTCGACACGGTGCTCACCGACAACGAGATCGATGACAAAGACCTGGCAAAGGTCCGCCGTGGCCTTGAGACCTACTACACCGGTGAGTTCTCAAGTGCCTTTCGCCAGCGAAATCCAAGCCCCCCAGATATAAAGCCTTATTTTGATCCGCTCGGCGACACCGGCGCCTACCTGCAGAATCTCTACATCCGGCAGAATGAAAATCCACTCGGCTCAAAGCAACTGCTCGATACCGCCGACGACGGCTCGGCTTATTCGCGGGCCCACGCGGCCTTCCACCCAACCATCCGCAGCCTCTGTGACAAGTATGAATTCTACGACGTCTTTCTCTACGACGTCGCCTCCAAAAATATCGTTTACTCGGTCTTCAAGGAGATCGATTTTGCCAGCTCTCTCCAGAACGGATCGATGGCCGTCACGGGGCTCGGCCAAGCCCTCCTGGAAGCCGCTGCCAGCGGCCGCAAAAACGCGGTAGCTTTCGCAAACTTCGCCCGCTACTTCCCCTCCTATATGGGGCCAGCGGGATTCATCGCCGCGCCCATTTATGACGGCCGCATCCTGATCGGTGTGGTGGCGTTCCAGATCAACCTAGCGGAGACCAATCTCATCATCGGTGAAACCACCGGCATGGGAGAGACCGGCGAGACATACGCCATCGGGTCTGACAATATGTTCCGGAGCAACTCCCGGTTTGCCAAGGAACTCGGTGTGGAGAGCACCGTCATGGATCCCGCCTTCAAGGTCGATAATTCCGCTGTGAGAAGCGCTCTTGACGAGGGGAAGTCGGGCACGGCCATCGGCCTCGACTACCGCAATAAATCAGTCCTCCGCTCTTGGGCGCCGGTCACCGTACATAGCGACGAGGGCTTCGAGGACAAGTCGGTGCGGTGGGCGCTCCTCTCGGAGATCGACGAAGCCGAGATTATGGCGCCGATCCACCGGCTACGAAACTTTTTACTCACTCTCTTCGGCCTGACGACGCTCGGTGTCTTGCTTGTCTCCTCGGGCATCGCCCAGCGGCTCACCCGTGAGGCCCGCCGGCAGGCTGGGCTTGTCATTGGTATCGTCGACAACACCCATGCCATGGCGAGCGCTTCAGAAGAGCTTACGAGTGTCAGCCAGCAGATGAGCGCGGCAGCCGAGGAGACGACAGCTCAGGCCAATCTCGTCTCGGCTGCAGCCGAGCAGGTCAGTGGCAATACCCGGGTTGTGTCGGAATCGATCGAGAGTCTTGTGGAGAGCATCCACGACATCGCCCGCAACTCACAGGCTGCAGCGGCCGTCGCCCGCGATGCCGTCGGCCAAGCCGCTACTACTTCCCGCACGATGGACGCCCTCGGCCGCTCAAGTGCCGAGATCGGGCAGGTTGTGAGAGTGATCACCACCATCGCCGAGCAGACCAACCTACTGGCGCTCAACGCCACGATCGAGGCTGCCCGGGCCGGTGAGGCCGGGAAGGGATTCGCCGTCGTCGCCCATGAAGTCAAGGAACTCGCCCGGGAGACGGCCAAGGCGACGGAAGACATTGGCTCCCGGATTGAGACCATGCAGGAGGATACCAAGCGGGCAGTCGCCGCCATCGCCGAGATCGGCGCCGTGATTGAGAAGATCGATGCGCTCCAGTCCAAGATCGCGACCGCCGTCGAGGAGCAGTCGGTCACCACCAGCGAGATCAGCCGCAACATCGCCGAGGCGACAACTGGCTCCACCGAGATCGCGGAAAACATCGTGCAGGTGGCGCAGGCTGCCCAGAGCACCGCCGAAGGTGCGTCAAATACGCAGGTGGCATCTCAGGAACTATCCCGGATGGCCCAGAGTCTGCAACAACTCATCGACCAATACAAAAACTAGCCCAGCCGCCTAGACGCGACTCACACGGAGGGAGAAGTCATGCTGGCACTCGTCGTGGACGATTCCAAGCCGATCCGGAGCATTGTCGCGCAAACGCTGCGGAGCCTGCGGTTTGACTGTCTGGAGGCAGCAAACGGCGTTGAGGCCCTGGAGGTGCTGGCGAAGTGTAAGCGGCCGGATCTCGTCATGGTCAACTGGCACATGCCGGTGATGGATGGGATCGAACTGATCCGGCAACTGCGGCAGCATCCCACCCACCGGTCGCTGCGGCTGCTGATGATCTCCACGGAGCACGACACCGATAAGATCGCCACGGCGAAGCGGGCCGGCGCTGACGACTATCTCGCCAAGCCGTTCACGCCCGACTCCCTCACCCGGACGTTAATCGGCATGCGGGTCTGCCGCGAAGCCGACGTGCCCGCAGAGTCGCGACGACAGATCCGCGTGCTGATCGTCGATGACTCGGCAACGATCCGTGCCATCCTGTCGGCGACGCTGGCTACTGATCCAGACCTGAAAGTGGTGGGGGCGGTGATGGATGGCCAGGCCGCCGTGGCCGCCGTGGCTGCCGCTCCACCCGACATCGTGCTCCTGGATGTAGAGATGCCCGTCATGGACGGCATCACAGCGCTTCGCGAGATCCGCAAGCTCCAGCCCAAGCTACCCGTGGTGATGTTTTCGAGCCTCACTGAACGCGGCGCGAGGGCCACGCTCGACGCCTTGCTCGCCGGTGCCAACGATTATGTCGCCAAGCCGGCTGGTCAGAATCCCGCTGAGGTCGCCGATCGGATTCGTACGGAGGTCATCGGCAGGATCAAGGCGCTCGTGCCGAGGCTATTGCCTGCGGCGGGCTTGGGGGTGGTCGGCCAGGCTTCTGCCAGCCGGACCGTGCCCGCGGCCCGCGCGGCCATCCGCGAGCCGCTGTGCGGCGTGGTGATCGGCGTCTCCACTGGCGGCCCTAGCGCCTTGGCCGATATGCTCCCGGTATTCTCTGCTGGCAGCCGCGTGCCAATCCTCATTGTCCAGCACATGCCCGCGTCTTTCACGGCCCAACTGGCGGAGCGGCTGGGGAGGATCTGCGGGGTGCCAGTGAAGGAGGCGATCACGGGCCAGGCGGTCGGACCGGGAGATATTCTCCTGGCACCGGGTGGTCAGCACATGGCGATCGAACGCGACGGGAGCGGTGATCGCGTGCGGCTCACAAACGATCCACCCGAAAATTCCTGTCGACCATCCGCTGACGTGCTCTTCCGCTCGGCGGCCAAGCTCTGGGGTGGCGGCACGCTCGGTCTCGTGCTGACCGGCATGGGCCGTGACGGCCTGGCGGGCTCGCGGGCCATCGTCGAGGCCGGCGGAGAGGTGATTGCCCAGGACGAGTTTTCCAGCGTGGTCTGGGGCATGCCGGGCGAAGTGGTGCGGGCCGGCCTCGCTGCTGCCGTGCTCCCGCTGTCGCAGATCGGTGTTGAGGTGGCGTTACGGCTGAAGCGTCGCGGTCGCTGAACTGAGCCCCCGATCAGGAACCTCTCAGAAACTTAGAGAACCCCGCCACATGCAGGTCAGCCCCACCCATTTTTCCTTCCTTCGCGACTTGCTCCGCAAGTGCACGGGTGTTGTCATCAATGAGTCAAAGACCTATCTCGTGGTGGCTCGTCTACAGCCGATCTTGCGGCAGCGAAGACTCGCCAGTCTCGATGCGCTCCTCGACTCTGTCCGAGCCGGCATTGATCCCACGCTCCAGCGTGATGTTCTCAATGCGATGATGACCCACGAGACCTCATTCTTCCGCGACAAGAGTCCGTTTGAGACCCTCAAGAAGCTGATTCCAGAAATCCTCGCGCGGCGATCGGTGCCGAAGCAGCTCGTGATCTGGTCGGCGGCCTGTTCCAGTGGCCAGGAGCCTTACAGCCTCGCCATGCTCATCAACGAGCACTTTCCCGAATTGCATAAAACAGGCAAGGTCCGGATTCTGGCCACCGACATCTCGGAGAACGTACTGGCCCTGGCCCGCGCCGGCGTCTACAGCCAACTCGAAACTGTCCGGGGACTGCCACCGCCGATGCTCGCGAAATACTTCCGCCCACTGCAGGGCCAGTGGAGCATTTCGCAGGAGTGCCGCCGATGTGTCGAGTTTCGGCAGATGAATCTCAACGAATCCTGGCCAATGATGCCCTCCTGCGACATTATTTTTCTCCGCAACGTCATGCTCTACTTCGACGTGCAGACCAGAGCGGCGATCGTGACGCGAATGCGGCGGGTGCTGAAGGCCGATGGCGGCCTGTTTCTTGGTGGCGCCGAGACAATGCTGGGCATCGACGATACCTATGAGCGGATTACCGGCGTCGGCTGCGGCTTTTACCGGGCTAAGCCGGCGGCCATGAAGCCACCGACCAGAATCGCCAGACAACTGAAGTGACGACGCCGCAGCTTTTCGTTCACACGCGGCCGAGCAGGAATGATGTTCGCATGAGGCCCTTGCCCTTGACCGCCACTTCTCCGCGGTCAGCAAAACGAAACCGGCCCTCAAGCAACTCCCGCGTCGGCTGCGACACGTGGATCTTGCCAGGCTCGCCGTGAGATTCCATCCGGCTGGCGATGTTGACCGTATCGCCCCACAGGTCGTAGGTGAACTTGTGTTGGCCAATCACGCCAGCCACCACTGGCCCCGAATGGATGCCGATCCGCACGCCCATCGTCATGCCGCGACGCTGCATCAGTTTTTCAAACGCGACCTGGATGCCGAGCGCCATGGAGGCCACCGCATCGGCATGGTCGGCCCGCGGCTCGGGCAGGCCGGCGACGGCCATGTAGGCATCGCCGATCGTCTTGATCTTCTCCACGCCGTGTGCGGCGGCAAGCGTATCAAACGTTGAAAAAATATCATCCAGCAGATTCACGAGATCGTGGGCGTCGACGGTCTGTGAAAACTGCGTGAACCCGCAGAGGTCGGTAAAGAGCACCGTGACCTCCGGATAACTATCGGCAATTGTCTGATGCGTGTGCTTGAGCCGTTCTGCGATCTTCGCGGGGAGAATATTGAGCAGCAGCCGCTCCGACTTTTCGCGCTCCACTTCGAGGGCCTTGAAGGCGGCGTCGCGCTCCAGTCGCCTGAGATAGGCGTCGGAATGAACGCGAATCCGCGCAATGAGCTCGACCTGGCTGGGGGGTTTCACGAGATAGTCATTGGCACCCGATTCAAGCAGATGCGCCTTGACTGCTCCATCCTCGGTCGAAGAGAGCATGATGACGGGCACAGAGGCCGTCGCGGGCAGGCCGCGGTAGCGCTGAACCATCTCAAACCCATCGATCTTATCCATCAGACGATCCTGTAGAATCACCGTCGGCCGAAAGGCCTCTGCGGTGGCCAGCGCCGCATTGGCATCACGGCAGAATTCGAAGATGATGTCAGGTTGATCTGCCAGCATCCGCTGGAGGATCATGCCAACGAGCTTTTGATCGTCGACGAGGAGCACGCGGTAGACGGGCTCTGTGGTCAAGGTTGGTAGGTCGCTCGTTGTTGTGTTCATGACGCTCACGGCTGCCACTGGATGCCGAGGATCGAGACATCGTCGAGCGGCCCATTGGGCTGGCACCAGTCTTCCACGCGCTTGAGGAGGCCCGTCACGCTCTCTTCCAGCGGTTGCAAGCGACCCGCCGCGAGCACGTCGGCCAAGGCCTGATCACCCAGCGGTTCGCGGTCTTTATCCATCGCCTCTGTGACGCCGTCTGAATAGAGGTAGAGCCGGTCGCCGGGCGCGAGTTGGAGGGTCTGCTGTTCATACTCCACGTCGGGCACAAACGCGATCGGAAAGCCGTCGGCGCCGTGAAACTCAGGCGGCCCACCTAAGGGCACCCGGACCATCGCTGGATGCCCGCCCGACACCCAGTCGAGCCGGCCGGTCGGCACGTGGAGCACGCCGTAGAGGATCGTAAAATAAAGACCGGAGAATTCGTCGGCCTGAAACAGCTTGTTGAGTTGCGTGGCAACCTCAGCGGGCCGCGCCACCACGACTTTGCCATCAGGCCCCTGTCGCACGAGGAGCGACTGATCCGAGACCTTCGGCGTGAGAAACCGGCCCACGGTCACCGCCATCAGCGAGGAGGGCACGCCATGGCCGCTGACATCGACGACGAAGAGGCCGACATGCTCGTCGTCGAGCGGAAAGATGTTGAGGAAGTCGCCAGCGAGGCTCTGGCAGGGCACATACCGCCACGACACCTGTGTGGTCGGGATCACGATGTCTTTACCCGGCAGGAGCGACCGCTGCACCTTGGCCGCCGCGTTGAGGTCGCGGACCATGTGCTCATTGATGCGGGAGATGCGGTCGTTGAGATCGACGAGCTCGCCGTTGGTTCGCTGGAGAGTGTCGCGGGCGACCGAGAGATCCTGATTGGCGACAACCAGTTCCTGATTCTTGGCGACAGCGTTTTCGAACGTCGAGACGAGCAGATTGAGCACCTGCTGGCGGCCGGCCTTGACGCGAAACTGCTGGCCGGCGAGCGTGACTTCCAGCATGGGCGTGTTGTCGCCGTCTCCGGCCTCCTCCAGCGGAGAGGCCAGCAGCGACTGGATGCGGGCGAGCAAGAAGGCTGGCTCGTAGGGCTTGGTGACGTAGTTGTCGGCCCCGGCATCGAGGCCGCGGATGATGTCGATCGGGTCGGCGAGCGTCGAGAGCAGGATGAAAGGCACCGTCCGTAGTGTTGGATCGGTCTTGACCGCCTTACAAAACTCGTAGCCGGTCATGACCGGCATTTCAATGTCGGAGACGATGATGTCAGGTCGCCGCTCGCGGGCCAGCGCCAATGCATGAGCACCGGTCTCACCCCAGCGGACGGTATGGCCGGCTTCCACGAGCCAGCGATTGAGCATCTTGGCCTGAATGCGACTGTCTTCTGCGATCAGCACATCGACGCCACCGCCCACGGATGCAACCGCGGGCAGGGCCGAAGCGTCTGGGTTCATCGCAATGCCTTCCCCAAGTCGTACAGCACTCAGGCTTCAAACGCCGCTAGGCCGGTGGGCGTGTCGCTGTAGATCTTGAAGAGTTTGTCGAGGTTGGTCAGCTTGAAGACCTGAAAGATCTCCGGACGGATGCTGCACATCTTCAGCCGTCCCTTTCCAGCTCCGACCTTGCGGTGGAGTTGGCC
The DNA here is from genome assembly GCA_037129495.1 of Planctomycetota bacterium. Lineage (GTDB taxonomy): Bacteria > Planctomycetota > Planctomycetia > Pirellulales > UBA1268 > CAMCQY01. The sequence continues at coordinate 928 of JBAXUW010000146.1, read as the reverse complement.
GAGAAGGCCGAGCATGGCGCTCGACATGAACTCGACGTTTGAGAAGTCGAGGAGCATATCGAGACCAGTCGCAGTGCCCATCAGCCGGTTGACCTCGGTCTTGATCTCGTCAAGCACCGTGTCATCGAGGATTTTCTTGTCCTTGAAAAGGACGATGTGAATGTTGTCCTTTTTGGCCGGCTGGATGCGACGAAACTGGTCCATGAATGGTCCTGTCTGATGCCTGAGGGAGTACGGGGCCTGGGTTCGGCTTCAACTAGCTTATCCGGTCGGCGAATACCGTGCCACTCGCTGGCGATCCCCCCGGTGCACTCCCGAGAAACGCCTGTTTTCTCAGGCTTCACGCCGACAAAAGGCGACCAGGCCGGACAAACTGTCCATGTTCTATAGGCCAAACAAGGCCCTCGGCAGCTCCATTCATGGTGCCTGTCGTGACGATTGCAACGTTTAAAGTGATGGCAGACGGCAGTTCCATGAGGTGGAGGAGCGACGTATGGTGGGAAAACGTTCACTGGGAATGAAGTGCGGACAACAGGCCTATGCCTTGGGTGTCTGCCCAGGGCTATCGCAGCTTAATCGCCTTGTTTTCCAGTCAAAATCCCTTCGAGGACATCGTTACACCATTTCCTGCCTGGAGTCTCTTGCCTCGAATCGAGCACTTTTTCACTGAAGTGTCCCGCTTGAGGATCGAGAGAGCGCAGTCGCCGCAAGGCGCCGGCGATCTCCGGAGCATTCCCGCAGCGACTTGGGAGCCGTGATCTCGTTGGAATCCTTATCGACTGCCACCTGGCCTAGGCAGACCTGGAGGTCGCTTGACCAGGCATTGAGCAGCTGCAGGGCGTCCTTGCCGGGAAGCTGCCGGGATGCTGCCGGTCATCAAAGTGTGAAAAATTACAGGGCTCTTTGAAGGAATCACAAGTCGTCCTCC
>JBAXUW010000145.1:0-8300 GCA_037129495.1 Planctomycetota bacterium | reverse complement strand
GGAAGACCGATGTCGTGCGCCGTGAGACCCGTTCAGGCTGCTGCGGACCGAGCCTTCGCCGCCAGTAGTGGAAGGCGGCCACCGACACGCCTTCCCGATCGCAGAATTTTGAAATCGTCGTGCCTGATGCCGTGAACCGCTGCAGCCGTCGCTGCCATGCTGCGGACTTCCGCGGATCTGCCGGTCGTGCCATGAGTTGCCTCCTTGAAATTGGGTTGAAAAGTATCAACCCGCGAGGCTATCAGGGCAGTCAAGGCTGGCTGTGGTGGGCGCTCACCCATCTTCTGTCCTCCTGGCCCTCTACTCTAATAGGGGAAAGGCAGGTGTCTCACCTATCATTGGCACAGAGGGCAGCCCGGTACCCTACCTGCCCAAGAGCTCCGGCTTGACATATAAGTCGTCAAAGCGTTCCACGGATCGGCCTACCCGTACATAGCCGGCCACCGATAGGAGTTGGTGAATCGGCTCCCGCTTGGCACTGAAATTATGCTCGACCGTGAGCGTGCGGAATGCATGAGCCCCAAAATCGAAGGCCTTGAGGATCTCATGTTCGCTCCCCTCGGTATCGATGGATATGTAGTCGATGACTCGTGGGGCGTCCCATTCCCGTAGTAAATCATTCAGCGACACGGTTTGCACCTGGATGAGGGACTTCTGCGCTGCTCTTGCCTGGCCATGCAAATCGGCATTGCTGCAGATATCCGCGGTTGCCAGCTCCTCGTTACCGGGAACCTGATTGAACGAAACCACATCTCCACTCCGTCCCCAGACGCAGCGGGGGTCGATGTGGCAAAACCGCCGTTGAACACACTTTGCAAACTGATCTGGCGCCGGCTCGGCAACAATCCCCTGCCATCCGAACTGCTTTTCAAACAGGTAGCTATTTGATAGGTGAACGCCATCAAATGCCCCAAATTCCACGAAATACCCTTTGCGACGTAACGGTGAATCCAGATTCCAGCAATCAAGCAAAAACGCCACCCACAAGTCTTGGCCTAATTGACTGCGGGCAAACTGCCGGTTCTCCAAGGGCTGCGCAAGATAATAGTTGTAGCAATCTATTTCTGCTTCGAGCATGCCCGCGAAGCCTTTCGGCAGCGGCTGTCGTTGCATGATGACATGATCAAGCAGGTCGGAGGTGAAGGTCGAGACTGAAATCTGTTGTTGCGACATGAAACAATCTTGCGGAGCGACATGGACTAACTGAAACGGCCCGGGCCGATGTCAACATCGTGGGTTTCCCGTGGGACCCTAATTTGTAACACGCTGCTGCGCAGTGAATCAACCTGACACCCCGGCGCCGCGGAAACCCGTCGAGTAGAACGAGGCGTCGTGACGGAAAATAAATTTGTGGAATGACCGTGTGACCCCGATGGAGCCGAGGAACGTCACTGACACCACAGGCCGATGGACACTTGGCTCAAGCTGGGGGCAGCGGCGTGCTTTTGATTCAGGCAAACCGGCGTCTAACGGACCATCTTGCCGCCGTTGACGGCGATCGTTTGGCCGGTCACGAAAGAAGCCTCGTCGCTGGCCAGATACGCGGTCGGCCGCCCGACCTTCTCGGGCCTGCCCCAGCGGCCCGTTGGGATTGTGGAAGGATGGGAATCTTTGTCGGCCTGCGGGTCGCCCTTGCGCCGCTCCGCCGGAATTCATCCGGGTGCGATCATGTTGAGCGCGATCCCAGCCTGCAGGCGGGCCTTGAAATAGTCCGGTCGCAGCCGCAAGGCGTCGTGATAGGCTGCGAGGGCCGCCGCCGGGTCGTCCGCCGAGGCCAGGACGTTGCCCAAGTTGAAGTGCGTAACTTGGGTTAAGACGGATGCCGACGCAGTTGGGAACTTTTTCGGGGTGAGAAACTACGCAGGATTTCGGAAAACGCACGACGTAATCATGGTGCCGCTCGAATATGGCGTCACGATCCAGGGCCTCGATCGGATACTCTGACAAATCTGCTCTTGGCTCGAAACGGGTGCCGCGTAGGCCTGCTCGCGACCATGCAAGAACTGGTTCCCCGGGCCCAACCGAGTCCGGCACCCCTCGTATCGACAGGCACAGAAAAACCAATCCGGCTACAGCGTCTTCACCGTTTTTTTCGTGCCCGTCTCAGGGAAATCGCCTGCAAAGGCTGCCCAAGCGAAGGCTTGTGGGCTGATTCCTTGACCCGCGGTCGTCGTGCCCGGCGGGACCACCCTGTCGTCGTCCACGATCGTGCCAGTAGCCGAAACGACGCTCAACGCTCCCCCAACCGTCACCTTGAATTGTTCATTGGATTCAGCGACGCGATCCGCCAAGACGTTCACGGTGATGGTCGCCGTCCGCTTTCCGGGGGCAAATAAGACCGTACCAGTCGGCAGGACACCCCCGATAAAGTCGAATCGGTCAGCTGGGCTGGCACCGCTACCGGCCACGCTCCAGGACACCGCGAGATCGCCTGCCACGCTGCCTAGGCGGGTGACCGTGAACGTGAACGCAGTGCGACCGGTATTCCCTTCCTTCTTGTCCGCATCGGTAGCCGCGACGGAAATCTGGGGCACGTCGTCGTTCACGATCGTGATCAGCCCGTCCGCCTTGGCAATCTTCGCACCGTTGGCCGTGGTAAGTCTCACGCCAAAGGTCTCGTCGGGTTCGACGTTCGTGTCGCCCCGCACGGTCAACACGATGGTTTTCAAGGTCTCGCCCGGAGCGAACGTAAGCGTCCCGGCGGCTGCGAGGTAGTCGGTGCCGGCGAGTGTTGCGGTTCGGTCGAACGTGGCGTATGCGACCGTGACTGGTGCAAACGCTTGAGCGGAAAGCGAGACCGCGACCTCGATGACCTTCGTGCCGGAGTCACCTTCGGCGATCGCTGCATCACCCATGACGACAAACGGCAGGTCGTCGTTGCGGATAATACCTGCCGCGGCCGCCGACGAACCGAGCGTCGCTAGCGTGGGTTTGGAGAGCGTGATCGTGAAGCCTTCGTCGCCCTCGATGGTCGAGTCGGTGACTACGGGCACGGTGATCGTCTTTGTGGCTTGCCCAGCCGTGAACAAAACGACGCCGGAGGGCAGCACAGCCCCTGCGAAATCAGCTGCGTTGGCCGGTCTTGTACCGCTTCCGGTCACCGCCCAGGAAACGCTCGAATCGACCGCGAGGTCGCCGGATCGGGTCACCGTAAATAGAAATGGCGTCGTGCCGCCGCCCGTACCCTCCGCCTGATTGGCAGATACCGCGACGATGCTTATCGTCGGCTCCAGTACATCGGTGATCGTGATCGTGAACACCTTGTCCGTAGAGAGCCCGCCCTGGTCGGTCGAACGGACGCGGATCGTGTAGCTGCTCTTCGTCTCAAAGTCGAAGCTAGCGGCGGCCTTCAGCGAGTTCCCCACGATCGCGAAGGACGCGTTGTCCGTCGAGCCAACACCAGACACCAGCGTGTAGGTGAACGTGTCGCCCGCATCAGCGTCGGTCGTGGTGAGCGTGCCGATCACCGTGCCTACCAACTTGTTCTCCGCAATCGACGCGGCCGAGAGGGCGATGTTGGTCGGAGCGTGATTCGTCAGCTTCAGAATGAACGCGGGACGGTCACCTCCCACGAGGGCCGCGTCTCCTGGATTCGGGCCGAACTGCACCGCAGTCGAACTGAGCGCGTCGTTGAACTGACCCACCATCAAGCCGCTGCCCGTGGCGTCAACGGCCACATCGCTGGCGTAGTCGCCCGACGTGCCGCCGTATCGTCTCGCCGAGCGGTAGTCGCCTGCCGCTGAGAGCTGCACCAGCATCACATCCGTGCCACCGGCGCTCGTCAGCGTCACCACGCCCACGCCCGGATCAGCGTCCACCGCTCCGGCGAACTTCCCGGCGAGGAACACGTCACCAGCCGCATTCGTCGCAAGATTCTCCACCGATTCATCGCCCGACCCGGAGATCTGACGCGTCCACACGTACGCGCCAGCCGCCGTGAACTTCGTCGCGAACGCATCCCACGAACTGCCCGAAGCGGTCCGCGAATCCACCGCCACGCCAGGATCGAAGTCCACCGTGCCGCTGAACTGACCCGCGATGAAGGCATTGCCACTGCCGTCGAACCCGACGTGCGGCACATGCTGCCAGTCGCTGTTGGCAACACTTCTCGCCCACTGATAACCACCCGAAGATGAAAGCTTCACGGCATAGGCCGCCTGGCTGCCGTTCGACGTCAGCGTCGCCGTGCCAACACCCGGGTCGAAGTCCACCGTGTACTGGTAGGTTCCAGTCACCAGAATGTTGCCCGACCCATCCGTCGCCACGTCGCTGGCCGCACCGCCCGTAAAGTTCGTCGCAAAGGCGTAGTTGCCAGACGCATCCAGCTTCACGACCACGGAGTTCCTGCCCGTTGCAGTCAGATTCGCCGTGCCGGCGCCAGGATTAAAGTCGATCGTGCTGTCGCTGAACGAGCCGACCACGATCGCCGCACCAGAAGCATCCGTGGCGATCGACCCGAGGTAGCAGCCAAAGCCCCCGCCGAATGTCTTCACCCACTGGCCCTGACCCGACGAGTTGAGCTTGAACACGAACCCGTCGTAGCCATTGGGACTCGTCGAGGTGGTCGTGCCCAGCCCGGCGCCGAACGTGGCCGCGCCGCTAAAGTAACCACCGATCAGGACGTTGCCAGACGAATCGACGGCGATGCCACCTGGATACTCTTCCCCAGTGCCGCCGAGTTGGGCGACCCACTGGAACGAACCGGTCGAGGAGTACTTGGCCACGAACCCATCCGTCATGGTGCTCGAACGGATCGCCGTGCCCGGACCAAGATCGAAGTCCGGATTGCCGCTGAAGTGGCCAGCCACATAGACGTTGCCGGCCGAATCCGAAGCCACCCCCGTCACGAGCGTGTTGTCGGGAATCACCGCACCTGCCCAGCCCCATGCACCGGAGCCGAACGTAGACTCAGCAACGTCGGTGATCGTGATCGTGAACTGCTTGTCCGTAGAGAGCCCGCCCTGGTCTGTCGAACGGACGCGGATCGTGTAGCTGCTCTTCGTCTCGAAGTCGAAGCTGGCGGCGGCCTTCAGCGAGTTGCCCACGATCGCGAATGACGCGTTGTCTGTCGAGCCAACACCAGACACCAGAGTGTAGGTGAAAGTATCGACCATGTCAGCGTCGGTCGTGGTGAGACTGCCGATCACCGCACCCGCCGCGTTGTTCTCCGCGATCGAAGTCGCCGAGAGGGCGATGTTGGTCGGAGCGTGATTCGTCAGCTTCAGAATGAACGCGGGACGGTCACCTCCCACGAGGGCCGCGTCTCCTGGATTCGGGCCGAACTGCACCGCAGTCGAACTGAGCGCGTCGTTGAACTGACCCACCATCAAGCCGCTGCCCGTGGCGTCAACGGCCACATCGCTGGCGTAGTCGCCCGACGTGCCGCCGTATCGTCTCGCCGAGCGGTAGTCGCCTGCCGCTGAGAGCTGCACCAGCATCACATCCGTGCCACCGGCGCTCGTCAGCGTCACCACGCCCACGCCCGGATCAGCGTCCACCGCTCCGGCGAACTTCCCGGCGAGGAACACGTCACCAGCCGCATTCGTCGCAAGATTCTCCACCGATTCATCGCCCGACCCGGAGATCTGACGCGTCCACACGTACGCGCCAGCCGCCGTGAACTTCGTCGCGAACGCATCCCACGAACTGCCCGAAGCGGTCCGCGAATCCACCGCCACGCCAGGATCGAAGTCCACCGTGCCGCTGAACTGACCCGCGATGAAGGCATTGCCACTGCCGTCGAACCCGACGTGCGGCACATGCTGCCAGTCGCTGTTGGCAACACTTCTCGCCCACTGATAACCACCCGAAGATGAAAGCTTCACGGCATAGGCCGCCTGGCTGCCGTTCGACGTCAGCGTCGCCGTGCCAACACCCGGGTCGAAGTCCACCGTGTACTGGTAGGTTCCAGTCACCAGAATGTTGCCCGACCCATCCGTCGCCACGTCGCTGGCCGCACCGCCCGTAAAGTTCGTCGCAAAGGCGTAGTTGCCAGACGCATCCAGCTTCACGACCACGGAGTTCCTGCCCGTTGCAGTCAGATTCGCCGTGCCGGCGCCAGGATTAAAGTCGATCGTGCTGTCGCTGAACGAGCCGACCACGATCGCCGCACCAGAAGCATCCGTGGCGATCGACCCGAGGTAGCAGCCAAAGCCCCCGCCGAATGTCTTCACCCACTGGCCCTGACCCGACGAGTTGAGCTTGAACACGAACCCGTCGTAGCCATTGGGACTCGTCGAGGTGGTCGTGCCCAGCCCGGCGCCGAACGTGGCCGCGCCGCTAAAGTAACCACCGATCAGGACGTTGCCAGACGAATCGACGGCGATGCCACCTGGATACTCTTCCCCAGTGCCGCCGAGTTGGGCGACCCACTGGAACGAACCGGTCGAGGAGTACTTGGCCACGAACCCATCCGTCATGGTGCTCGAACGGATCGCCGTGCCCGGACCAAGATCGAAGTCCGGATTGCCGCTGAAGTGGCCAGCCACATAGACGTTGCCGGCCGAATCCGAAGCCACCCCCGTCACGAGCGTGTTGTCGGGAATCACCGCACCTGCCCAGCCCCATGCACCGGAGCCGAACGTAGACTCAGCAACGTCGGTGATCGTGATCGTGAACTGCTTGTCCGTAGAGAGCCCGCCCTGGTCTGTCGAACGGACGCGGATCGTGTAGCTGCTCTTCGTCTCGAAGTCGAAGCTGGCGGCGGCCTTCAGCGAGTTGCCCACGATCGCGAATGACGCGTTGTCTGTCGAGCCAACACCAGACACCAGAGTGTAGGTGAAAGTATCGACCATGTCAGCGTCGGTCGTGGTGAGACTGCCGATCACCGCACCCGCCGCGTTGTTCTCCGCGATCGAAGTCGCCGAGAGGGCGATGTCGGTGGGAGGTGAATCTACTGTCGCAACGGCTCCGGTGAAGTTCCCCGTCAGCCCGTTGAGCCAAACGCGGGCAGCTCGATAAGGGTTAGCTGTGGCGATGTCCGGCTTGCCGTCGCCATTAAGGTCGGCGAGGATGACGGAGTACCCCGTGATCGACGGTGCTGCCGCAGGGGCAAACGAGGGCAGCGCGGCGCCCGTGGGCGTCGTATTCACCAGAACGCTGCCTTCCCCGGGGTACCAGGTTGAAACAGCGATGTCCGGCCTGCCATCGCCATTGACGTCGCCGACCGCGACGGACAAGGGAGGGCCCGCGCCGTCGACGGCAAATGTGGCCAGCGGGGCGTAGGACGGCTGCGTGGCTCCGGCCGGTGTCTTGTTCAAGAGCACACTCACTGAATACGCAGTCTTATCGAGGATGACGAGGTCCGGCTTGCCGTCGGTGTTCACGTCACCCATTGAGACGGAGTTCGTCCCCGCTGCGAACGTTACCCCAGCGGCGAATGACGGTGTCGCCGATCCTGCGACCGTCGTATTCAAAAGCACGCTCACCCGCTCGCCGTCTTCAAAACCAGTGATGGCGAGATCCGGCCTGCCGTCGCTGTTCACGTCGCCGACCGCGACGGAACAAAGGACACTGTTGAGCGACAAATAAGCTGGTGTTGCAAAAAAAGTCGCCCCGGGGGCGAACGACGGCGTCGTTGCCCCCATGGGCGTGGTGTTCACAAGCACCCCCACGAGATTACTGCCCGCTAGCGCGAGATCGAGCCTGCCGTCGCTATCCAGGTCGGCGATCGCCACGGCATAGATGTCATAGGCGTACGACCCCGGCGTCGCGAACGTCGCCTTCGTGGCGAACGACGGCGTCGTGGCTCCATCGGCCGTGGTGTTTAGAAGCACGCTCACGGAGTTGTCGTACGCCAACGCGAGATCAAGCCTGCGGTCGCCATTGAAGTCGCCGATCACGATGGAACGGACTAGCGGTTCGACGGCGAAGGTGGTCGGCGTGAACGAAGAGGTCGTGGCGCCTGCGACCATCGTGTTGATGAGCACATTCACGGCGCCCCCCTGGTCGGCGGCTGCGAGGTCCAGCCGGCCATCCCCGTTCAAGTCGCCGGCGACAACGTAACGGAACGTTGCTTCGCTCGAGTCGGATGCGTCTGCCCTGGAACCGAACGAAGCGGGCGCATTCGCCTTGGTGAGCGGATTGCCCGCCGCGTCCCGGATCGTGCTATTGTCGATAAGGTTGATGCCGATCGTCCCGGCGCCAGAGATCTGACTCGCGGTGACCGTGTAATTCGCACCGCCGCCCGTCACTGCGATGGGTTGCTTCGTCGTCAGGCCGACGAGGGCGAGCGAGAAGTCGCCCGCGTCGACGCCCGTCACCGCTTCGCTGAAGACGACATCCCATGTCACACTCATACC
>JBAXUW010000144.1:0-8394 GCA_037129495.1 Planctomycetota bacterium | reverse complement strand
ACAAGCAACCATGACGACGGACTACTACTGGATCTACGACATTCCCACAGGCCGTCTGGCGGCGCTCTCGATCGCCCTGTTTGTCGGGTTCTACTGGGCGGGGGCCATCTTCATTCGCCCGATCCTGCGGCAGTTCGTCAAGCACACGCCGGGTGCCAATGACATCGTTGGCTACATCCTCTCCTGCTTCTGCGTCTTTTACGGACTGCTCTTGGGCCTGATCGCCGTCACCGCCTACCAGAACGTCTCCGAGGCTGGTGCAAACGTCACCCGCGAAGCCGCGGCCCTGTCGGCGCTCTACGAGGATGTCTCCCACTACCCGGAGCCCCACGGGCAAAACCTCCGCTGGCTGCTCCGCGACTATACCCGCTACGTGATCAAGTATGCCTGGCCACTGCAGCAGCAGGGCATCGTCCCCGAGGAGGGAACGATCCGTGCCGAGGCCTTTCACGATAGGCTTCTTGAATTCCAGCCCCAAACCCCCGCCCAGGAAATCCTGCATGCGGAGTCGATGCGGCAGCTCAATCATTTTCTGGAGTGCCGCCGCATGCGACTCTTCTCGGTGAAGTCGGCCCTGCCAGGCTCGATGTGGTATGTGATGATCCTGGGAGCGGTCTTCAACATCGTGCTCTGCTGGATGTTCGACATGCGGTTCGTCTCCCACCTCCTGCTCGGCGGCATCCTCTCCGCCTATCTGGGCACGATGATGTATCTGATCCTCGACATGAATCAGCCGTTTCGGGGCGATGTCAGCATTACGGCTGAGCCGTTTGAGATGCTCTACCGTCGGATGAACGAGGATTGACCATGAGACAAGAAGCCGACGCCGCCCGCGACGACAACGCTGCTCACAAAGCTCCGCCGCCACGGCGTGCCGTAATCTCCCGCCGGCAGGCGGTCGCGCAGTCTGCTGCGGCCACACTTGCTGCGGCTCGTGGTCTCGCACCCGCCCTGTTTGTCGGCTGCTCTCTGGGCATTCCCCCCCGCGCGAAATCCGTGACCGTCGGCCTGTTGCACTCGCAGACTGGCACGATGGCAATCAGTTCGACTTCCCTCCGCGACATCGAACTCCACGCCTTCGAACAGATCAATGCCGCGGGTGGTATTCTCGGCCGGCGGATTGAACCTCGGGCGCCCAACCCCCGGTCGCGGCCTGATCTCTTTGTCAAACGGGCGCGGCAACTCCTCGATGACGATGCGGCCGCCATCTTCGGCTGTTGGACGAGTGTCAGCCGCAAGGCGGTGCTGCCACTCTGTGAGGAATACCGCAAGCTGCTGTTTTATTCCGTGCAGTATGAGGGCAACGAGTCGTCGAAATACGTTGTCTACGGTGGGTCTGTGCCCAATCAGCAGATCCTGCCTGCGATCGACTGGCTCATGAGCCCGGACGGCGGGGCAAAAAAGAAGATCTTTCTGCTGGGCTCTGACTATGTCTTTCCACGGACGGCGAATTTTGTCGCCAAAAAGTATCTTGAGTCAAAAGGGCTCCGGCCCGTCGGCGAGGTCTACCTGCCGCTGGGTCATCGCGATTTCGAGCCGGCCGTACAACAGCTACAGTTCTCGGCCGCTGACTGCGTGCTGAGCACGGTCAACGGCGACAGTAATCTCGGCCTCTTTGCGGCACTGGCAAACGCCAAGGTCGATCCTGAAAAGCTGCCTGTTGTCTCGACCAGCATCGCCGAAGACGAACTCCGCAGTCTGCTGCCCCATCAGGTGCAAGGCCACTACGCCGCGTCGTGCTATTTCCAGAGCGTCGACACTGCGGCCAACAGGCAGTGGGTCGATGGATTCCGTCAGGAATTCGGCAACGACCGCGTCACGGGTGATCCGATGGAACCAGACTGGTGCCTGGTGCACCTCTGGAAGATGGCCGTGGAGAAGGCCGGTTCGTTTGAGACCGAGGCAGTGCGGCAGGCCTTTGCCGAGGGCCTGGAATTCGCCGGTCCCGGCGGCACGGTTCGGCTCGATCCCAAGACCCAGCACTGCACAAAATATTTCCGCGTGGGCCGGATCCGTTCTGATCGGCAGTTTGACATCGTCCATTCCTCAGAAGCGCCGCTCGAACCCGAACCCTATCCGCAGATCGCCTTCCCAGGCTGGAAGTGCGACTGGACGGCCGAGGGCATCACCCGTGGAGCGGAGGTGTCGATCGATGGCGACGTTTGACATCGAGCACAGCGAAGGGATGCGGTGGGTGAAGGTGAGTCTCGCCGGTGACGACGTCCGGACAGAGCGGAACGCGCTCAACCATATGCACGGCAGCCTCGCCATGGATGTGCCTTGGCCGTCGCTGCGGTCGCTGTGGGTGTCGCTCTTCTCCGCCGAGTCGGTGCTGCGACCCCGCTACAGCGGCACCGGCACGGTCTACCTTGATTCGAAGCTCGGCGGCTTCCATCTGCTCAAAGTGGAGCCGGGGGAGCGGTGGGTCCTCGATACCCACTGCTTCTGGGCCAGTGACGGCGAGGTCAAGCTCTCGATCCACCGGGAATGGATGCTCACGGCCTTTCTGTCGGGCCAGGGGCTGCTCTGGTACAAAACGGCTCTCAAGGGGGCAGGGCAGGTGATCCTCGCGGTGAATGGGCCGGTACAGGAGGTCGAGCTTACGAACGACCGACTGGTGGTGGATGGGCCGTTTGTGGTTGCCCGCTCCCACGGCATCTCGCTGGCGATGCGACGGCCCGCGAAATCGTTTGTCAGCTCTTGGCTCTCGGGACAACCGCGGGCCTATGTCTACGAGGGCACCGGCCGGCTGCTCCTCTGCAACATTCCCTACTGGCGGGCACGGATGCAGTCGCAGCGGGCCAACCAGGCCTCCGAGTGACAGCCTCCGAGTAACAGCATGGGCGGGCGACTCTTTCTCCTGATGCTGACTTGGTCAGTGATAACGTCGTCGGCCGCGACGCCGGTGCTGGCCTGTCCCTTTTGTGGCACAGTCGGCCAGTCGCTCGCGGAGCGGCGCGATCAGGCGGCGGTGGTGGCCGTCGGCGAGGCGGCGGGCCCGGCTACAGCCGACGCGATCGGGTTTTTATTCCAGCCGTTCCGGATCGACCAGCGGCTTCGCGGCCATGTCGATGCGGCCGATGCGGTCGATGCCGGTGGCCCCGTGTCGGCCCGCGTGACCGGCCCGGTCAACGGCACGGCGGTGCTGTTTGGAACCGTTGCCGCCGCCGCATTGCCGGGGGCCGATCGCCTTCGCTGGTCGGCAGTCGCAGCCGACGAGTCGCTGCTGGGCCATGTGGCTGCAGCACCGGCCGTTACCCTGCCAGCGGCCGAGCGGCTGCGCTGGTTTGCCGCCCGGCTTGAGCATCCCGATCCGGCGATCGCCGCCGATGCGTTTACGGAGTTTGGCCTCGCCCCCTTCGCGGCTGTCAGTGCCGCCGCGGATGCGGTTGATCAAGAGGCTCTACAATCCTGGGTGAGTGAGCCTGGCATCGATCAGCGGCGACGGGGCCTCTATGGACTCCTGCTCGGCGTGGTGGCATTCCAAACGCAGGATGAGAGTGCCTCTGAAGCCTGTAACGCTGCGCTCCATCGCGCCATCGAGACACCCGCCGACGATTTTCGCACTGGCTTCGATGGGCTGCTGGCGGGCGTGCTCGTGGCGGAGGGGGCTGATGGACTTGAGTATCTGCGTCAAAGGGGCTTCCTGCTGACCACCGCCCGGGCCCTCGATCAGCGGCATCTCCTCTCGGCCCTCCGGTTTGCGTGGGAAAGCCTCGCCGACCGAATCCCACGCCAGCAGATCAGCACGGCCACAGCGACATTGCTGGCCAGCCCCAGCGTGGCGGCCGATGCGGTGGTCGATCTGGCCCGCTATCAGGATTGGAACGCAGTGGCTGACGTGGCAAGGCTGTGGGACACCCTCGGTGGCAACGATCCACTCATCCGCCGCGCCGTGGCCGGCTATCTCGCCGCCTGCCCGTTACCGGTCGCCAGGCAACAGCTTCAGCGGCTTCGCGGACAGGACGCTGCGCTGCTGCAGCAGGCGCTCGACGCCGCCGCGCTGCCCGCTGCCCGCTGACACCTCTTCAGTGGAAGCATCGGGAAGTTGGGAAACTCGCCTCCACAGGGGCATCCGCGCCCTCACCCCATTACGTGCCGGCGGGCTGGGGCATGGGGAGCAGTTCTGGCAGGACGGAGCGAGGTTCCTGCCGCGGCATGGTGCCCGGGGCGGGCGGGGCCGCCTGCTCGTCGTTTTCTTCCCGCGTGGCGGGATCTCGAGGCGGGAGCTGCTGGACCCGGGTCTCGGCACCGATCGACTCGAAGCTCTGCGTGATCGGTCCGCGGCTAAAAACACCCGGACGCGAGTGGCCGTAGTCGAGGTAGAGGCTGGCGTCTCGCTGCCGAGCCCGGCGATGGGCGTCGAAGTAGGCCTTGCCGGGCCACGGCCCCTCCGCCAGGAAGACGCCGTTGTATTCAAGCAGCGAGCCCTTGCGATAGTGGAGCTGTGAGATCGAACGGTTGTAGTCAACGAGCGCTCGGGCATAGGAACTCTCCGCTTCGGCCCGCCGCCGCTGGGCGTCGAGGAGTTGGTCGAGCGTCACGGTGCCGGCGTCGTAGGCGGCCTGCACCGCCTCCACCTGCCGCTCCGCGGCGACGCGGCGATTGAAGTTTGTCTGGGTGAGCGCGAAGTTGGTGTCGATGTTCCGGACGGCCTCGACCAGGGCATGCGATGCCTCAAGCTCCTCGTCTTGGAGCCGAGCCCGTTCGCGGGTCAACTGGAGTTGGTGGTGGCGGACGGTGGCGAGTTCACGGCGGAAGCCGAGCGGCATCAAAAACTGTCCGCCGGCCTGCCACTCCTGAAACTGGCCACTGAGGAGCGATGAATAGGCGTCGGTGCCGGCGAGCGGATCACCCGAATTGGCCTTGTATGGAGAGTAGTTCTGGTTGATGAGATCCTGACCCATGCCGAGGAACCGCCAGCGGCCGACGAGGTCGAGCCGGGGCAGAATCAGATTCTTGGCTGCCGTGAGCTCCAGCTCCCGTTGCTTGATCACCCATTTCTGCCTGCGGAGCTCCGCCGACCGTGAGAGGGCCTCGACTAGGGACTGCTGCCAATCGAAGGAAATTCTGGCGGTGGTCGGCTCGTCAGACGGTCGGATCAAGCGACCGTCGCTGGCCGAGATGCCCATCATGAACCGCAGCCTGTTCTCGCAGCGGTAGACATCAGTCAGCGCCTGCTCGACCTCGCTGCGGAAGAAGAAATACTGTTCCCGGGCCTGGGCCTCCTTATCTGCCTCACCGCCCCGCGACTGTTCGACATACAGAGCATGGACCTTGCGCCAGGCCTCCAGCGAGCTGTCTCGGCCTGCCTTGCGGGCTTCGAGGTTGCGATAGGCAAAGTAGAGTTCCCAGTAAGACTGCTCCGTGTCGCTGACGAGATTTCGAACACCGGCCTCAAACTCTGCCAGCGAGATGTCGGCATTGATCCGGGCGAGGAGCACGCCGCGAAACAGCGGACGGCCGTAGATGTTGTCGAATGAGTCTGGGCCGGCGATCCGGTTGTAAGTGACACCGGCCCCCTGCAGGAGCGGCTGACTGAGCGTGAAATCGTAGTTCGTCGTGAACGTCGAGGGCACGCCATCCTGACGGATCGGTGAGTTGTTGTTGTCGTAGAGGGTCGTATTGGAGAATCCGACGGTGGCACCGGTGGCCGTCCGCTTCTGGATGCCGGAGGTCCAGTTGCCCGTATCACCGAGCAACTGCTGCTGAAAAATCGGCTGGGTGGAACTGAAATTCTGCGGACGGTTCTGCCGCTCCCAGGTGAGCGAGCTGGAAAGCTGGGCGTCGAACAGAGCCAGCGCACTTTCCACGCCCCGGAAAGGATCGGTCTCAGCGATCGCTGGATCGTAAATCGTGGGTGTCTGGGTCGGGGCGGTCAGCAGGGAAACGGCAGCCTCGCCGGTCTGCGGACGGGGTCCACCGAAGCTCTGAAACCGGCCGCCGAGATTGCGAAGTACCTTGCCGTTTTCAAGCGCTGTTCGCAGCGCCTCTTCCAGTGACAGTTCCCAGATCTGGTCGATGCGGGCGTTGGAGAGCGTGAGCGGTTCGGTTACGCTCGCTGCCTCGTCGAGCGGCTGCTCGCAACTGTCGGGATATTCGATCTTCTGGATCGCGCCGACATAATGTGAAAGGTCGCCGTCCTCAAAGAAATAAAACGGCTGCTGCGGCGCGCACCCACCAGCGAGCAGCGAAACGCTCGTCAGGGCAACCCAGAGTTGGCGGGCAAGTCGCGGCACGGCAAAGCTTCCGGAGGACGACTGTGTCGGATCAAACGCTCTACGAAAAGCCGCCGCTGCGCCCAAGGGGCTTCAGACCGCACAGGGTGCGGACCAGCCCGACACGGTGCCCCCCGACTCCATGTCCGAATCAATTGCGCCAGGGCGCAGCGACGGCTCCAGAGATATCGGCCCGCCCACCCGCAAACTTGGAAGAACCGTCAGAGTCGTCGCAATCGGCATGGCCAGAGTTAGCTACTTGTGGCTCTGGGTGGTCTGGGAAGGCCAGTGCTTGGTTTGGGCATATTTGACACGGCCATCTTCCTGCCAGACGAACCGGGCGGCGCGGCCTGGCGAGCCGTCAATGACCGCCGCGAATCGCTCCGGGCCCAAGACGCTGGCTGCCGTAGCCAGGGCGTCGGCCGTGGTGCAGTCTGGTGCCACAACGGTCACTGCTGCCGGTCCCGCCACGCCGAGCCCCGTTCGCGGATCGACGATATGGCTATATCTCCGGCCGGCGATCTCTACCGCCTGAAAGGCATCGCCAGAGGTCGTCACGGCGGCGTCCTGGAGCAACAAGGTTTCACCATCGCCATCACCACCACCATCAGCCGCCCCAGCACCGCCTGCTGGTTGCAGGGCCGCCACGGCGATCTTCCAGCCCGACGTGCCAGGCGGTGCCGCTGACACAGCAATGTCGCCCGAAGCGTCGATCATCGCCGCCTTGATCCCCTGCCGACCCAGCACTGCAAGCGTCCGAGCGATCGTATAGCCCATCCCGATCCCACCCAGATCAAGCCGCATCGCCGGTCGCGTGAGCATGGCCGCACGGGCCTCGGGAACCAGCCGCAGCGTCTCTGGCCCGACCGCCTCGCGGGCTGCCGCCAGTTTGTCTGGCAGCGGCAGCCGGCCCGACCGACGGGCCTGACGCCAGAGCGTCGTCAGCGGGCCCACCGTTGGATCAAACGCCCCGTCAGTCGCGTCGCGGATGGCAAGCGACTGCTCCAGCACCCGCCACAGGTCGTCGCTCAGAGGCTGCGGTGCCGACGTCGGCGCCTGAGCCGATAGCCGCGAGAGTTCACTCTCAGGGTCGTAATCCGACAATACCCGTTCCAGCCGCGCCGCCTCAGCAAAGCCTGCGGCGATCGCAGTCCGGCCGGCGGCTTCTGAATCCGCATAGACCGTGATCGTCCACGGCACGCCCATCAGCCGCATCGACTCGCTCACGCGGGCCGCCGGAGCCGGGCCGCCAGTTGGATGGCAGCCCAGCAGCCACGTCCCCAGCCACCCCATCACCAGCAGCGGCCAGCAAAAGAGCGCGGCTGCGGCAATCGGTCGACGAGGGTAGACTTTATTTATCATGAGCAGTGCACCATCTCATCCGGCCGTCACGATCAGTTTCGACTGCACGCCCCTGCGGAGCATGCGACAGGTCAATATTCCAGCCGATGCCTCGCCCGCCTACCGCGGCCGGCTGGAGCGGGTACTGCGGGCGGTCGCCCAACACGGCACCCGCAACACCTATTATCTCACGAACGGCAGCTGCACGTTTTACTTTACAAACGATCTGACGGCAGGCTGGGTGCGGTTTATATTTGAGGGAACGGTGCTGACCGACGAGGCCGACACGAAGACAGTGGGGAGCGATGTCACGATCCGGATTGATAAAGAAACCTGCGACTGGCTGACGCAGCCAGCAGTGGAGTGGCTGACGCTGTCAGTCAAACGGGCCGTCGAGGTAGACTTTGACCGCTACATCGTTGCGGGCGACTTGGCGCGTGCCAAGGAGCGTTTGGCCCGCGAGCAGGCCGCCAGCGACGCCAGCGGCGGATATCTAGGGATGAATCTGTAGCTGGATTCAGGGTGAACAGGCTTCACGGTGAAAAGACGGAGCCGGGATCGGCTGAAGCTCGACGAGCGTTGGAATTTCGCCCTCTCAAGAATTGAGCTACCAACAGACCCGACGGCGAAAGTCCCCGCGAAGGAGACTTCTGCCGGCCCGGCGCTGCATCGCCACTCAAGATAATGACACGGATTGGACAAGTTAGAAAACTTATCCCACTTATGAAAGACGGAGCCGGGATCGGCTGAAGCTCGACGAGCGTTGGAATTTCGCCCTCTCAAGAATTGAGCTACCAACAGACCCGACGGCGAAAGTCCCCGCGAAGGAGACTTC
>JBAXUW010000143.1:0-8440 GCA_037129495.1 Planctomycetota bacterium | reverse complement strand
GCCGACAAACCGGCCGACAAACCGGCCGAAAAGTCATCGGATCCGTGCCGTGTTGCTGGTGCTGACAGCATCTGCCGCAGCAGCGGCGGCCCGGGCCGCCGACATGCCGCCAACGTTTAGCGAGCAGGTGCTGCCGATCCTCCGTGAGAAGTGCTGCAGCTGCCACAACCCCGACAAGAAGAAGGGGGGCCTCGATCTCACCAGCCACGGCCAGGCCATGGCGGGAGGGAGTTCTGGCGAGGTGATCGTTGCGGGGGATGCCGAAACCTCATATCTCTGGCAACTCGTGAGCCATACCTCCGAGCCGAAGATGCCGCCGGAGTCGGACAAACTCTCCGCCGACATGCTCGACGTGATCAAACGCTGGATTGCTGGCGGCGCCGTGGAGCGTGCTGGTGGCCAGCCCGTGGCCCGCAAGACGCTCGCGATCACCATGACCAGCGGTGCCATCGCGGCGCCCGATGGCCCGGCGGTGATGCCGCCGCGGCTGCCGCTCGAGGTGATTACTCAGGCAGCCCGCCCAACAACGATTACGGCCCTAGCCGTTTCGCCGCACGGCGATCTCGCGGCCGTCGGTGGTCGTCAGCAGTTGCTGCTCCATCACACGCAGTCGTTCGAACTCCTGGGCGTGGTGCCGTTTCCGGAGGGTGTCGTGAAGACACTCCGCTTTACCCGCAATGGCAAGCTGCTGCTGGCCGCCGGCGGCGCTGCCGCGAAGAGCGGCAGGGTCATGATCTGGGATGTCGCGAAGGGGGAGCGGATCGCAGAACTCGGCGACGAATACGACGAGGTACTGGCTGCCGATCTGTCGCCCGATCAGCGGCTCGTTGCGCTGGGCGGCCCGGCGCGGGTCGTGCGACTGCTCACAACCGCCGACGGCAAGGTCGAGAGCGAACTGCGAAAACATACAGACTGGGTGACGGCGCTGGAATTCTCGCCGCGGGGAGACCTGCTGGCCACTGGCGACCGTGCCGGCAACCTCTTTCTCTGGGAGCCACGCGGCGGCCGTGAGCACGGCACGCTCAAAGGACACTCTGCCGCAGTCACCGCCATGGCCTGGCGGCCAGATGGCGGCGTGCTTGCGACTGTTTCGGAGGATGGTTCGCTGCGGCTCTGGGATCCGGCGGCGGCGACGCAGGCGAAGACCTGGCAGGCCCATGCGGGAGGCGCCGAGAGCGTGGCCTGGCTGAGCGATGGGCGACTCGTCACCACGGGCCGCGACCGACGCGTCAAGCTCTGGATGGCCGACGGCAAGCTCGAACGGGAGACAGCACTCCTCGCTGATATCGGCACAAGGGTGGCAGTGACCGCCGACGGATCGCGGATCTTCGCCGGCGACTGGAGTGGCGTCGTGACCGCGTTTCAGACTGCCGATGCCGCGCAGTCTGGCACGCTCGACACCAACCCTCCGCCGCTGGCCCGACGGCTGCAACTGGCGGAGAAGAGTCTCGCCGACATGGTCGCGGTCGGACAAACGGCCGCCGAGAAATCCAAGGCGGCAACCGACGCGATGCAGACGGCTGAATCCCAGATGGCCGCGGCCCGCAAGGCTGTGGATGAGGCCGCTGAAGAAGTGGGGGCCGCGAAACAGCGGCAAGGCGAGGCGACACAGCAGGCCGACCGCTGGCGGTCGGAGATTGAATTTTCGCGATCACGGGCTGCTCCTCCGAATTAACCGGCCGGGCGATCCTCTTTCGGGGGTTCCGTGGGATAAGTTTTTAACTTGTCCGCTTTACCCAGACCGCCCGGGGTCGCCCCTTCTTGCCGCTACTTCCGCCCCGTCGCTCTTGATTCGCTGGGGTCGGTTCCCGATGATCCCGCCCCGCGCAGGGATGTGTGCGACAGGGATGATCGTGAATGAGTGGCCACAGGAGCGGCGCCGTGGATGGATCCGCGTTTCATTCAAGGTGCAGATGCTGGGCCACGAAGCTCGTGGTCGCTGCAGCGTTCTGCCTCGCGTTGCTCTGTCCAGCTATCGCCGCACAACCATCGCCGGATCGCCCGCGAGTGCCCGTTATTGAGGCGGGCACGCCGGTGGATGATTCCGCCCGCGACCGCTGGAATCGGATCGTCCTCCTGGCCACGCCGCGGTTTGTCAGTGGCGACGTCGGCGATGTCTCCGAAGCCATCAAAGAATCGGTTTCAGCCTTCACGTTTTGCGTGCTCGCCACGGTGCGGCCAGCAAGCGACGGTGAGGCCGCGAAGCAGCAACTCATCGAGGTCGGCATCGGCTACAGCATGCTAGTCGACGGCTGCCTGACTCTTGTGGCCCCAGACGCCAAGCTCCCGGGAATGGCGCTCGATTTCTTGGGCCGCCAGATCCTCGGGGCCAAGCACAAGAGCCTCGGCGACATCACGTGCATCGGGAAACACAACACCGCGATTGTATTCGACGTTCCCACGCTCATGGTTCGCGGCGACGATCACGAGGATCTCGTCGTGCGGCACTTCGTCCGGGTCGACCCGCGGACAGGCACCTGCTCCACCTGCGCCTGGCTGCTCGGCGAAAACGGCGACGACATGCTCACCCCGCTCGATGACCCACTGCGGCTCGTTGTTGGCGGCACCCGTGAGGAACGGCTCATCCATGTCGACGGCCGCCGGTTCACCTTTGGCTTTCCCACCAAGCAGGCCTTCGGCGTCGAAGATCTGCCACCGGGCAGCCGGATCGCCTGGTCGCCGGCGCTGCGAACCGTTGCCGATGCTCCAAGCTATTCCGAGGAATCGATTGATCAGCTTGGTGCAGCACTCGACGCCGCCGTCATCAGCCAGCGGATCCTCAGGTCTGCTAGCGGTGACGACGAGACGACAGAGTGACTGCGGTTTAACGGCTATGCATGTCTGCGGAAACACCACCGGCTGCCGGCACATAGCACATTCGGGCGTAGTCCATCACCATTCGGTGTGCACTAAACCGCCAGCCTAGCGAGCTGATGGAGTTCATCATCATGCGGATCCAAGCCCGCGGCAGGCCGTCGGAGTCGCGGTCGTAGAAGGTCGGAATCACCTCCTGCTCCAAGACCTTATAGAGCGCCGCGCCGTCGCGACTGTCGGTGATCTCGTCGTTGGCATGCGTCTCACCGCGGCCAATTGCGAAGCCGTTGTGGCCGTCGAAGGCCTCGGCCCACCAGCCGTCGAGAATGGAACAGTTGAGGCCGCCGTTGTAGACCACCTTTTGGCCACTCGTGCCCGAAGCCTCCAGCGGTCGACGCGGATTGTTGAGCCACACGTCTACGCCTTGGATCAGGTGCCGGCAGACATTGATGTCGTAATCCTCGACAAAGACAACGCGGCCCGCAAAGCGATTGTCATTTCGCAAGTTCGCGATCTTGCGGATGAGGGCCTTGCCTGGCTCATCGGCCGGGTGCGACTTGCCCGCGTAGATGATCTGGATCGGTCGATCGACGTCGCTGATCAGCCCGTGGAGTCGGTCGAGATCAGCGAGGATGAGGTCAGCCCGTTTATAGGTGGCAAACCGCCGCGCAAACCCGATAGTAAGAATGTTTGGATCGAGCATTGAGCGGGCTGCTTCAACAGCCTCATCGCTCTCCCCACGCCGTCGGCACTGTCTCGCCAGCCGTCGCCGCACAAACTGCAGCAGCAGGTTCTTGAGCGCATAATGAGACTCCCAAAGCTCACCCGGATCGCACTCGTGGATCTTTTGCCAAATCTCCGGCTCGCCCATTCGTCGCAGCCAGTTGACAGGAAAGATGCGGTCGTAGAGTTGCAGCATCTGCCAGGAGAGCCAACTCGGCACATGCACACCGTTGGTGATGTGGCCGATTGGCACCTCCTCTTCGACCCGCCACGGCCAGAGGCTCGACCACATCTTCCGGCTGACATGGCCGTGCAACGCGCTGACGGCATTCGCCCGCCGCGACATCTTCAGCCCCAACACCGTCATGCAGAACGGCTCGCCATGGTTTTGGGGCTCGACCCGACCCATGCCCATGAGCTGGTCGTGTGAGATGCCGAGGGCATCCCGCATCGGGCCGAGGTATTCCTCGATCAGGCCGCCGTCGAAGCGGTCATGACCGGCAGGCACGGGGGTGTGGGTTGTAAAGACCGTCTGCCGGGCCACCCGGCGGACGGCGTCGTCGAAGGAATAGCCGTCTCGCTCCATCCGGCCGCGAACCGCCTCCAACGTGGCAAACACGGAGTGACCTTCGTTGAGGTGGTAGACGCCGGGCACGATTCCCATGGCCCGAATCGCCCGCACACCACCGACACCAAGCACAAGCTCCTGACGGATCCGCAGTCGGGAGTCGCCGCCATACAGCCGGCTCGTCAGCTCGCGGTCTTCGGGGTTATTCACCTCCACGTCTGAGTCGAGCAGGATCAGGTTGACGCGGCCCACCGCCATCTTCCAGACCTTGGCAAAGATCGGGCCCGATCGCGTGTCGATCTGCACGGTGATTATTTTCCCATCGGCACCTATCGCCGGCTCGATCGGCAGCGACTCGATCCGCGACTGTAGGTATTCCTCATGCTGGTAGCCGTCGATATCGAGTTGCTGCTTAAAGTAGCCCTGATCGTAGAAGAGCCCGACCGCAATCAATGGGATGCCAAGACCACTTGCGCTTTTGATGTGGTCGCC
Source organism: Planctomycetota bacterium (assembly GCA_037129495.1). GTDB lineage: Bacteria > Planctomycetota > Planctomycetia > Pirellulales > UBA1268 > CAMCQY01. Next base: position 3,843 of record JBAXUW010000143.1, on the reverse strand, counting down.
AGCAAGCACGCCGAGGCCACCGGAGTAGATCGGCACCGACTCGTGGATACCAAACTCGGCGGAAAAATAGATAACTGGCTTTGAACCGAGCACACCGGCGTGGATGTTGCTCCAGGTTGAGTCGCCAGCCATGTATTCCTTCAGCCGCCGGTAGGCCTGATTAATTCGGCTATAGAGCACCAGTTCGGCAGCGCGGGCCTCGAGCCGCTCCGGCGTAAACTCGGCCAACAGCGCGATCGGATTGTGGTCGAGCTGCCGCCAGCGAACTGGGTCGAGTTCGCGAAAGAGGTTGGTCACCTCTGGGTGCCAGCTCCACCACAAGTTGCGAGCCAGCGCCGTGCACTTGTCGTGGAGATTTTGTGGTGACAGTTCGTCGAGCCGCGGCGGCGCGTGCTGCCCTAAGCTGAGACTGCCACTGGCAGTCGGGACGGCGCGATCTTCGGCTTGGCTCATGGATGGGCTCCGAGATTGAGATGGAGGGGGGAGAAGAACCTTCCAGAAGGCTCCGCAGTATAGCGACCGGCCATTTTCGTTCGACCCCCGTCGGGCATACTAGGGGCATGTTTAACCTCGGATGCCGGCATCCCGATCCCGCTTTGCTCGCCAGCCTGTGCGCGGGGCTTGCTGCCAACGGCCGCGAAACGGCCGTGATCGGGCCGTGGCAAAGCGGCAACTTCGCGAGCTTGGCGAGATCCGGCACGTTGGCCGGGTTTATTCCGACCGACTGCGGCGGTACAGCGGCCAGCGAGCAAGCGATCCTCGAACTGTTCACCGCGATCGCAGAGCATTGCCTGACGACGGCGCTTGCCCTCTCGCAGTGGGCCAGCGGCTGCCGAATCATCGCCGGTGGCACGGCCGCCATTCGACAGACGCGGCTGCCAACCCTGGTCCGCGGCGAGACACTGACGACCGTCGGCATCTCGCAACTCTCCACGAGCCGGCGGCACCTGGCCACGGCTTCGCTGACGGCGGTCCGCAGCGCTGCTGGCTGGCGGCTGACCGGCCTCTGCCCCTGGGTCACGGGCGCCGACTCAAGCAACACGATCGTCACCGGCGCGATAACGGAAGCTGGCGAGCAGCTCTTCTTTGTTGTGCCGACCGACGCTCCCGGGCTCGACATCGCGCCGCCGCTGCAGATGCTGGCGCTCTCGGGCAGCCGCACCTCAAGCGTCCGCTTCCGCAATGTCGAGCCCGCCGACGTGATCGTGCCGGCCGAGGGGGGCGTGCGGACCGGCGGCCTGGCAACGACGGCCCTGGCGGTGGGCGCCACACGGGCTGCGATCGGTCTTATCGACAGCGAGGCCGTTGCGCGGACTGCGATTGAGCCGGTGGCGGCCGGCCTGCGAGCGGAGGCCGATGAACTGTTGCAGCGGCTCGGGGCGGCTGCAGTGGACGGCATCGAACCAGCCGACCGCGACCGCCTCCGGGTGCAGGCCAATCGCTTGGTGGTGAGGGCGGCGGAGACCGCCCTGACCGCCACAAAAGGGGCCGGCTTCGTGTCCGGCCATCCGGCGGAGCGGCTCGTGCGGGAATCGATGTTTTTTCTAGTCTGGAGCTGCCCTCAGGCGGTCTCGTCGGCAGTGATGTGCGAACTGGCCGGCCTCAATTCGCCATAGTGTGAAGCAAACTGGGGTTGCCGAAAAGCTGCGTCTGCGATGAGCTAGGGGAATATTCCGAGATTTTTCCTTCGGGAGTGAGTGGCATGGATGCCCCACGATCGATCGTTTTCGTCAAGCTGTCGGCTATCGGGGATGTGCTCCACGGCGTGCCCGCAGCCGTTGCTCTCAAGCGGTCGTTTCCGGCCACACGGATTGGCTGGGTGGTCGAGGGACGGGCCGCCGATGTCTTGGCCGGCCATCCCGCGATTGATCACCTCTTTCGCCTCCCCCGCGGCTGGCTGAAGTCGGTTCGGGCCGTCCGGTCGCTCCGCCGCCAGCTGCTCGATTTTCACGCTGATGTCGCGATCGACATGCAGGGCCTGCTGAAGAGCGCCGTTCCTACCTGGCTCTCCGGGGCTCGGATGCGGATCGGCCACGCGCGGCCCGAGTCGCGGGAGGGATCGTGGCTTGTCTCGACACATCGTGTGCCGACGACAGCTGCTCATGTGGTCGATCGCAACTGCGACCTGCTCGCGCCGCTCGGCGTGCAGCCACACGCGGCTTCTTTTGACATGCCCGACTGGCCCGTGAGCCGTCATCGCATGGAGGCGTGGCTGGAGTCGCTGCGGCTCCCTTCGATGCCAATTGTTATCAACCCGGGCGCCGGCTGGCCGTCGAAGATCTGGCCGGAGGATCGGTTCGCTGCGCTTGCCAGGGCGGTCTATGACCACCACGGGCTGCGGTCGATCATCGTCTGGGGCGGCGCAGGAGAACATGCCTCTGCCGAGCGGATCGCCGCGGCGGCGGCCGAGGCGACGATCGTAGCGCCACAGACATCGCTGCAGGATCTTGGCGCCCTCTGCCGCCTGGCCCGACTTTTTGTGTCGGGCGATACCGGCCCGCTGCATCTTGCGGCCGCCGTCGGCGCACCATGCGTAGGCCTCTTCGGACCGGTGCCCGCCGATCGCAACGGCCCATATGGGAGCATCCACACCACCGTCGAACCGCCCGCCGCGCTTCGCCCCGGCTGGGAAGATCGCAAGACCGACCTGCTGGCCATGGCAGGCATTGATCTCGATCGAGTGGTCGCAGCATGTGGCCGACTGCTCCAGCAGAAGCACGCCGACGCGGCGTGACCCCGTGGAGGCGAGTTTTCCAACTTGCCGAAGATGCCAAGAAGATGCCAAGAAGAGGACAAGTTAGAAAACTTACCCCACGGAAGACACAAGACTGTTCCCGCTGGTATTGTGATGCCATGCGCGAGATATACTTTTTTTACTTTCTGCTTGTCATGCCCGCCTGGCTAACGCTCAGCGGCCTCTACGCCGTCGTCCGCGCTGAGACGCCAGCCAACGCTGCGGCGTCTCTCTTTCCGAGCGAGCTCATCGACTTTGGGCCGGCCTCGCGTGACCCTCTCTTTACCGGTGGCGGGCCGCAGGCTTGGGATCGCGACCTCCGTGAGCGGGGCTGGATCAGGCGGGAAGGAAGCTGCTGGTCTCTCTGGTATACCGGGTCGAATCCCGACCTCAGTTCCATGCGGCGGCTGGGATATGCGACCAGCGGCGATGGGCTCAACTGGTCTCGGAGTGGGGCCAATCCGCTGCTCAAGGATGCCTGGGTCGAAGACGTATGTGTCGTCAAGCAAGGCAACTCTTACCGGATGTTTGCCGAGGGAGAGCACGACGTCGCCCACCTGCTCACGTCGACCGACCGCACCCACTGGCAAGAACAGGGCCCGCTCGACATTCGCCTGGCAACCGGCCAGCCCATCCCCGACGGCCCCCGCGGCACGCCCGCGGCCTGGCTGAAGCACGGCGTCTGGCACCTCTTCTACGAGCGGCTCGATCGAGGAGTCTGGCTGGCCACTTCGAAAGACCTGCAGACGTTTACCAATGTGAGCGACGAGCCGGTGCTCGCCTGCGGCCCCAGCGCCTACGATGCGGAAAAGATCGCCATCAACCAGATCGTGCAATACGGTGGCCGTTACTATGCCTATTACCACGCCTCGGCACTGCCGCAGGGCAAAGAGTGGTGCACCTGCATCGCCACCAGCACCGACCTCTTGCACTGGGTGAAATATGCTGGCAATCCTGTGCTGCCCGTCGATCCCGACCATCCTGCGCGGTCAAGCGCGACACTCGTGCCCGATGGCACCCGCCATCGGCTCTACACCACCCACCCGGATGTCCGCGTGCGGTTTTCTATAATGCCCACGAGCCACTGATTGTCGTTCCCGCTTGTCACG
>JBAXUW010000142.1:0-8576 GCA_037129495.1 Planctomycetota bacterium | reverse complement strand
CAGCCTCGGCCGCGTCCCCGCCAGCGTCGAGTGAGAAGACTCCCTTTTTGGGGAACTTCAGCTTCGTGAACTTCACGTTCTTTAGAAACGTGACGACGGCCCAGTAATGTCCTGGAGGGATTTCGCCTCCGGCAAGCTGTTCCTTGAGCTTAGGCCATTCGTCCTCAGGCACCGACTCGCCATGCTTTTTGAACTCGTCCATCTGCTCTTCAAGGTTGCCAAGCAGCTCCTCAGCGGATGTTTTTCGCGGCTGCGGCCTCCAGCGGCTGGCAGAGCCGCTGCCCCCCACGGGATCGTCGCCGCCGCTACCGTCGGCGGGAGTCGTGTGGAACGCGAGCCACCGATCCGTGGGCAGACTCTCGTAAACGGTCACCTCTTCGTAGTCCCTCGTCCACAGCTTGAGATCGGCCTCGCTGGGGGGTACGGGCGTGGAGGCGGGCACAATCGTCAGCGTTGCGGTCTCCGACCCGACTTGCGCGTTCACAGCCTGCACCCGAAAGAGCCCCAGGAACCGTCCCTCGTCTGCAACGTTAACGTCGTCGAAGACCGCGATTTCGGCTCCCACATCCAGCGGGGAGTCCTCGGCTTTCTCGCTCGGCATCGGGATTGAGATTGTGCCCGGCGAGACCATGCCCGGTTTGTTTTTGTCTGGGCGGGGCGGGGCGAGGGAGGCCTTTTTCCAGGAACGGCCTTGCCAGGTATCGACAAACGCCAGCGCCCTGGCCCACCGTTGACGGGTGTATTGAAGTCCAGCGACTGATTTCGCCTCGGCCGCAGCACCAGGGTCACCTGCTCCGCGGATGCGGTCAATTTCGACCTGGTTTTTGTTGACCACCGCTCGCCAGGACCGCTCACGTTCTGCCAGTCGTGCGGCAAGGAATAGGTAGCCGCTGGCCGACAACAGCAGCAGCACGGCCGCAGCCACGGTGCCCCAGCTCCAGCCCTTGTGGCCGACGCCAAAGGCGACCATGCCGAACAGGAGAACCAGACCAATGACTGCCAGGAGAACGACGTCCATGCACCACCATGAGCGGCGGACAACCGTCCGCAAAAACGTGGAATTCCTTCAGAAGGATTGCGGGCGGCCTGTTTCCCGATCCGACTGCGCAGAGTATACCGGCTTCGGCAGAAACTCCTTGGTTAGTTTCGTACGGACGGGCGGCTGATCTTGAGTCGGGCGGGTGGCGGCGTTGCCTTCGGAAGGCGCGTCGCGGTCTGACGTCGCCCCTGGGCGACACGTTGCTCTGACCCGGGGGCTGGGCGATTTCCCGAAAAACATTCTTTTTCGCAGGAAAAGGCCACCGGCGGCCACCGCCGGGCGGTTTTTGAAAGCGGCGGCGCGGGATGTGCATCGGGATTTGGGGAAGGGCCCGCAGAAATCACGCGGCTTACCCAAGCTTTCTTTCCATGCCCGCCTTTTGCCAGGAGCCCCCATGCGTCGAGTTGGCCCCCCACTGCCTCAGTCGCTCCCGAACTCGTCGGTTCCGAAGCCGCCTAGGGTGAGGCCAGCCGCCGCGAAAATACCCCGGCCGGCAGCACGGTCGCGGAAGTCGACGGCCCGGATCGACGATCCGGTGCGGCTCTACCTGTTGCAGATGGGGGGAAACCCGCTGCTCACTCGGGCCACCGAGGTGTCGAGCGCGCAGCAGATCGAACTCTGGCGACGAAAATTTCGCCACACGATGCTCGCCAACGATTTCATCCTCGCCGGCGCCATCAGCCTGCTTGAGCGGGTCAAGGCGGGCACAGTCCGCCTCGACCGCACGATCGAGGTGGCGGTGACCAATACGCAGGAAAAGGCCCGACTGCTCAGGCGGTTGGGGCCGAATCTCGCCACGCTCCGGCTCATCGAACAGGAAAAATCGAGGCTCTTTCGGATCGCGATGTCGCGGAGTGTGCCGCTGGAGCAGCGCCGCAAGGCCTGGCGGAGGCTCGTCCGGCAGCGGAACAAAGCCGTGCGGCTGGTCGAGGAGATGCATCTGCGGATCCAGCGGCTCACGCCGCTGCTCAAGCAATTGCGGGCCGTCGGCGGCCGGATCGACGAGGTTCGCGGGCAACTCAGGGAGCCGGTGCGGGGTGGCACCGATCGCGACAGCCTGCAGTTGGAGCATCGCAGGCTGCTGCTCTCCACGCGGGAAAGCCGGCAGACGCTTGCCCGACGGCTGACGCGTCTGGAGGATCTTCAGCAGCGGTATGACGCCGCCAAACGCGAGCTCGCCGCTGGCAATCTGCGACTGGTCGTCTCGATCGCCAAGCGGTATCGCCATCGCGGACTCTCCTTTCTGGATCTCATCCAGGAGGGCAATTCCGGATTGATGCGGGCCGTTGACAAGTTTGAGCATGCCCGTGGCTTTAAGTTCTCGACGTATGCCACCTGGTGGATCCGGCAGGCGATCACCCGCGCGATCGCCGACCAGAGCCGCACGATCCGGGTGCCAGTGCACATGGTCGACACGATGACAAAGCTGCGGAACGCTTCCCGGCAGTTTGTCCAGGTGTATGGCCACGAGCCGAACATCGAAGAGATGGCTCAGATCACCGGTCTGTCGGTCGAGGAGGCTCAGTGCATGTGGCGGATGTCGCGGCAGCCGGTATCGCTCGACCAGCCGCTAGGCGACTCTGACGAAGGCGCCGTAGGTGAATTCGTGCGAGATTACCGCGATGAGGATCCCCTGCAAGCAGTCCACCAACAGTCGCTCAAGTCGCTCATCGGCAGAGCGCTCGACGGGCTGACATACCGAGAGCGGGAGATCATCCGCCTCCGGTTCGGACTCGCAGACGGCTATAATTACACGCTTGAAGAGGTCGGTACGCTCTTCGAAGTCACGCGGGAACGGGTTCGCCAGATCGAAGCCAAGGCTGTGGAAAAGCTCCGCGAGCCGGGGCTGCATGCCCAACTCTCGGGCTTTGTCAACGAACGGGCGTATACCCGGATGCTCGCCGTGGCCGCGCCCGTGGGCCGCAAGAAACCGTCTGCAGTCCCTCTCGCGGCGATTATCGAGTCGGCTGATCAAACAGTACTGGAACCGGCAGTACTGGAACCGGCAATTTCCTAAGCGTCAGGCCGGTTTAGCCTCGTCGAGGGCCTGCTGCAGTTTGACCTTGGGCTGGACACCCATGAACTGCTGGACGAGTCGGCCCCCCTGAAAGATCATGATCGCGGGAATGCTTGACACGTTGTAAGTCATGGCCAGGTTGCTGTTCTCGTCGACATTCACCTTGCCGACGCGAAATGTGCCTGCGTTCTCGGTGGAGAGTTCCTCGATCGTTGGTCCGATCATCCGACAGGGTCCACACCAAGGAGCCCAGAAGTCGACCAGCACGGGAACTGGGGAGTCGAGCACTTCCTTCTGAAAGTTGTCGTCGGTGAACGTGAGGGCGTTGCCCATGATGTGATGCTCCTTTTTTCCAAGTACTGGGTGCGGTAGAAAATCACCGGTGATTCGGGTGCCGAGCGAAAGAGTGTAACAGGTCGGGACTGCTCTATGCCATCAATCCACTCCATTCGTCTGGGAGCGGCCTGGGAGTCGCCATCGCCGGCCATCTGGCGGCGGCGGTTTGGCCGTCCCGCCGGCCTGGAGGCGGGTGACCTTGTAGTGCTGGTCGTCTCGCAGCCTTTTGTTGCCGTCGAAATCACTGTCAACGATGCCCGGCTGCCGCCGCTGGAGGCCGGTGCTCCTGGCTGGTCGTGCGACATCACCCCCCTGCTCCTGGATCGCAATGAACTGGTGATCGTCCTCAGTCAGAAAGCCGGCCACTGGGCCGCTCGCGATCGCCATGGCCGCAGCGAACTGCCCGTCGCGATTGGGATTGTCACGCTCGAGATCGTCGCGGGCGACCATGGCGGAGAGGGGCCTGCGACTTGACAATCACGTCATCCCGCTTGACACCAGCGGTGGTTCACCGCTACTACCTCACTTCTCCGAAGTGGTGCGGCTGACGCCGCCTCACCCCCGGGTTCGTGAGCTCCATTCCTACTCCTCCCTAAACGTACAACGAGGTAATTTTATGTCGGTCATTCGCGTGGGCAGCAACGGCAACTATGTCGAGGGTTGGGACCAGATCTTCGGTGCCACAAAAAAGGCTGGCAAGAAAACTGCCAAGAAGAAGGCTGGCAAGAAAACTGCCACGAAGAAGGCTGCTAAGAAGCCGGTCGCCGCGAAGAAGTCAGCGGCCAGCAAGATGCCGACCGCCACGAAGGTCACCAAGCCGAAAGCCGCAAAGAAGGCTGTTAAGAAGGCTGGCAAGAAGCGGTAAACGTCAGCCTCGTTGCCACAATTTGTTACTGACCTAGCTTGTTTTGACCGAGCTCGCGGGCCCGTGCGGCGGCGGTCACCACGGCGTCGATCAGCGCGCTGCGGACGCCCCGTTGCTCAAGCACCGCCAAGCCGGCGATCGTCGTGCCACCAGGGCTCGAAACGCGGTCTTTGATCTGGGCCGGATGGTCTCCGGTTTGTTCAAGCAGCGCAGCCGTTCCGGACAGCGTTTCGATGGCTAGGGCCAGGGCTAGGCTCCGTGGTAGACCGGCCTTCACGCCCCCATCGGCCAATGCCTCGACGAGCAGAGCCACGAATCCGGGGCCCGAGCCGGAGAGCCCAGTTACGGCGTCCATGAGCGATTCGTCCGCCTCGTGAACGCTCCCGACCGCGGCCAGCAGTTTGAGCACCCAAGCGAGATCGGCGGCAGGCACTTCGGGCGTGTGGCAGACCACAGATACTCCCCGGCCGACGAGGCACGGCGTGTTGGGCATGACTCGAATAATGCTCCGCATGCCCGAGAGTTCGGCCAACTTGTGGAGTGTGAGTCCGGCCACGATCGAGACCACCACGGCATCGGCCGTGAGGCCGCTCGCAAACTCCCGGCAGGCAGCGGCCGCCTGCTGCGGCTTGACGGCGAGAAACACGATTCGGGCTGCCGCCGCGGCTGCCCCGCCGCTCTCGACCAAGCGAATCCCCGGCACGCGGGCCCCGAGCCGCTCCCGCGCGGCTGGCACGGGATCGTGCACCGTGATATCGGCCGCCTGGAGGAGCCCGGCCCGGCAGAAGCCCTCGGCCAGAGCCAGCGCCATCTGCCCGCCGCCGATCATCGCGATCGCCAGTGAACCAGTCACTCCCTGGCCGGTGCGGCGAGTTGCATCAATCATGGCTGCGGTTGTCCTTTTGCTCCAGTTTGCTGCAGGCTTGGTTGCTGCAGGCTTGTTGCCGCCGGCTTGAGCTTGGGCTCGCGGTCGTCTCTGGACAAACTTTCCAGGCTTGAATCGATCGCGGCAGCATCGATCTGGCTGACCCACAACTGGCTCGTGGCCGCCCGGCCACCACTGTCGCCACCGCGGCTGGCCGTCCACATCAGCAGCGTGCCATCGGGCGAAAATGCCGGCAGCACATCGGCCCCTGCATGGTCAGTGATCCGCAGCGGCGGGCCGGCACGAAACAGTCCCTCATTATCCACTTCGTAACAGGCGATCCAGAGATCATAATTCGGCCTCTGCGTCGGATCGGAATGGTCGGCGCCGGTCCAGATCAGCCAGGGCTTGGTGGGATGCCAGTAAGGGGCCCACCGCACCCCCTGCCCGCTCGTGACCGCCACATCACTTGAGCCGTCGGCCCGCATCACGTGGATCTGCAGCATGTCCTTCTCCAGCCGATCGGTCCGGTAGGCGATCCAGCGGCTGTCGGGGGAGAAGAATGGGCCACCGTCGTACCCGGGCTGGTTCGTGAGTTGCCGAACGTTTTTTCCGTCGGCATTCATCAGATAGATATCTGGGTCGCCGTCGCGGTCGCTGACAAACAGGATCTGGCTACCGTCTGGGGAAAACGAACACTCGGCGTCGTAGCCGGGTTCATGCGTGAGTTGCACGAAGCCCGCTTGTTCGTCGGCGACAGGGGCAAGGCTGGCGACGAAAATATCGGTCTGGGGATCGAAGTCCCACTGGTACCGCCGCCGCCGACCGGTTGTACGGTCCTCCTCGGCCTGGGCCCGGGCGGCAGCCTCTGTCGCGTCAATGTTTGGATCGAGATGGCTCGACGCAAACAAGAGCCGCTTACCGTCTGGTGAAAACCAGCTGCAAGTGGTGCGACCCCGGCCGGTGGTGATCCGCGTGGGCATGGCGGGCCGCGGCGCTGCGGCGTCGAAGGGCTGCACGAAAATCTGATAAAACGGATAGTCGGCGGGCATGGCCTGATAGCAGATTTGCCGCGTGTCGGGCGAGAAATATCCCTCGCCGGCCTTTGGCATGCCGATGCTCACCTGCTGGGGTAGAGTCAGAAATCGCTGCTCGAGTGGCGAAGCGGGAGCAGACTGGACCGCAGCCTCAGGCGTCGGCTCGGCGGAGGTGCCCGTGACCGGTGGTAGGCAAAAGAGACAGGCCAGCCCGCAGGCAAACGCGGCAATGAGGCCGGACAGAAAACAACGATTGAAGGTTTTTCTCATCTGCCTCAGTATATGCGAGGTTGAGTCTGCGCGGGCAGCGGCAAAAGTATCGAGCCTTTCTCGAACAGAAAGACGGCATGAAGATCTACACAAAGACCGGAGATGCCGGCGAGACGGGACTCTTTGGCGGCCCGCGGGTGTCGAAAGACCACGCCCGGATCGAGGCCTTCGGCACGGTCGATGAACTCAACAGCCACCTCGGAGTGATCCGGACGCTGCCCGCCGCCGCTGCATTCGATCCGCTGCTCCGCCGGATTCAGTGCGAGCTGTTCGACCTTGGCGCCCAGTTGGCGACGCCCGGCGGAGTCAAAGAGCGGATCACCACCGAACATGTCAATTTTTTGGAGGCGGCGATCGACCAGCACGAGGCCTTGATCGAGCCGCTGAAGTGTTTCATTCTTCCCACCGGCACGCCGCAGGCCGCCGCCCTGCATGTCGCCCGCACGGTCTGCCGGCGGGCCGAACGCCGCGTGGTCACGCTGGCCAGCCGGCTGGAGACCACGATTCCGGCAAATGCGATCGAATATCTGAACCGGCTCGGCGACCTGCTCTTTGTGTTGGCCCGCGTGGCCAACAGCAAGGAAGGCGTGGCCGACGATCCCTGGCATCCGGCCCCATGACCGAGGCCACCGCACCGGCCGGCGCGACCATCTTCCGCCCCGCGGTCGTGCAGGCGGCAGCCGATCTGGTCAGCCTGCGGCAGCGGATCGCCGCGCAGCATGCCGCCGGCGCGCCTGGGATTCAGACCGGCGTACTGGCCTCCGATCTCTGCGACGATGTGGTCATCGGGCTCTGGAACGAGGTTCTTAAGGATCTGCCGCCAACAGTATCCGCGCTGCTCCGCCGTCACGCCGTCCTCGTGGCCCACGGTGGTTATGGTCGCCGCGCGATGGCGCCTTACTCCGATATCGACCTCATGCTGCTCTACTCCAGCGCGGCCGCCCAACCGGTCGCCGCTGCGGCCAAGCGACTGCTCCAGGATCTCTTCGACGCCGGTGCCGATGTCGGCCAGAGCGTGCGGACGGTAAGCGATGCCTGCCGACTGGCGGCGGCCGATCCCACGGTCTTTAGCTCTCTGCTTGAGTGCCGGCCACTGGCGGGGAATACCGAACTGGTCGAGCGGCTCACGGCCCGACTGCAGGGAATGGCCCGCCGCGCGCCACGTCGGTATGCGTGGGCCCTTGTCTCGGCCCGCCGGCAGGAGGCGGCAAAGTATGGCGAGTCGGTGTCGGTCTTGGAGCCGAATGTCAAACGTTCCTCCGGTGGGCTGCGGGATATCCAGCTCGTACGGTGGCTCGGCAGCGTGCTCTGGAAGGAGGGATCGTTCGACAATCTCGTTCACGCGGGCGGGCTGTCGCGGGCAGACGCAGACACGCTCCGCGACGCCGACGAATTCCTCACCCGGCTACGAAACGACCTCCACTTGGCGGCTGGAAAGGCGACTGACGAGTTGACGCGGGATCAGCAACTCCGCGTCGCCGCGGCCCGCGGCATTGAGTCATGCGACGGCCTGCTCGGGGTCGAGCGGTTCATGCGCGACTACTTTCGTCATACGCGGGGCGTGGCGCAGGTCGTCGAGACATTGGTCGCCGGCCTGCGGCGGCCCCACCCGGTGAGATCGCTCTTTGCCGGCGTGCTCGGCCACCGGGTGGACGGACTCTTTCGCGTGGGACCCAATGACGTCGCCGCCCTGCCCAGCTGCCTGCTGCAGGTGGCAGGCAGCCTTGATGCAATCGTGCGACTGGTGGAGCTGTCGACGCTCTACGACCTGCCGATTGACTACGCCACATGGGAGGCAGTGCGGGCCGGTATTGCGAGCCTACCCCGCGACGCCGATGCTCGTGCCGTGGACCGGTTCTTAAGTCTCTTCGAGCGGCCAGGGCGATTGGGTGTCTGCTTGCGACGGCTCCATGAAGTGGCGGCACTTGAGATTCTCATTCCAGAATTTATTCATGCCAGATACCTGCTTCAATTCAACAACTACCATAAATTTACTGTCGATGAGCACTGTATCGTGGCGGTTGAACGGGCGGCGGCTCTGGAGGACGATGTCAGCTGGTTGGGCGACGTCTGGCGGCAGCTCAACCGCAAGCGGCCGGTGCTGCTGGCGCTGCTGATCCACGACCTCGGCAAGGGCTTTGTCGAGG
>JBAXUW010000141.1:0-8657 GCA_037129495.1 Planctomycetota bacterium | reverse complement strand
GGGCGTTACGCGGTTCCGTAGAAATACCAGTTATGCCATCCACGCTATTGAAGAAAGAGTCATGATGAACGCATTTGCATTTGCTCTCCTCGTCGGCATTGTGTTGGCAGGCATCTCGGTGAAGGCAGCCGTCTCGCTCGGCAAGACTGGCCGTCTTGAGCTATCGCGGTTCTGGTATCTGGCCCTCGGTCTTGTGCTGATGCTCCCGACGATGGGCCAACCGTTCGCCCTGCTGCGTGAAATTCAGAATCCCAATCCGCGAATTCATGCCTTCAATCTGCCGCTCACGCTGGCATGGGGCCTCGGCCTCTACCTCGTGGTGCGGTTTGGGATAAGCAGGCCGAGTAAGGCGCAGGTCGTGAACGCGGCATAACAAAGCAATGCAGCGGACTCGCGATAAAATCCGGCGGTGTGGATAATCCCTTGGTCGCGAGCCGCTGATCGCAATCGTTATGCGAGCCAGTATTATGAACCGTCAGGAATATTATGTCGGCCCTGTGGCAGAAGCTCACTGACCTGATCGCGGCAGGCGACGTGCGAATATCGGAGCACGGCTATGATGCCCTGGCTGACGATGGCCTCACGATCGAAGGAGTTCTTTTCGGCGTGCCTAGGGCGGTCGTGCTTGAGGAATATCCCGACTATCCGAAAGGCCTCGCAGCGCTTGTGCTTCAATTGGATGCCGAGGCCAACCCCGTGCATGCGGTATGGGGTATCCCTCGCGGGTACAATAGGCCTGCCGTGCTGGTGACCGCCTACAAGCCCGACCCCGCCCTCTGGGATCCCACGTTTACGCGAAGGGTGCGTCCATGACCGCAAAAAAGAAGATCAAGTTGATCCATGAAGGTCGATTTGCAGCTGAAGTGGAAGTTGATCTGATGGATGACGAAACCGGTTGGGCGCCCTACCTGAGCGTGGCCGACGCTCGCAAACTGGATGCCGTACGCTTCGCATTGAAAGCAGGCCGGATCGCAGAAGCTTCAGCGCTCGCGCGTGTTTTTGAGTTGCAGCCTGTGTCGCAGCGTGAAATCGCATAACAAAGGAATGCAGCGGACTCGCGATGAACTTGGGCGCCATTGTTCGCCCAGGATGGTGAGCCGCTGATCAGCTTGGGCGCGAGCGAGAGGCGCACTGCACGAAATGCTCTCGCGGCTCACTGCGAGGCGGGCCGACGACTGCGAATCCTTGCCCACGGTCGGCCTAAGATCCCGTAAGTGTTCGCAGAATCGAGGCGACGCAAGATCCGACGCAGCAGGAACTCGCAGGAGTAGGCTCAGTGCGGTTGGCTCGATCCGTTGCCTGACGAACGGGCGAACGTGCATTCCCTTGGCGTTCCCGTGTCGCGTGGTGTACGCTTGTGCCTATGGTAACCCTTGCCGAGATTGAATCCGCCGCCGTCGACCTTTCGCCGGCCGAGAAGCAGGAACTGATGCTCTTCCTGGCCGCACGGCTGCGGGCCGAGGGCGCCACGCTGCCCGATTCACGCACGTTCACGCGCGACGAGCTGGCCGGCTGGATCGAGGAAGACGAGGCGGACATGCGCCGGCTTCGTGAGCGGCCGTGAGGCTCTTCCTTGACTCGAGCGTGATGATCGCTGCTGCTGCATCGGAAGCGGGTGCGTCTCGGGAGGTCTTTCGCCTGGCGTCGGAGCGGGATTGGCGACTGATGACGACGCCCTACGCTGTCGCCGAAACGATCCGGAATATCGCCGGCTTTCCTGCCGTGGTAACTACCACGTGGCTGCGAATCAGCAGTCAACTGATCACGGTCGATGACGTGCTGACGATCGACAAACCCGCTGTGTTTCCGGTCAGCAAGGACCGGCCAATTCTCTTCAGTGCCCTGGCCACTGCAGATGTTCTTTTGACTTTGGATCGCGCCGATTTTGGCCGCCTCCTCGGAAGCGGCTTCTATGGCCTCGCCATCATGACGCCGGGGATGTGGCTCATGCGTGACCGTGAGGCAGGCCGCGCCCGCATCAAATGAATGGTTGAGATACCGACTTGCGTCACTCTGCGGCTTCGTGCGACCTCGTGCGACCTCGTGCGAGGGAGGCCAAAACTCCCCGAGTAGGATGGTGCCGAATGCTGGTTTTGCCCGACAATATCCGGATTCTGCCAAAAAGTGACGTAGGGCTGAGGTGGCAGGGGCTGGCAGGACGTGGCACATGGGGATTGAGCCGTCGTTGGCGATTACGTCACCCTAGCGTCTAGCTGCCCGTGGAAAAAGTCATCCATGGACTTTTTCCACTTGAAAACCTCCGGTTTTTGCGGGTGCTGCGCACCCGGGACCGCATCGTGCGGTCCAACAGGTAGTTTATCCACAGCCTGCTAGCCCCTCCCTTCAGCCGTCCTCGCAGATCGCGCCGCTCTCCGTCGGGCGGCCGTCGGCACCAAAAAACCGTATCGACTGAGTGTACCAATTAAGGTACATTTCTTTGATGGCACCAGCCGGCCAAGAGCACGACCGACCGCGACCGATTCTGGAAGTCGTGTTCTTCCGAACGGAGGCGGGCAACGAGCCGGTGCGCGACTGGCTGCGCGGGCTGGTGCGAGAAGACCGAAAGACCCTTGGAGAGGACATTAAAACGGCTCAGTTCGGCTGGCCGCGTGGCATGCCCCTCATCCGTAAACTTGCGACCGGGCTATGGGAAGTGCGGTCGCATATCAGCACCGGCATCGCCAGAGTGATGTTCACGGTGGACGGGCAGACGATGGTTCTTTTGCACGGCTTTCAGAAGAAGTCCCTGCGGACGCCCCCGGCTGACCTCATGACGGCAAAACGAAGACTCACCCAGTTGCGATCGGAGTGAACCATGAAAAAGACTCACCTTGGCAGCAGGTTGGACGATTTCCTGAAGGAAGATCGTCTGCTGGAGGTGGCCACGGCCACGGCAACGAAGCGGGTCATTGCTCATCAGATCGCCATGGAGATGAAGCGACGCCGTCTCACGAAGATGGCGATGGCGAGCCTCATGAAGACAAGTCGTGCTGCTTTGGATCGGCTCCTTGACCCGAACAATCCATCTGTGACCATCGGCACGTTGGAGAAGGCCGCAGCCGCCCTGAACCGGCGGCTCACGGTAGAGTTGCGTTGAGGTTACGGCTTACCCCCACAACCTCCAGAAACGCCGAGAGGCAGAAGGTTTTGCCACCTCCTGCCTCTGACTGCCACTCCTTGCCGAAGTGGCCTAGCTCCCCGAGTAGGATGGTTCCGAACTGCTGTTTTGCCGCAAGATATCAGTTTTTCAACAGAAGGTGACGTAAAAAGCGACGTAGGGCAGAGGTGGCAGGGGCTGGCAGGACGTGGCAAAAGTGGGTCGAGCCGGTCGATTGCGATTACGTCACCCCACCAACTACTTCTTCGGAATGTAGGCGTTGACGCCCACGACGACCTTCTTGCCGTCCACGACGCAATCTGTTTCCTTGTTGCCGTAGGTCGAGGCGACCACCAGCGTCTTGCCACTGGCTGATTTCTCCGGCTTGGCGTTCATGGGAATCTTGAGCACGAGTTCGTCACCGACGATCTTTGCTGAAAAAGCCATTGGTTCGGTCCTTGGGGGGCGTTGGGGCTGACGCTAAGCCGTCGAGTCTACAGACCTCGATTCCCTCACAGCTATGATAAAAACGGCACCTTCCAGACATCTATGCAAATTTAAACTTCGGTAGATTGAAAACCGCCCAAAACACCCGGAGGCTTCCATGCGAATCAACCGCCACCATTTCTTGTTGGTCGTCTTTGCCGTGCTAGCCACTGCTGGCATTGCCGCCGACTACAAGTGGACCGGGCAATGCACCAAGTGCGGCAAAGAATACCGGCAGAACACGCCCCCGGTGAAGCACCTGAAATGTAGTCAGACGCCAAAGGGCAAGAGTTGCGAGGGCGTCATAACGTGGAATGAGCACAAATAGCGGGTGGCTACTTCTTCCCCACCACCTGTCTATTTCGGGAGAAACCATTCAGGAGCCAAGCCATGCCCAAAACCTCCGCCCCAATTTTAATTCTGCTGCTGGCAGGAGTCCTGTTCGTTGCCTCCGGACAAGCACCAGGCAAAACCCATGGCGTTCTTTCTGTTCTTCATGCCGGTCAACCAGTGAGCCTTGCTGATGCCGATGGCGGCTACAAACTCAATCTCTTCCAGGATGGTCCCGAGGTCCTCGGACACAAGGTGGTAGAGGTTGGGTCTGATTTCGTTGTGGTGGAGGACATCGCCGGCATCCAGCAACTTCGAATTCCCGTCTATTCGATTAAAAGCGTTGGAATTACCAAGCTCGGCAAGGCACAATAGCCGCACTCAAGAGATCCCCCCAGCAAGGAAACACCATCAGTGGCAAAGCAGTCGAGGAAGAAGATAGTGAAGGAACAAGCATCAGTTATCCACATCCATGAAGAGGCTCTTCCTGTCGCCTCTGAATCTTCTTCAAATGAGCCTTCGACACTCAACAAGAGTGAAGAGATCCGAAAGCTTGCCAAAGAAATTCAAGGGCGTGGAGAAAAGCCCCGTCCGATTACGATTATGAACACCCTGAAAGCCAGAGGCATCGTCGTGTCGTCTCCACAGGTTTCCATGGTGCTCAAGAAAGTGGGAGTGGAGCGACGTTCCAGGAAAGTAAAAACATCTGCAACACCCACCCCCAAGGCAAACAATGTTTCGGGTGGCGAATCATTCACGGTCCACCAGTTGTTGGCTGCCAAGAAGTTCGTCGAGATGATTGGTTCTCCCAGGCAGGCAATGGCTCTGCTCGACGCCCTGGAAAAGATTTCCTGAGCCAATTAACTGTGGGATTCTGATGATCGATCCTTTGATGGAAAAGTGCCGGGGTAGTAGGCGAGCAAACCCACCACCCCGGCACCCACCACCAGCGATCAGGCGACAGCGAAAAGCGGCTCGGACACCGGTGTCAGTTCGGTGATGGTTACCCGCAGGTCACTGACGTCCGTCTTGCCCGTCCGACGCATCTTCGGCAGCTCGGAGATCAGATCACGCTTCACGGCTGCTACTGCCTCGGCAACGTCATCGATGCGGCTTTTGATAGCCGGTGACTCGTTGGTTTGCAGCTGCATCGCCTCCGTGATGGCTTCACGCAGCACACGCATCGCCGCATCCTTCTCGACTCCCAAACGATCCCAGAAGAAAGCAATCGTTGGGATCAGCGGGATGCTGACAGTGGGGGCGATCAGCTGCTCCTCATGTCGCTCGACAGAACCTTTGATTCGCACAACGACGGTTTCCTCGATCCAATGCCGTTCCGGATTCAGTTGAAGCTATTCACTAGGAATGCCCCAGGCACCACACTTGCGCCGCATACGGCAACATCGCGATCGTCGCACGCTCAGTTAACGTCGCGTGTGCCTTACGGATGCAACGGCCGGGAATTCTCGCCGTCCTCAGTGCATCCAGCCACCATCTTGGAGAGGATGTCTCGAAACAACGGTTCCAGCACTTCCTGGGCGCCGGAAGGAGTCACATGGGTGTTGTCCGCGTACCACAGTCTGCCGGCACGCCCAACATAGGAAATGCCCTCTTCGTCGAAAAAAGGTGCTGCGAGATCGACCACGTGAACTCGGCTGTGACGAGTGGCCGTGAGAGCCTCCAACACCGTCTGCTGCTGACGGCCATGAATCCCGCCGTCAACGCCCATGAACGCCTGGGCACCCCCCAACCAATGTGCGGCTCCTACTCGCTGTCTTGCCGAGAAGGGCTGGTAGGGAACTTCCAGAAATAGCCACACGTCGGCATCGCTTTCCTCGCATGCCTGCACGAGTTCGCGCAAGCCTTTACGAGCGACGACGGGCGACTGCTCGTGGGTTGCCGACTCTGCATCCAATGCGGCTAGGAGATGCCGGTCACCGCTGACCGGTTGTTTTCCGGCAATATACATCGACCATCGCGCACAGATGATGACGTGCCTTGGCCGGACCTCACGAATCCAGGCCTGTACTTTGCCGCACCAGTCCTGTGCGACTTGTCGGCCGACAGCACCGGGAGTCATGTTCGGCTGCCAGACACCAGGCAGCGGCACGGCGATCGCGCGGAGGGCGGCGAACCCGGAAATACCGAGTTCACGGGCCACGCGATCGACTGCCGGGCTGATGGCCATCGCATGGCTGTCCCCCCACATCAGCAGGCATGGTCGCTCGCCAGACATGGGGACGCCGATCGGAGGGAACGTTGTGCCATCAGAAGCGACCGGCCTCCGATCGTAGTCCCAGTCGACACTGAACGGTTCCAAAAGCGCGAGCACATTCGGATCGAACCTCGCTGGGACGCCGTCTGCACGACGTATAAACAGGCAAAGGACGGCCACGGCAACCGACACGCACCCAGCCACGGCCACACTCCGCAGCAGCGATGGAGCGGCACTGCGAAGGCGAAACGGCGTCTCGATAAAACGCCACGACCCATATGATCCGATCGCGATGGCAATCAAGGCTGGCCCAAGAATCCACGGCGGCAACTCATGCCCCACGCAGTACCGCATATATGCCAGCACAGGCCAGTGCCAAAGATACAACGAATACGACATCAGGCCGACGGTCCGCAGGGGCGGTGCGGCGAGCAGGCGACTCAGCGTGCTTTGTCGTGGATGGGCGCCTGCCGCGATCACCGCCACGGTGCCCAGGCAGGGCGGCAGCGCCGCCAATCCTGGAAAGGACATCTGATTGCTGTACATCACGCACGGCGCCGCGATCAGCGCCATTCCGAGGATGCTGAGAGACTCTCCTGCCCAAGGAACTCGGGCGAGGCACTGGAGGGGTGCCAACGCCAGCAACGCCCCGAGTAGGAGTTCCCAAGCCCGGCATGGAAGCAGGTAGAACGCCCACGCTGGCTGACGTTCAACGAGAAGCACGCTGGCGACAAGGCTTGCCACCGCCAGCAGTGATAGAAAGCAGACGCACCATTGCCTGCCGATCCGCCATGCGAGCATCATCACGAAAGGAAAGAATAGATAAAACTGCTCTTCAACGGCGAGCGACCAGGTATGCAGGAGGGGCCTTAGATCGGATGACGGGGCGAAATAGTCCGCCGCCTGCAGAAAACGTATGTTGGCCACGAGCGCCACGTTGGCGAGCGCATCGTTGGCCAACAGACGGTAATCCGTCGGCAGCATCAATCGCCAGCCAACGACGAGCACCGCAATCGTCACAGCGAGTGATGCCGGCCAGATTCGTCGGATACGTCGGTCATAGAAGCCGGCGACAGAGAAAGTGCCCCGATCAAGGTCTGCAGTGATCAACCGCGTGATCAGAAAACCCGAAATCACAAAGAACACATCGACTCCGACAAAGCCCCCCGGAACGCCCAGCCCAGCGTGAAATAGGATCACCGCGACGACAGCTACCGCGCGGAGTCCATCTATATCGCCCCGGTAGTCGCTGGATGCGTGCATGATCAATGGTGTGCCTGCCCAAATGCCGGGCAGATCGAGTCATGGGGCCATGGACGCAAATAGAGCCACCGCCAAGCCCCTCGAGCATCATGCCCTTATGGATTCAGCAGGAGAGTATACCGTCGTTTTTTCCGACGTGATTCCAGAGACGAACGGTCGTCTGTTGCCCTTCTCTTGGCCATTCGCCATTCGTGTTAGCCACCAAATCTCGGCAATATGCCTGCTTTTCCAAGTTTGGTGGCTGGCACTGTCTCTGTTGTGCTGTCGAGATCCCTCGGGCGTTGTTCGCCATGTTTTCTGTGACTGGTCCTCCTTAGCCGGGATTTCCCAGATGACCAATCCCCGAAACACTCCGGGGCGGGTGATCGTCCCATAAGCTCGCATACGCCTGTACCGACTTTCTCCATCAGGCCCGAAAGAACGTGGCTAACCGGCTCGACACAGTGCGGGCGACTGCCTGAGTCTGCGGATCCGTTCGAGGGCTGTACGAATAATGGATCTTGGGAACCACGGGCACCTTCCCCTCGGCGGCGATTTTCGCCGGAGGGATGTTCTTACGGGTTGCACCCGAGTGTCGGTAATCCTGGATACCCATTTCGTCGATGTCCCTTCGTCGCGGTGCTGCCGCCCGTGGTGCTGCCGCCCGTGGTGCTGGCGGACTTGGTGCTGGCGGACTTGGTGCTGGCGGACTTGGTGCTGGATCTTCATCCGGCTCCCGGCCCAGAATACGATCTACGATAGAGGCTTTTTCTCGCCCACTTTCATCAAGCCCTATTTCCCGGCAGATGCTCTTGAGATCATCTCGATTGAAAGCGGGCGTGGTTAGAAAGTCCTCCGGCTGAACAGTTCTGCTGCTAGCAAGAGCGTCAACAATCTCCGCCTTCTGGAGAGCGGTTAGGCCGGTAATCTCATAAGTACGTGCTATTTCCAGTAATTTGGCACGGGAGATAGCTTCGAGAATCTGTCGCTTCCTGCTCATGGCGTCCTATTAGATGTCGTACATGGGGTTGTAGATGGCGTGCTTGCAGATAGATCTGACATCGCACCGCTTGCACTTGTTCTTGTCTGGTTTGGCTGGGAAAGCCCCGATGGAGATCTCGTCAATGAGGGAACCAGCACGAGTTCGGGCCGCAGCTACCTCTGCATCGCCTACCGGAATCGGACGCCTCTCGCTCTCTTTCAAGGCGTGGAGATAGGCAGCACGAACGTCCAAGTGTCATTCGGCGCTTGAAAACCAGCCACTCATCGGCGCTTGAAAACCGGCCA
>JBAXUW010000140.1:0-8857 GCA_037129495.1 Planctomycetota bacterium | reverse complement strand
GCGCGGAGGCCGATGGGGTCGTTCGCCCAGGGAAACCGGGTGTAGTCGGCCCGGAGCGGGGCATCGGTCGTGTGCGGAAAGTGATAGAGCAGGTGATTGGCAAACTCCCGCCAGCCGAGTTCCCGCAGGAACACCTCCGGACTGCCGGTGATGCTCGCGGCGGGCGTGCCGCCGACGGCCGCGCGAACAGCATGCCAGACCCGGCGCGGTGAGATCTCACCGAAGTGCAGATGTGCTGAAAGGGAACTGGTGCCGTCGTGGTCGGGCCGATCGCGCTGGGTGTTGTAGGTGGCGACGCCGCTGCCGATGAATCTCTTCAGCCGCTGCTGTGCGCCGACCTCACCGGGAATCCAGACCTTTTTCATGGCGCCGGACCAATCGATCGCAGGCCGAAGCTCGAGCGAGTCAATGGCAAGGCTCTTGAGGGGCGTCTTGACGCCCGCGAGCTTTCGTGGCGCTGCCACTGGCTCGGCCGGCTCCTCACGGTTTAAAAGCGTTCGCCAGAACGGCGTGAATACCTGATAAGGCTTCCCTTCCTTCGTGGCCACTTTCATCGGCTCAAAGAGCAGGCTGCCGTTGAAGCTCTCGACGGTGAGTCCGTCGTCTGAGAGGGCCTTTTTGATCGCTGTGTCGCGTTTGATCACCGCCGGCTCATACCGCCGGTTCCAGGCGACGGTTGTCGCACCGCATTCTTTTACAAGCGTCCGCAGCGACTGAAGCGTGGGCCCACGCCGGATGACCAGCGGTGTGCCCAGCTTCTCCAACTGGCCTGCAAGCTTTTCAAGCGAGTGGTGGAGCCACCACCGCGACGCGGCCCCCGGCTCCCACGGAGCCTCCTCCTCGGGCGCCCAGATGAAGACGGGCACGACCGCGCCGCGGGCGGCGGCGGCCAGGGCTGGATGATCATCCAGCCTCAGATCGTGGCGAAACCAGACGAGCGTGACGGGCGGGGTTTGCATCTCCGAAATTATAACGCCTCTTGGCAATGCCAGCGGCCAGGCGAAAGGCAGTGCTCTCAGGCGAAAATGCCCTTGACCACTTTTCCGTGCACATCGGTGAGCCTAAAATCACGGCCCTGAAAGCGGTAGGTAAGCTTTGTGTGGTCGAAGCCGAGCAGGTGCAGAATCGTGGCCTGGAGGTCGTGAATATGAACCTGATCGCGGGCCGCCTTGAAGCCAAGGTCGTCGCTCTCCCCGTAGCTCAGCCCGCCTTTTACACCCCCTCCGGCCATCCAGAGCGAATAACAATCGGGATAGTGGTCGCGGCCGAGGATCTCGCCCTTGGCCGTGCGGCCCTCGCGAAACGGCGTCCGCCCGAATTCACCCGTGCAGAGCACGAGTGTGTCGTCGAGCAGGCCACGTTCCTCAAGATCTTCGATGAGTGCGGCCGCCGGTTTGTCGAATGTTGCCGCCTTCTTGGTGAGCCCGTCGCGAATATCATCGCTGGGACCAGTACCGTGAAAATCCCAGCCCCAATCAAAGAGGTGGACAAACCGTACGCCCTGCTCGACCAAGCGACGTGCCAGGAGGCAGTTGTTGGCGAGGCTCGCCCCGCCTGGCTGCGCACCGTAGGCGTCGAGCACAGATTGTGGCTCCTTCGAGATATCCATGACCTCGGGCACGCTCGCCTGCATGCGGTAGGCCAGTTCATACTGCGCGATCCGGGTGACCGTCTCCGGGTTACCGAGTTCTCGGGCCTGCAGTTCGTTTAAATCTTGGAGCGCGTCGAGGCTCTTGCGTCGCATCGAGCGATTCATGCCGGGTGGATCCGAAACATACAGCACAGGATCGCCCTTGGAGCGGCACTGCACGCCCTGGTAGAGGCTCGGCAAAAACCCCGCTCCAAAACTACTCGTGCCGCCATTGGGTTGCACGCCCGACGAGATGAGCGTCACGAAACCGGGCAGGTTTTCATTCTCGCTACCGAGGCCGTACGTCACCCAGCTCCCCAGGCTCGGCCGGCCCGCCCGCGGCGAGCCGGTGTAGACCATCAGTTCCGCCGGGGCATGGTTAAATTGGTCGGTGAACATGCTCTTTACGAGGCAGAGCCGGTCGGCCACACGGTGTAGATTTGGAATCGCATCGGATAGCTCCAGACCGCTTTGGCCGCACCGCAGCCATTTCCGGGGCGTGCCGAGCAGCTTGGGCGTGCCGCTGGTGAACGCGAACTTCTTGCCTGCAATCGCCTCGGCCGGACAGTCCTCACCGCTGTGTTTCACAAGCTCGGGCTTATGATCGTAGAGGTCGAGATGGGGCGGCGAGCCGGTGAGATGGATCACGATCATCCGCTTCGCCTTCGCCGGCAGCGGGGGATTCCGCGCCGCCATCGGGTCGGTCGCAAGGCCAGGCAACTCGGCGCCGGCAGCGAGCAGTTCGCGCATGGCGATCGCACCGATGCCGCCAGCCATACTGCCGAGCAAGTGACGACGCGTGGCCAGCCAGCGCTGTTCGAGAATCGGATTCACGGCTTCACTCCTAAAAAGTTGGCTGCCACTTGTTTTAGGGGCACATGAAGGTTTCGTCGAGGTTGAAGAGCACGTTGGCCACGACTGTCCAGGCGGCGAGGTCCGCTCCGTCAATCTTGAGGTCGGCAGGGATGGGCCCCAGCGGATCGGTCGCCAGCTTCAGAGCGTCGGCGGGATTAGACTGATAGTCGACGAGCGCCTCGTCGTGGAGTCGCACGAGCCGGTCAATCTCAGCGGCAGTCGGCTGGCGGGCAAGCACGAGCCGGAAGCCCCGCAACGCCCGCTCCGGATTGGTCGAGCCGCCGTCCACAACCATCCGACGGGCCAGCGCCTGTGCCGCCTCGACATAGACCGGGTCGTTCATTGTGACCAGCGCCTGAAGCGGCGTGTTGGTGCGTTGGCGGCGAATCGTGCAGACCTCGCGGGAAGGCGCGTCGAACGTTGCCATCGAGGGATAGGGATTGCTGCGCCGCCAGGTCGTATAGAGGGCACGGCGATAGCGGTCTTCGCCAATGTCTGTCTTCCAGTCGATCCCGCTACCAAACGCGGCGCTCAGCCCGAAGTTCGGCTGCGGCGGATGCACGCTCGGCCCCCCTTTCTTCGCCGATAGGAGCCCCGCCGCGGCGAGCGCCTGATCGCGAATCACCTCGGCCGAGAGCCGCACCCGCGGTCCGCAGGCAACCAGCCTGTTTTCCGGATCCTGGGCCACCAGTTCCGGCGACGCCTTCGATGTCTGACGGTAGGCGGCGCTGGTGACGATCAGCCGCTGGATCGCCTTGGTATCCCACTTTCGCGCCACGAGTTCGACCGCGAGCCAGTCGAGCAGTTCCGGGTGGCTCGGCAGATCGCCCTGACTGCCAAATTCCTCGCTCGTCGATACGATGCCGATACCAAAGAGCCGCTCCCAAATCCGGTTCACGACCACGCGGGCAGTCAGCGGATTCCGCGGGTCTACCAGCCACTCTGCCAGGGCCATCCGATCGACCGCGGTCCCCTCCGCAATCGTCGGCTGCGGAAACACCGCCGGCACCGCTTCCGGCACACTGTCCCCAAGGTTTTGCCAGTTGCCGCGGAGCTGGATCTTGGTCATGCGGCGCTTGTCGCCGGCCAGTTCCTGAAGCACCGGCACCGTCACGGGCTTCACAGCATCCAATGTCCTCTGCAAATCGGCGACGATCTTGCGGGCTGGCTGAAATTCCGGCGGCTCCGTGATGCCCTTGGCGGGCGGCGGAATCTGCCGCTGGATCTCGGCGATCTCATGCTCGATTGCAGCCCGGCGGCTGTCGATCGACTCCCAGGGGATCTGCACGACCGGTGTCTCATCATTGCGGTCTTCGTCGGCCGTATTATTGAGGATTGCATAGATTCCGAAATACTCCTGCTGCGAGAGCGGATCATACTTATGGTCGTGGCACTGACAGCAGGCAATTGTCGTCCCCATCCAGGTGCTCATCGTCGTGTTCACACGGTCGACGATCGCCACTGTCCGGAATTCCTCGTCGATTGTGCCCCCCTCGGAGTTTGTGAGTGTGTTGCGGTGGAAGCCCGTAGCGACTCGGTCGTCGAGCGTCGCGCTCGGGAGCAGATCGCCGGCGATCTGTCTCACGGTGAACTCATCGAACGGCATGTTGGAGTCGAATGCCTTCACGACCCAGTCCCGCCACCCCCAGATTGTCCGCGGCACGTCGTCGGCGTAGCCGGCGCTGTCGGCATACCGGGCAAGGTCGAGCCACTGCCGCGCCATGTGTTCCCCATAGCCGTTGCTCGCCAGCAGCCGATCAACGAATTGCTCCGTCGCATCGGGAGCACGGTCAGCCACAAACGCATCGATTTCCTCGGGGCTCAGCGGCAGGCCGCTCAAGTCGAGGGCCAGGCGGCGGGCAAGCGTGGCCCGCTCTGCCTCAGGCTGCGGCAGAAGCTCCTCGGCCTCAAGCCTTGAAAGGATGAAGCGGTCGATGTCGTTCTTTGGCCACGCGGAGGTCTTCACGGCCGGCACCGCTGGCCGCACCGGTGGCACATACGCCCAGTGGGGCTCGTATTCCCCACCCGCTGCGATCCACCGCGTGAAGAGCTCGATCTGCTTTGCCGGCAGTCGCTCGCCTGCCTCAGGGGGCGGCATCATCAAGTCGGGATCGGTGGAGGTGATCCGCTTGATGAGTTCGCTCTGGTCCGGCTGGCCTGGCTGAATCGCGGCATGGTCGCCGAGGTCGGCTGTGGCCCCCGCAAACGTATCCAGCCGCAGGCCGTCGGCACCGCCGCCATGTCGACCTTCTGCGTCCGGACCGTGGCACCGCACGCAGCGGTTTGAAAGAATTCCTTTGATGTCACGGGTGAACGAGGGCGGGGGCAGGGACGGATCCGCCACCGCAGCGCCGTGCAGGCACAGGCAGAACACAAAAGCGGAGACAACACGGATCCGCGGCCGATCCCTAGCGTTCTTAGCGTTCATGGTCAGGCGAGAATCTCCCGCAAGACGTTGGCCCCCTCAACCCCGGTAAGCTTCGCGTCGAGTCCCTGAAACTTCACGCTGAAGGCGTCGTGCTGGATGCCAAGTTGGTGAAGCATTGTCGCATGCAGGTCATGGACCGTGCAGACTTTTTCGACCGCAGCGTAGCCCAGTTCATCGCTCTTACCATACACGAGGCCGCCCTTGATGCCGCCGCCGGCCAGCCAGACGCTCAGCGCTTTATTGTGGTGGTCACGGCCGCTGCCCCCCTGCGACATCGGCGTCCGACCAAACTCGCCCGCCCAGACCACCAGCGTGCTGTCGAGCATGCCGCGATTCTTGAGATCGCTCAGCAGCGCCATGCAGGCCCGGTCGATCTCCTCGGCCTTGAGCTTGATCCCTTCTTTGAGGCCGCCGTGATGGTCCCAGTCTCTGTGATAGAGCTGGATGAACCGCACGCCCCGCTCGGCCAGCCGGCGGGCCAGGAGACAATTTGCCGCAAACGATCCGTCACCTGGCTGGCAGCCGTAGAGCTCGAGTGTCTTTGGACTCTCTTTTTTCACCTCCATCAGTTCAGGCACGCTCGCCTGCATCGCAAAGGCCATCTCATACTGGGCGATCCGCGTGGCGATCTCAGGATCTCCCGTCAGGGCATCGTGCTGGGCGTTGAGCGCGTTGATCGCCTGAATATCGGCCCCCTGCCGCTCTCGTGTCACGCCGGCGGGATTGCCCAGATAGAGCACCGGGTCGCCCGTGCTCCGCAACTGCACGCCCTGATAGCGGCTCGGCAGAAAGCCGCTCGACCACTGCCGCGCGGCAATCGGCTGGTTTTGTCCACCCCTGCCGAGCGATGTGAGCACCAGGAAGCCGGGCAGTTCAGCGGCCTCGCTCCCGAGGCCATAGGTCACCCACGCGCCCATGCTTGGCCGGCCCGCAATCTGGGACCCCGTATTCATAAACATGTGGGCCGGATCGTGGTTGATGGCGTCGGTCGTCATCGACCGAATCAGGCAGATGTCGCCGAGCACCGAGCCGATCTGGGGAAAGAGTTCGCAGATCGACGTGCCATTGGGCCCCATCTGCTTGAAGGGGTGCTGCGGACCGAAGCAGATGAGCTTCTGCCCCTGCAGCTGCGCAAGCTGCTGACCCTTGGTCATGCTCTCGGGCATCGGCTGGCCGTCAAGCTCCGCAAGCTTTGGCTTGTGATCAAACGTCTCGAGGTGCGACGGCCCACCGGCCATCGTCAACCAGATCACCCGCTGCGCCTGCTGCTGCAGCGGCGGATGCTCCAAGACACCACGGAGCGGGGCGGCGCTTGAAAGCTGGGGTGCCGCCAACGACGCCAAGGCCGCCGCACCCACGCCTTGCGCGGCCTGCCCGAGAAACGCGCGGCGGGCCAG
This sequence comes from Planctomycetota bacterium, assembly GCA_037129495.1. Lineage (GTDB taxonomy): Bacteria > Planctomycetota > Planctomycetia > Pirellulales > UBA1268 > CAMCQY01. Next base: position 2,547 of record JBAXUW010000140.1, on the reverse strand, counting down.
CGCGTTGTGCTGCTGCATGTTCATAGCGATATTCATGGCACTGTTCATGATTCTAAGACCTTGTGATCGCTTCGTGGAGATTGAGCAGCACGCGGGCCACGTGGGTCCAGGCGGCGAGTTCGGCCTTATCGATACCGTCAGGCAGCGGCGTTAACCCGACCTTGAGGAGGCCTTCGGCGGCGGCGGGATCAGCTTGATAGGCGGCAAGGTTTTGCCGGTAGAGCGGTAGCACAGTCTCCATCTCCTCGACCCGTGGCAGTCGCTGAAGCACCTGTTTCCAGAGCCAGGCCAGCCGCTCCTCGGGAGGGCCGTTGCACTCTTTGAACGCTCGGGCTGCAAGGCTCCGCGACGCCTCGACATAGCTCGGGTCGTTGAGGAGCGCGAGGGCCTGTTGTGGGATATTGGAGCGATTCCGTTCAGCACAGCATTCCTCGCGGCTCGGCGCATCAAAGGCGAGCATGCTCGGATGGAGAAACGATCGCTGCCACCAGGTGTAGAGGCCGCGGCGATACTGCTTGTCGCCTGCGTCGGATGGATAGACTCGCACCGGGAAGTTCAGATTTTCCCAGTAGCCATCAGGCTGATAGGGCTTCACGCTCGGTCCGCCAACCGAGCGGACGAGCAGGCCGGACGTGGCCAGCGCCGCGTCGCGAACGGTTTCTGCATCCACGCGGAAGGCCGACTGCTGGGCAAGCTCTCGGTGAGAGGGATCAGCAGCCACAAGCTGCGGCGTGGTGGCCGAAGACTGGCGGTAGGTCGCGCTTGTGACGATCGTGCGAACCATGTGCTTCATGTTCCAGTTTGACTCCATGAACTCGCAGGCCAGCCAGTCGAGCAATTCAGGATTTGCCGGCGTCTCTCCCTGCGACCCAAGATCGTCGAGAACTTTCGACAAGCCCGTGCCGAAGAACTGCTTCCAGAGACGGTTCATCACGACTCGCGCCGTCAGCGGGTTGTCACGGGAGACGAGCCACTCGGCCAGATCCAGTCGCGTGGGATCGCGGCCTTCAATTTTCGGCTGCGGCAAATAGCTGGGAAACGCTGGCTTCAGCGGTTCGCCGGTCTCGTTCATCCAGTCGCCACGAGGCAGGATGCGGACAATCCGGGGCTTCTCGGTATGAATGCTGACAAGGCACTTCGCCAACGAAGCATAAAAATCGCTGCGTTCCTTCTCGGCCTTCGCGAATCCGTCTCGCTCAGCCTGGAAGAGCTTCGAGACCTTACCACGGAAATAGTCTCGCAGCCTGTTCGTGTCATTGCCATCCCGCTTCCCCGGCTCTTTTTCAAACGACGCAGCGACCTGCTTGGCAGTGTTCTTATCGGTATCCGAGGCCTGCGACCCGGCGGCTAGCTCGGGCAGCGTCACCTTGTAGGCCACGATGTCAGCCTCCCACTGTTGCTGCGCGGCGTCGAGTTGCGGCAGCATCGCGTCGAATTTCTTTTTTGACTCGGCGAGAACGGCATCGAGGTCGGCCAGTTGTTTGAGTTCCGCAGGCTCGGCGACCACCATGCCGTCTTCGCGGCGGCCTACGATCGGCTCCTCGATATCGGCGAAGAAGGCACCCAGCGCATAGAAATCACGCGTCAGGAAAGGGTCGAACTTGTGGTCGTGGCATTGGGCACAGCCGGTCGTCTGGCCGAGCCACGCGGCGCCGACCGCGCGGACCCGGTCGGTGAGCATCCGTGCCTCATAGTCTTTGGGCTGCGCGCCCCCCTCTTCGGTCGTGAGCAGGAGCCGGTTGAATGCCGAGCCGACCCGGGTCTGCTGGCTGGCATCGGCCACGAGATCACCCGCCACCTGATGGATGGTGAACTGGTCGAACGGCTGGTTGGAATTGAAGCTCTGAATCACCCAGTCGCGGTAGGGCCAGATATTCCGGGGGGTGTCGCTGTGGTAGCCGATCGTGTCGGCGAAGCGGACGATGTCGAGCCAACCGATCGCCATTCGTTCGCCGTAGTGCGGGCTGGCCAGCAACTGCTCGACGATTTTTTCGTAGGCGTCTGGAGAGCGATCCTGTTCGAAGGCCTCTACTTCAGCAGGCGTCGGTGGCAGGCCAAGCAGGTCGAACGAGAGCCTCCTGATGAGAGTGCGACGATCGGCCTCGGCCGCCGGCTGGAGGCCGAGTTGGGCCAGCCGCTTCCGCACGAGATGATCCACGCCGCTTGAGCCAGCGGGCACTTCCACCTTGACCGGTTTTTCGTAGGCCCAGTGCCGCTGGTAGTGGGCTCCCTCTTCGATCCACCGCGTGAGCAGTGCTTTCTGCTGCACATTGAGCTGCTTATGCGATTCGGGCGGGGGCATCAGTTCGTCGGCGGCGGTTGTATTGATCCGCGCGACGAGCCCGCTCTCGGCTGGCTCTCCTGGCACGATCGCCCCAGACTCCACCGCATGGTCGCGGACATCGAGCCGTAGGTCGGCCTGACGGTGGCTCGCATCAGGGCCGTGACAGGAAAAACAGTTGTCCGAGAGGATCGGACGAATGTCGCGGTTAAATGACACGGCTGTCTGGCCCGCGGCGGTAGCCACGGCCGGCGGTACGACTGCCA
>JBAXUW010000014.1:0-30385 GCA_037129495.1 Planctomycetota bacterium | reverse complement strand
AGGTCGCTGTTTCCTCTCCTTTGTGGGATAAGTTTTCCAACTTGTCCTCTTTAAAAGCTCGGCTCCGTTGCGGGCTCGTCAGCTGCTTCAGCCGCCGCAGCGGCCTGCTCCAGCGCCAGGCTGAGATTGTGCCGGATACCGGCGCTGCGATGCTCCTCCGGAATCTGCTCGAGAAGTTCTACCGCCTCCGCGAACCGGCCCGTTTCAATCAGGCAACTGGCGAGATTATGAAACGGTTCAATGCGGTGCGGATACCGCTGAGCCGCCAGACTGAAGCACTCGATCGCCTCATCAAACCGGCCGGTGCGGGCATAGAGCATGCCGAGGTTGTTGATGATGTACATGCGGTTGGGGTTTTGCATCTGCGCCCGCTCGAGCGCCTCGATCGCCTCCTCGACCCGGCCCAGCCGCAGTTGTGCCATGCCTTCGAGAAACGCCACCGGGCTGGCGAGCGGGTCGAGGGTTTTCCAGGGCGTCTGCGCCCGCTGAGCGGCCGCGAGCGTCTCGTCCCACTGCCCTTCTCGCCAGGCCCGCCGGGCCAGAATCACTTCCTTCTCCTGCCGCAGCGCAGCCAGCGAGTAGGCGATGCCCAAGCTGAGAGCGACCACTATGAGCGCTCCGGCCACCAGCCGCACAGACCGCCCCGGAGCTGTGGGGAAAAAGCTGCCGGCTGCCGGCTGCACGCCGTGTTTGATCACGGTGATCACGGCCAGCAGCACGGCGAGCGAGACCTGATGCGTGATCCGCTCCAGCGGAAAATCAAAGCACGAGAGGGTGATGTAGGAGACGAGCGCCCCACACGCCGCCAGCGTCAGCCAGCGGTCGTTGGCTATTGCATCGCGGCAGAGGATCGTGCGAATCGCGGCGCCGGCGGCGACGAGGCAGCCCATAAAGAGCAGGATGCCGAGCAGGCCCTTCTCCGCAAACACCCAGAGAAAATCGTTGTGGGGCTGGATCCAGTTGGTATGGACGTTTGAGAAGTCGAGGTCGTCGCCACCAAAATATTCATGCAGTCGGACCGTGAAGTTACCCGCGCCAACGCCAGTGAACGGATGGTCGGCGATCATGTGTGACGTGATCCCCCAAATCATCAGTCGCCCACCCTCGCGGGGCAGGGCGGCGGGATCGTCGGGCGGCACGAAGATGCTGCGAAATCGCTGGGCGAAAGGGTTGTCGGTGGGAGCGATGGCGATGCCGCCGGCGAGTGTCGCTAGCCCGGCGAGGCAGATGCCGCCGAGGGAATTTCGGGCCCGCTGCGAGAGGCCAAACCGGGCCGAATCCAGCAGCAGCACGCCGATGGCAGCACCAAAGCCGATCAACACTGCCAGCCAGGCGGCCCGCGACTGCAGGAGGAAGATCAGCGCGAGCAGGAAGCCCGATACCACGGCCGCCAGAAGTCGCCAGAAGCCGCGGAGCAGCACCACGCCGCACAGGCACCAAGGGAGCATCAGAACGAGCATGCCCGCAAAAAGATTCACGCTCGACATCAGTCCCGTGATCTGCTCCATGGCGTGGCGGCCGTGGATGCCCACTCCCAGCTCCGTGATGATCTCGTGGCAGCCTACTCCAACAGCGATGAGTCCGGCGGCGACGCCGAGCTTTAGAAACTGCTCCTGCCACCGAGGCACGAGCGGCAGCAGCAGGCAGGAGAGGCAGAGCATGAGAAACGTCGCCAGCGTGCGGAAGACGTCGGTGAGTCCGGCGGAGGCGTTGACCGCCACCAAAAGCGACCCACAGGTCACAATCAGATAGCCACCAAACAGCGGGATGACCGGTTCGCTGAGCACCGAGCCATCCAGCAACCGGCTGATTCGAGGCACGCCGGCACCGGCGATCGCGACGAGCAGGAAGACCAGCAATGCCAGCAGTCTGGGAATGAGTGTGATGTCGATGGCTGTGTTGTCGACCAGGCAATTCAGGGCGATCAGAGCGAAGCCGAAAAAGCCAAAGAACATCGCCTGCCGTAGGAAAAGCGGCTCGTGCGGCTCGACCGTAGGGAAAGATTCGCTCGCGGTGAAAGTGGCCGTTGTGTTCTGGGTGGTCATCGTGGTCAGCGTGGTCAGCGCGTGCAGTTCTGGTCAGGGAGCTCTTTAGAATGCAGGAGATCGCGCTGCAAAGGAAGCGTAAATGGCCGGGGCTGGAATCCTAGATCCGCCGAGGCTTGTTGGTGGTCAAAGACAAGATCCTCGTTCATGCGGGCCGCCAGCGCCGGCAGTGACTCAAGTCGCGGCCAGCAGCCAAGCAGCGGTGCGATTGCGCAAACCGCCACTGGCGGCACCGTTATGACCCGGGGTGGACGGCCGAGCCAGCTGAAAATTCGGCGCACCATGTCTCGGTAGGGGAGCGTCTCGCCGCCGGAGATCTCGTAGGCGGCTGCGGGGTGCTCGCTGGCGAGCGCAGCGACGCAGGCCGCGGCGACGTCGTCGGCATGCACCGGTTGCCGCAGTCCGTTGGCAGCACCGACGACCGGGAAAAATCCCCAGCGACGGATAAAGCTGGCAATGGCCATGACATTCTGGTCATGGACTGCGTCGTAGATCATCGTCGGGCGGAGGATCGTGAGGCCCACGCCCCGGCTCTGCGTCCAGCGAGTCAGTTCGTCTTCTGCGGCGGCGAGCCTGGCGGCGAGGGAGCGATCGGCGGCGGCGGTTGAATCCTGTTTTGTAAAGCGACTCGTCGATGACAGAGCAACGAGCCGGCGGCAGCCAAGCGCTAACAGCATCGGCAGGTGTTCGCTGACCGCCCAGAGCGGGCAGGCAGCGATCCAGAGGGGGATCGCTTCCGGAGGGAGAGGCTCTCCAGCGGCGAGCCTGTGCCAGGCCACACGAGCCGGGCTGTGGGCCGGGTTGTGGGCTCTGACCGGCGGCACTGGGGAGCGGGAGAAAGCCGACACGCGTGGTGGACTCTTCAGCCCGGCTCCGCAGAGCCGCGCGAGCACAGCCTGGCCGACGAAACTCGTGGCCCCCAGCACGCCCACCGCCTCTGGGGCGGTCGCGGTCAACGCGGGGTGAGGTTCGCGGAGCATCGCTAGCGCCGCCAGCATTCGTTTAGGACGTGAGTGGGCGATTGGAAGCGACACTCGGCATGACGGCCGACTCAAACTGCGAAGCTGAACGGTCTCCCGTCGTACTGCGCCGGCCTGCCTGCCACGATGCGGCAGCGGCGCTCCAGAGCCTGCCGGCAGCGATCCGCGCCGTGATAACGGTAAATCGTAGCCAGACACCCACGATCACCAGTTGCATCAGGCCGACCGAGTAGTGTTGGCGAAAATGCTTCTGGTAGAAGCGGACCATGCCCTTGTGTTTGTGCCACTCCACAAATATCGGTCGTTTGAGGCTGCAGCCCCCCTTGAAATGCACGACGGCGGCGTCGGGCACAAAGAGGATTTCCCAGCCCGCTGAGCGGGCCCGCATGCAGAAGTCGAGGTCTTCGCAGTGGAGGAAGTAGCCCTCATCCAACAGGCCGAGTTCAGTGATTGCATCGCGGGAGACGAGCATGCAAGCGCCAGAGATGGCCTCGACAGCCAGCGGTGCATGCGGACGGGGCTGGTAGTGGAGATGGAAATCATCAAACAGCTTCGGCCACCGCCGCGAAAGGCGGGCCAGCCCGAACGCCCGCACGAACGATCGCCAAGGCGTCGGCACGGCCCGCCGCCCACCGCCCTGCTCGCTGCCATCGGTGTTAGTCAGGAGACCACCTGCCACCGCGGCCCGTGGATTGGCCTGCAGGGCGGCGCACATTTTTGCGACCGCTCCCGGCGCGACCACGCAGTCGGGATTGAGAAACATCAGCAGCGGTTGCGTCGAGAATTCCGCGCCGAGATTGCAGCCGGCGGCGAACCCGGGATTCACGTTAGAGCGGATCACAGTCAGCCGCGGATGCGATTCCACGGCTCTGATAAACGGTTCAAACGCTTCCGGCTCGGAAGCGTTGTCGACGACCACGACCTCCTCAACCTGCGGGAGCACTGAGGCCAGACAGTCAAGAAGCACGCGGCCAACATTGTAGTTCACGATCACGACGGTGACCGGCGCCAGCAGCGACGTCGGCGCAGACTCTTGTCGAGCATCCGCCAGACCGCGGCTGTCGAGACGCGTCTCTGCGACTGAACCTTGCGGCGTTTTTGCCAGCAGTGGGGAAGTGCAGTCAGGGCGTGCCATTTGGCTTTCAAGAGGGTGTGAAACTGGCCACGGGTCGCGTAGATAGCACTCGTTACAATAGTTTGGGAAAGATGCGCAGGCAAGAAGCCCAAAAAGAGCAGGGCCGGCATATTCTTGAAAAAGCACAAAACTAGGTTTCTTTGCCCATAATAAGCGGCAAAATCGGCATTTGTGGACACTGAACCACCGACGACATGCCACACGACCGCACCAGACACGTAGCGGCACTGGTATCCCGCCAGCCGCAGCCGAAATCCGAGGTCGACGTCCTCGAGATAACAGAAAAAATCCTCGTCGAAGCCGCCCACCTCGTTGAGTGCCCCCCGCCGGTAGAGGGCGGCGGCGGCGCAGGGGGAGAAGATCTCCCGATCCAGAGCGTCGGCCGGCGTCAGCGGGCAGCCATGCCCAGCCCGCCACGACAGACCACTGATGTGGTAGACGTCGCCGACACCATCCAGAAGATCGGGCGTGCCGTCGAGCATCTGCCGGGAGCCGAAGGCGGCAGCATCGGGATGGGCGTGGGCGGCAGCGAGCAACGCCGCCAGCCAGCCGGGCTCGGGGAATGCGTCGGGATTGAGGAGGGCGACTAGCTCACTCTCACAGGTGGCCACCGCACGGTTGTTGGCCGCGGCAAAACCGAGATTCTCTCCCACCATGTCGAAGCTGATCCGCGGAGCGAGATGGCTGTCTTGTTTCGCCATCCGTTCGGCGGCGCTGGCCGAACCATCACTGCTGCCGTTATCCACCACCAGGATTTTGTCAGGCAGAATACTCTGGGCAGCCAGGCAAGCCAGGCAACGCTGCAGGTAAACACCACTGTTGTAATTGACAACGATGACCGAAACACGGGCCGAGTCGCTGTCGCTCATGCAGCCCTCGCTCACAGTGTGGATGGAGTCCACGGGGCAGCCACGGCCACGTCGAACGAAAGCCCAGCCGCATCCTTGCCGGAGAGGCTCGGTGTGCTCTCAAGCGGCCAGCGAATCCCGAGCACCGGGTCGTTCCAGACGATGCACCGCTCATGTTCGGGTGCGTAGTAGTCGGTGGTCTTATAGAGACAATCGGCGGAGTCGGTGAGCACGAGAAAGCCGTGGGCGAGTCCCGGCGGGACCCAGAGTTGACGCCGGTTGTCTGCGGTGAGTTCCAGACCGACCCAGCGGCCAAACGTCGGGGAAGCAGGCCGGATGTCCACAGCCACATCGAACACGCCGCCGCTCACCACCCGCATCAGCTTCCCCTGTGGCTGTTCGACCTGATAGTGCAGGCCGCGGAGCACCCCGCGACGACTGCGGCTGTGATTGTCTTGCACAAACCGCACTTCGCTGCCGATCGCGGCCTCGAATGAATGGTGATTGAAGCTCTCAAAAAAGAAGCCCCGGCTGTCGCCGAAGACCTTCGGTTCAATGAGCAACACGTCGGGAATGGCAGTGGGGGTGACTTGCATGGTTTTTTTGCTTGCATTCATTCAGAAGACATTTTCGAGACATGTTCGTGTATGAGCCCCAGCAGATACTCGCCGTAGCCGCTCTTGCGGCAGGCCTCGGCAAGGCCCGTCAACTGCGTGTCGTTGATCCAGCCCTTCCGCCAGGCGATCTCCTCTGGGCAGCAGATCTTGAGTCCCTGTCGCTTCTCCAGTGACTGGATAAACTGCCCCGCCTCAAGCAGGCTGTCAAACGTGCCGGTGTCGAGCCAGGCGTGGCCGCGGCCGAGCAATTCGACATGGAGTTGTCCGCGCTTGAGGTAGACCTTGTTGACGTCGGTGATCTCGAGTTCACCCCGTGGTGAAGGCTTGATTTGCCGGGCGATCTCCACAACCTGCGAGTCGTAGAAATAGAGCCCTGTGACGGCATAACTGCTTCGTGGCTGAGTCGGCTTCTCCTCCAGCGACTTGGCCCTGCCGGCCGCGTTGAACTCGACCACGCCATACCGCTGGGGATCGGCCACCCGATAAGCAAAGACAGTCGCGCCGTTCGGCTGGGCTGCGGCAGCCGCCAACCGCTCCGCGAGACCGTGACCGTAGAAAATGTTGTCGCCGAGCACGAGCACCGAAGGCCTATCACCGACGAAGTCGGCGCCGATGATGAACGCCTGCGCAAGCCCCTCGGGCCGCGGCTGCACAGCGTATTCAATCTGCATGCCCCAGCCGCTCCCGTCGCCGAGCAACTCCCGAAACCGCGGTGTGTCGTCGGGCGTGGAGATGATCAGTACCTCCCGCACACCCGCCAGCATCAGGGTGCTGAGTGGGTAATAGATCATCGGCTTATCGTAGACCGGAAGCATTTGCTTTGAGACGGTGCGGGTCACCGGGTGGAGCCGGGTGCCCGAGCCGCCAGCAAGAATAAGTCCTTTGCGGTTCATGCCTGGGAGGCCTCAGAAGCTAGAGAGTTGGGGAAGGAGAGCGGCCACGACCTGCCGCACGTTGTCTCGCCAGGGGGGCAGGCTGATTCCAAAAGTACTCTGCAGCAGCCCCGTGTCGAGCCGGGAATTCTTTGGCCGCCGCGCTGACTGCGGATAGGCAGAGGAGGGGATCGGCCGGATGGCATCGGGGGAAACCCGCAGCGGCAGACCTGCAGCCTGGGCGATGGTGGCGATGAACTCGGCATAGCCGTGCCAGGAGGTGGCGCCTGAGGCTGTCAGGTGATAGATGCCACTGGGCGGGGGCGGCTGATCTCGGCCAGCGAGCCTGCCGATCGCGGCGGCGGTCACTTCGGCGATGAGGCCGGCGCTTGTCGGGGTGCCGATCTGGTCGTCCACAACGGCAAGTTCCTGCCGCTCCCGCAACAGCCGCAGGATGGTCAGCGGGAAGTTTGCGCCGTGGGCTGCGTAGACCCAGCTCGTGCGGAAGATCAGATGTTGGCAGCCACTGGCGGCAACGAGCGCTTCGCCGGCGAGTTTCGTGGCACCGTAGACGCTCAGCGGCCCGGTGGCATCGGTTTCGAGGTAGCCCCCTGGCTTCGCGCCATCAAAGACATAATCGGTTGAATAATGCACCAGCCATCCCCCCAGTCGGGCCATCTCGACGGCCATGATCCCGACCGCCTCGGCATTGATCTGCTGGGCCAGGTGCGGCTCCGACTCGGCCTTGTCGACGGCAGTGTAAGCGGCGGCATTGACGACGATGTCGGGCTGCTCGCGGCGGATGACCTCAGCGACGGAGTCTGGAAGGGCCAGATCGGCCTGGCTGCGGTCGAAGGCCATGAGCGTGCCCAGTGGCGGGAGCGATTGCTCAAGTTCCCGGCCGACCTGACCGTTTCTGCCGAAGAGGACAATCTTCATGAGGCGTACTGCCGATCAATCCACTCCCGATAGCCGCCGCTGGTGACGTCGGCCACCCAGTCCCGATGATCGAGATACCAGCGAACCGTCTTCCGGATGCCGGTGGCAAAGGTTTCAGCCGGCCGCCAGCCGAGCTCTTGCTCGAGCTTGTGGGCGTCGATCGCATAGCGGCGGTCGTGGCCGAGGCGGTCCTTTACGAATTCGATCTGGCTGGCACAACTTTGGCCGTCGGCCCGCGGCTGCTCTTCATCGAGAATTCCGCAGAGTGTGCGGACGACGTCGAGGTTGGCCTGCTCATTCCAGCCACCGATCTTGTAGGTCTCGCCGGGGCGGCCTGCCGCGAGGGCATTCAAGATACACAGCGGGACGAGTTTCTCAGGGAAGTGGAAGGGACCGTAGTTGTTGGAGCAGTTGGTTGTCAGCACCGGCAGACCGTAGGTGTGGTGGTAGCTACGAACGAGGTGGTCGGCGGCGGCCTTGCTGGCCGAGTAGGGGCTGTTGGGCTCGTAGCGGTGCAGTTCAGTGAATGCTGGGGCATCGGGAGCGAGATTCCGAAGATTGCCTGCGTAGGTGAGCTTGTCGAGGTTGACGACCGGCTCGGCCGAACTGGCCAGCCAGTCAAGCACAAAGTTACTACCGATGAAGCCGGCTCCGCCTGTGACAAGAATCATTGCGAGTCCGGTTGGGGGGTTCTGCCGGATGGAAGTGGGTTGAGTACGGCGGCGGTCGACCGGCCCCGAACAGACGGTATCGTAATGTATGCTTGAGGTTTCCCCAAGCTTTCCCCAACCTCTCCCATGTGAGGTGCGTCATGCACGATCCCGCCAGCACGCAACTCTCGTTGATCAGGCAACTGAAGTTCTGCGCCGGACACCGCCTCTACCGCCATGAGAGTAAGTGTGCCTTCTTCCACGGGCACAACTACCGCGTCGATATCGAGGTGGTGGCCGCGGGAGGCGGCGTCGAGGTCGACAGCGTCGGCCGGATCGTAGACTTCTCGCTGATCAAGCAGCGGATGCTCGCCTGGCTCGACGCCAACTGGGACCACGCCTTCTTGATCTTTGAGGAAGATACGAATGCGCTGACGGCAATCCGCATGGTGGAGCCGACGAAGTATTTTGTCATGCCCGCAAACCCAACCGCCGAAAACATGGCGCGGTATCTGCTGGAGGTGGTAGCGCCTGGTGTGTTTGCCGACTTGGGCGTGGTGACGCGGCGGGTAGCCGTCTGGGAGACAGATGAGTCGTGCGCCGTGGCGACGCTGGTGGGAGACTCCGCCGATGTTGGCGGGCTCTTTGAGTCGGCTGTAACAATCGATGACCGCTGAGAACTGTGAGGACAGTAATGGTTCCAGGATCCTTTCCCGCGACGCGCCTGCGCCGCAACCGGCAGTCGGCGTGGCTCCGGCGGGCAGTTGCCGAAACGACGCTCTCGCCGGCCGACCTGATCTGGCCGCTCTTCGTGCATGACCACGAGGCGAGCCTGCCTGTCCCGAGCATGCCGGGCGTGGAACGGCTTTCAATCGACGGCGTGGTCAAGGCGGCCGACGAAGCGCGGCGGTTGGGGATCTCTGCGGTCGCGCTGTTTCCGGTGGTGGAGGCCCGACACAAGTCGGAGGATGCCGCCCACGCGACCGATCCAGATAATCTCGTCTGTCGCACCATCCGGGCGGTCCGGCAGCAACTAGGCGACTCAGTCGGCATCATCTGTGATGTGGCGCTTGATCCCTACACCAGCCACGGCCACGACGGCCTGCTTCGAGAGGGCCGGATTCTCAACGACGAGACGGTCGCGGTGCTCTGCCGCCAGGCGGTGGTGCTGGCTGAGGCGGGCTGCCAGGTGGTCGCGCCCTCCGACATGATGGATGGACGTGTCGGGGCGATCCGCGGGGCGCTCGACACCGCTCGTCGGCAGGAGGTCTGCATCCTCTCCTATGCGGCGAAGTATGCATCGGCGTTCTACGGCCCCTTCCGCGCTGCGCTCGGCAGCGCGTCGTCACTCGGCAGCGCCGACAAGAAGACCTACCAGATGGATTCCGCCAACAGCGACGAGGCGGTCCGGGAAGTGGCCCTCGATCTGGCCGAGGGAGCCGACATGGTGATGGTCAAGCCGGCACTCGTCTCGCTTGACATCATCTACCGCGTGAAGCAGGTCTTTGGCGTGCCGACGTTTGCATATCAAGTCAGCGGTGAATACTCAATGATCCACGCCGCGGCCGCCAACGGCTGGATCGACGGAGAGCAGGCGGCGCTCGAGAGCCTGCTGGTGATCAAGCGGGCCGGCGCTGACTGCATCCTTACCTACTTCGCGCCAGACGTGGCCCGCCGACTGGCCTAGGGTTTACGGCTGGGGGCGAAAGGCGACCAGCCGCTGGGGGTTTGTGTCGAGCCGCGGAGGCGTTGGATTCCCGGTATGGATGAGGTCGATGCAGTAGGGAATCGCCGGGAAGATGGCATCGAGGCATTGGCGAATGCTCTTGGGCCGGCCCGGCAGATTGATGACCAGTGCCCCGCCGCAGACACCGGCCGTCTGCCTGGAAAGGATCGCCGTCGGCACATACTTCAGCGACTCCTGCCGCATCAGTTCGCCGAAGCCAGGCAGCAGTTTTGTGCAGACTTTTTCCGTGGCCTCAGGCGTCAGGTCGCGTGGGGCTGGGCCGGTGCCGCCGGTGGTCACGATCAGGCAGCAGCCCTCGGCGGCCAACGACTGGATCGCGGCCGCGATCGTGTCGAGGTCGTCCGGCACGATCCGCTGGCGGGCCTCCCACGGCGAGGCGAGCACTTCCGCTAGATAGCTGCAAATCGCCGGGCCACCCTCGTCGGCATACTCACCACGGCTGGCCCGGTCGGAGATGGTAAGGATGCCGATCAAATCGGTGCTTGGCACCGTTTTTTCAGAGGACGCCATGGGATTTCAGGAGTTTCATCAGCTCGTCGACACATTTGCTGACGGGCCATTCGTGCGTTGGCAGCACGAGGTCAGGATTGACGGGCGGTTCGTAGGGAGCCGACACACCTGGAAAGTTTGGCAGTTCCCCTTGATCGGCGAGTCGATAATGGCCGTCGGTATCACGCTGTCGGCAGGTCTCGATCGGGGCCGCGAGATGCACAACCAGAAACCGTTCGCTGCCGACGCGCTCGGCCGCCCTCTGCCTGACGGCCTCGTCAGGCGCGACGAAAGCGGCAATGCAGATCAGACCCGCGTCGTTCAAGAGCCTCGCCACCTCGGCACTCCGACGGAGGTTCTCGCTACGTTCGGCACTGCTGAAGCCGAGATCCTTGCTGATGCCCAGCCGCATATTCTGGCCGTCCAGCACGGCCACGGCCTGCCCTAAGTCGAAGAGCCGGCGCTCCAGGGCCCGGGCGAGCGTCGACTTGCCAGCCCCGGTGAGACCGGTGAGCAGGATTGTGACGGGCTGCTGGCCAAATCGCGCCTCCCGCTCCTGTGCCGTCACGCCGCTCTGCTCGGCATGCAGATGTTCGGCCGTGGCTGATTCGCCCCAGTGATCATCGGCCGTGTTCTCCGCCTCGCGGTCGAGAATCATGCCGGCTGCGACCGTGGCGTTGGTCAGGCGGTCGATCATGATGAAGCCGCCGGTGGTGCGGTTGCGGCGGTAGGTGTCGTAGGCGATCGGACTGGTGAGCGTGATCGCGCAGCGTCCGATCTCGTTGAGGGCAAGCGTCGGAGCAGGCTGGCGGTGGAGCGTGTTGATGTCGACGCGATACCGCAGCGCGTTGACGGCGCCAGGCACCACCTTGCTGGTCTGCTTAAAGAGATACTGCCGGCCTGGCACGAGCGGCTCCTCCTGCATCCAGACCACCATGGCCTCGAACCGGTGGTCGACCTTCGGGACGTTACCGGGCCGCACGAGCATGTCGCCGCGACTCGAATCGATCTCATCTTCCAGCGTGAGCGTGACTGACTGCGGGGCGAAGGCCTCGTCGAGTTCGCCTTCATACGTCATGATTGATTTGACGCGGCTCTTTTTCCGGGATGGGAGCGACATGATCTCGTCGCCACGGCGGATGATTCCCGAGGCGATCGTGCCCGCGAAGCCGCGGTAGTTGAGGTTGGGCCGCAGCACCAGTTGCACTGGAAAGCGGAAGTCCTCCATGTTGCGATCGGAGCCGATGTAGACCGTCTCCAGAAGCGTCATCAAAGGCGGGCCCGGGTACCATGGCATCCGCGGACTGTTGGTGACAACATTATCACCCTTCAGCGCCGAGATTGGCATGAAGTGAACGTCAGGCAGTTCCAGCCGGGAGGCGAAGTCGGCGTATTGGGCCCTGATTTTCTCGAAGACCGCCTGGTCGTAGCCCACGATGTCCATCTTATTGATGGCCACGACAATGTGGCGGATGCCCAGCAGCGAGACGATGAAACTATGCCGCTTCGTCTGCGGGAGCACGCCATGCCGGGCATCGACCAGAATGACCGCCAGATCAGCCGTCGAGGCACCCGTTGCCATGTTCCGCGTGTATTGCTCGTGGCCGGGCGTGTCGGCGATGATAAACTTGCGCTTATCGGTCGAGAAATAGCGGTAGGCGACGTCGATTGTGATCCCCTGCTGCCGCTCGTCTTCAAGCCCGTCAGTGAACAGAGCCAGGTCGAATTCCTCACCGGTGGTGCCATACCGCGAGGTGTCTTTCTTGATGGCGGCGAGCTGGTCTTCGTAGATCATCTTCGACTCGTAGAAGAGTCGGCCAATGAGCGTGCTCTTGCCGTCGTCGACGCTGCCGCAGGTGATGAACCGCAGCAATTCCTTCCGTTCGTGTTGTTCGAGGTAGGCGTCGATGTCGGCGGCAATTAATGCGGATTGATGAGACATGGCTTAGAAGTAGCCCTCCCGCTTTTTTTTCTCCATGCTGCCAGCCTCGTCGGAGTCGATCAGCCGACCCTGGCGTTCGGAGAACGTCGTCAGCAGCATCTCCTGGATGATCTCGGGCAGCGTGGTGGCCGTGGAATCGACCGCGCCCGACAGCGGATAGCAGCCGAGCGTGCGGAACCGCACGCGGCGCATTTCGGGGATCTCGCCAGGCTCAAGCGGCAGCCGTTCATCGTCGACCATGATCATCACGCCGTCCCGCCAGACGATCGGCCGTTCGGCAGCAAAGTAGAGCGGCACGATTGGGATCGCTTCGAGGTGGATATATTGCCAGACGTCGAGTTCGGTCCAATTGGAGATGGGAAACACCCGGATGCTCTCCCCCTTACGGACCTTCGTGTTGTAGAGGCTCCAGAGCTCCGGCCGCTGGTTCTTGGGATCCCAGCGGTGAAATTCGTCGCGGAACGAAAACACCCGCTCCTTGGCCCGGGATTTCTCCTCGTCGCGTCGCGCCCCGCCGAAGGCGGCGTCAAACTGGTGCTTATCCAGCGCCTGCCGCAGGGACTGCGTCTTCATGACATCAGTATGCACCTTGCTGCCGTGTGTGATCGGATTGATGCCCTGGGCCCGCCCCTCCTCGTTGACATACACCAGCAGCTTGAAGCCGAGCTCTTTGGCGACATAGTCGTCGCGGAGCCTGTACATTTCGCGAAACTTCCAGGTCGTGTCGATGTGCATCAGCGGGAAGGGGGGCTTGGCCGGATAAAACGCCTTCTGGGCGAGGCGGACCATCACCGCCGAATCCTTCCCGATGGAATAGAGCATCACCGGATTGTCAAACTCGGCAGCCACCTCGCGAATGATGTGGATGCTCTCGGCTTCGAGTTGGCGAAGGTGGGTGAGGTTGTAGGAGGTCATGGAGAGGTCGTGGAGAGGTCGTGGCAGCCATGTGGAGGATGGTGAAAAGACAAATCACTTTAGGAAAACAGCTGGTTTGCTACAACATCTGCTTGGTGGCGGATGCTTCGCAATTCGGCGGGATCCTTGCGGGCGAGGTTTTTCAGCTGCATGCCCATCCGGGGATTCTTTTTGAGCAGCTGTTCGTGGCGGGCTAGAAAATCCCAGTAGAGCGTCGTGAACGGACAGGCATCAGGGCCGCTGGCGAGCTTTGGCTTGAACCGGCAGCCCGCGCAGGCGTTGCTCATCCGTTCGAGATACGCACCACTGGCACAGTAGGGCTTTGAGGCCATCACGCCCCCGTCGGCAAACTGGCTCATACCAAGCGTGTTGGGGAGTTCGACCCACTCGACTGCATCGACGTAGACAGCGAGATACCAGCGGTGCACTTCCTGGGGTTTGACCCCCAGCAGCATCGCGAAGAGTCCTGTCACCATCAGTCGCTGGATGTGATGGGCGTAGCCGTAGCGGAGCGTCTGCCCGAGTGCATCCCGGAGGCAGTTCATCTCGGTCTCAGCCGTCCAGTAGAAGGAGGGCAGTGGCCGGTCGGCACCGAGGGTGTTGCGCTGTTCATACTCTGGCATGAACCGCCAGTAGATGCCGCGGACATATTCCCGCCAGCCCAGCACCTGACGGATGAATCCTTCCGTCGCCTCAAGCGGAGCGCGGCCCGCCCGCCAGATTCGCTCGGCGCCGGCGACCACGTCGCGTGGGTCGAGGAGCTTCATATTCATCGCCTGCGAGAGGCGGGCGTGGTAGAGCCAGGGCTCGCCCGTCCAGATTGCATCTTGATACTTGCCGAAGCTGGCGAGACGGTGCTCGAGAAAATCGTCGAGGGCTAGGCGGGCGTCGGCTGGCGTCACTGGCCAGTCAAAGTCAGCGAGACTGCCGGGATGGGAGGCGAACCGAACGTTCACCAGATCGATCACATCCCGCGTGACTTTGTCAGGCACAAACCGCACGGGATGAGGCAGCTGGCCGGGGCCACGAGCCGGCCCGCTCTTGGGGAACGTGCCGCGGTTTTCGGCGTCGAAATTCCACTGCCCACCGGCCGGTTCGTCGTCGTCCATGAGCACGCCATGCTGCTGCCGCAGGGGACGATAAAAATATTCCAGTCGCAATTGCTTGCGGCCTTGCGCGTGCGCTGCGAAGTCTTCCCGCGATGTAAAGAAATGCCGGTCAGGACGAATCTCCAGCGGGATGCCAGACTCACGGGCGGCGGCCTCAAGCGCCGTCTGCACCCGCCACTCGCCCGGCTCCACCATGATCAGCTTGTCGGGCAGCCGCCCGGCGGCCTGGGCCCGAGCCAGACTCACTGTGAGGGCGTCGGCCAGCGTGGTCGATTCCTCGGCCGCTGGGATGGCGGTCAGGGGCGTAAAGTCGACCGTGATCCCTTCGCCGGTGAGGTCAGCCCGGAAGTGTCGCATGGCCGCCAGAAAAACGGCGATTCGTGCTTTGTGTGTCCAGACATGCGTTGACTCTTCAGCGACTTCAGCCATCCACACGCTGTCGCGGTCGCGGTCGAAGCCGTCGAAGGCGGCACTGTGACGGTTGAGCTGGTCGCCGAGCACAAGCACAAGATGCCGTGGCAGGGCAGAGACCTTAGCAGCGGTGCGGCGATTCATTGGAGTTTGTTTCCAGACTCGGTGAGGGGTCGGTGCGGGATGGTTTGGAAGCGGTGGGCTGGCGGCCGTGGGCAGGAGTGATTGCCATAAGTGCGAGCGTAACGACCACCAGCAGAGCCGCCGGGATCACCAGGCAGGCGGCAGTCGGCGCGGGCCCAGGCCACCACACTCCTAGGCTGACCACCAGTTGCCGCCAGAGGTAGAGATGGATGAAGGCTGCCGGCACAAGCAGGAGTTCGACCGGCAACGTCGGCCACTGCAGGCTCGATGACCAGACAAGAATCTGAATCAGGCAGAGCCCAAGCAGGAGCACGGCCGTGCCCAGCATGCCCTGCCAGCCAAACACAATGCCGACAAGCACTAGGCCGAGCGAGAGCTGCCGTGGCAACACAAGTGGTAGGCCGGAGCGGCCGGCCGCATCGCCCCGCAGCAGTCTATGAAAGACGCTGGACAGGACTGTGCCAGAGAGGAGCCCCGCCAGACCACCCGCGGCCGACGTCGCCAGCCCGAGCGGTAAGGGATGAAGCGACGGAAATACCAGCGGCAGGCCAGCAGCTACGAAGAGCACCAAGAGCACGCTGCGGCCCGGTAGACGGTGGCCGTCGTAGGCGATGAGGCCCCAGGCCAACAGCATGCAGAGCGCGAAGCAGTGGTAGGCATACAGGCCGATTAAGTCTGGCCCAGCATTCGGGATCAGCCGCAGCATGCCATCGTGCAGCAAATCGGGCACGCGGCCTGGAAGGTTTATTCCGCCCGAGAGGAGTTCGCGGAAATAAACTGCCGTGCCCAGGCCAGCGCAGACTGATTCGACGACGGGATAGCGGGCCGAGATCGGCAGGTCGCACGACCGGCAGCGGCCGTGGAGTCGCAGCCAGCCCACGACGGGCAGGTTGTCGTGCCACTTGATCGGGCTGGAGCACCGCGGGCAGTGGGAGCCGCCGAGAATGACCGACTGCCCCAGCGGCAGCCGATGCACGACAACGTTTAAAAAACTGCCAATCAACGACCAGAAGACGAAGATCCAGGTCGCTGCGAGGACGGCGATCCCCACGGTCGGCAGCATCTCCAGCCCAAAGCTGAAGCCAGAGCTGAGCCAGGCGCCTGCCTCGGAAAGCAGCCGCTTCGGGGGGTAGAACAGCCGCCTCACGGCCTCCGCGGCCGGCATGGCGAGGGCCAGCATGACAGCGGCCAGAAACACGGCCCAGACAGTGGCCGAGTTCGAAGGATCGCTGCGTTTCGGCTCGTCTGTCTCCGCGTCGCTCAAAACAAGTGTCCTCACCGGTACAACATTGCCTTCTTTCCCGGCAGATTACCACTAGAAGCCGCTTTTAAAAATTGGCACTGGCCAGATTTCCAGAGGGTGTTAGCGAGGCGCGGGGGGTGCGGTTAGAGCAATTGCCAGGAAGGTTGGCAGCACCCTCGTCAGGAGATCGATCGTGATAGCACTCGTCCAGCGCGGCTCTAAGTCATCGCAAAGCACACGAAAAGTCACCAGCAAAAAGCCGTCTGCAGGGCGGCCGACGCCGCGGACGCTCGCTCGGAGAAAGGCAGTGCTCCAGCGCCGACGTGCTGAGCTGTTTGCACGAGTCATTGACTACATTCCCTGTCGTGAGTTTCTCGGCAAAGATGCCGAGCGACTGGCAACCGTCCCGCCTGCAGCCGCTGCAGTACCGCTGCATACCAATCGATTTGAACCGTCCGGCGCAGCCGGTCTGACTCCCTACTTGGCTACCCTCTACCAGACCCGCCTGCTTTCTAAAGAGGAAGAGCAATTTTACTTTCGGCGGATGAACTGGCTGAAGTTTCGGGCGGCCACAGGCCGTGGGAAGCTCGACCAGCGACGAGCCACGATTCTGCAGATTGAGCGGATTGAGGACTGGCTCGACTTAGCCGAGACGGCCAAGTCGATCATCATCACCTCGAATCTTCGACTGGTGGTGTCGATTGCCAAGAAGTTTGTCGACGCTTCAAATTCGTTTGATGAGCTTGTCAGCGAGGGGAACGTGGCTCTCTTGCGGGCCGTAGAAAAGTTTAGCTTCGCGTTGGGAAACCGCTTTAGTACGTATGCCACCTATGCGATTCAGCGACATTTCTTCCGGATGTCGCAAAAGGGGCGGCAACTCCGGAGCCGATTTATCTCAGACGATGATTCGTTTAAGGGCCGCGCGGCTGCCGAGCCAAACCCCGACTATCGCTCTTCAGATCAGATCGCCATGCTCAAGGGGCTCTTTGCAAAATTCCTTTCGGAGCTTGAGCCCCGGGAGCAACAGATCGTCGTGGCTCGGTTTGGCTTTAACGGCCAGGCCCCGCAGACATTTCGCGAGCTGGGTGTTTCGATGGGCGTCTGTAAGGAGCGGATTCGTCAGATCCAGACTCGCGCCATCGACAAACTTCGTGACATGGCAGCCGCGGCGAAGCTGGAGCAGACTGTGGGCGACTGGCTGTGACCGGTTCCCATCGACTCCAGCTCACCGACCCGAACCGACCGACTCGAGGAGGAATGCGTGGCTGATTCGCAAGCGGTGCTGGTCATCGGGGCGTATGGTGGAATCGGCTCAAGCGTCGCCAGACTCTTGGTGGCGGGTGGCAACAGAGTCTTTCTGGCTGGCAGAGATCGGGCGCGGCTGCAATCGCTGGCCGAAGATTTAGCCATGCCCTCCGCCATCGTCGATGCGGCTGATGCGGAAGCGCTCGACATCTGCGCCGACCGGGCTGTGGCGGAACTGGGAAAACTCACTGGGATTACCAACTGCGCCGGTTCTCTCCTCCTCAAGCCGGCCCACCTCACTACCGCTGCCGATTGGCAGGCCACGCTCGCTGCGAGCCTGACGAGCAGCTTCAACTGCGTGCGGGCGGCGGGGCGGCTGCTGCGGGCGGAAGGCGGATCGGTGGTCCTCGTATCGAGTGCTGCCGCTCGGATCGGCTTGCCCAACCACGAGGCGATCGCCGCGGCAAAAGCTGGCATCATCGGGCTCGTTTTGTCGGCCGCCGCCACCTATGCCCGGCAGAAAATTCGGTTTAACGCCGTGGCTCCAGGGCTCGTGCGGACGCCGCTGACGCAGGGGCTCGTGTCGAGCGAATTGGCTGAAAAAGCGTCCGTTGCGATGCATCCGCTGGGCCGCTTGGGGGAGCCGGACGAGGTCGCCCGGGCGATCGCTTTTTTTCTTGATCCGGCGCAGAGTTGGATCACAGGGCAGGTGCTTGGTGTGGATGGTGGGCTGGCCGATTTGAAGGGCCGTTAGGCAGTGGCTGGCGGTAGCAGGTTTCACCCTCTGCCGGCGAGCGTGGTATGTTCCGCGGCATGAATACCACCAACAACGATTCTGCGTCGGCCCCCACGTTTCGCCTCTGGCTGATGATGGTGCTCGAGTTCGCCATCTGGGGCGCGTGGCTGCCGCTCATCTGGGGCTACATGGGGAAAGACGGCCTCAATTTCTCCGACTCCCAGCAGGCTTGGGTGGGAAGCGCCTTCGCGATCGCCTCGATCGTCGGCATCTTCTTCTCCAGCCAGTTTGCCGACCGAACATTCGCGGCGGAGAAGTTTCTCGCCTTCAGCCACTTGATCGGCGGCGTGGCGATTCTCGGCATGTACTGGGTGAAAGACTTCCCCACGTTCTTCGGCCTGATGCTCATCCACTCGCTCTTTTATGTGCCGACAATCTCCGTCACCAACTCGCTTGCCTTCTCCCACATGAAAGACGCACAGAAGGAGTTTGGATTTGTGCGGATGGGAGGCACGATCGGCTGGATCCTCGTCGCTTGGCCGCTGTATTTCATTCTCGATGGGAAGACCGGCGCCGACGCCGTCGCTGCCAGCCGCAACATCTTTCTGATTTCCGGCGTGATCTCGCTGGTGCTGGCCGCCTACTCGCTCTTTCTCCCCCACACGCCGCCGAAGCCGGCGGCGCCGGGCGAGGGGGGATTTGCGTGGATCAAGGCGGCCCGGTTCCTTGCCAGGCCCTATCTGCTTGTTTTGTTCATTGTGACGTTCATCGACGCGGTCATTCACAACGGCTACTTCGTGATGGCCGGCGGATTTCTTGGCAGTCCCACAGTGGGCCTGGAACAGAAGTGGATCATGCCGGTGATGAGCATCGGTCAGGTGGCTGAGATCGCCACGATGGCCGTGCTCGGTGGAGTTCTTGCCAAACTCGGCTGGAAGACCACGATGATTCTCGGCATCCTCGGCCACGCCGCCCGATTCGCGGTGTTTGCCTTCATTCCGCACAACACCGCGGTGATCATCGCCGTCCAAGTGCTGCACGGCATCTGCTACGCCTTTTTCTTCGCCACGCTGTACATCTTCATCGACGCTGCCTTCCCCAAGGACGTCCGCTCCAGTGCTCAGAGCCTGTTCAATCTGCTCGTGCTCGGCCTCGGAGATCTGGCCGCTAAGTGGCTCTTCATCCCGCTCCAGAAGGGGCTCTCGACCGAAGCTGGCATCGACTACCAAAAGCTGTTTCTCGTGCCGACACTGATGGCGGTGGTGGCCGCGGCCCTGCTGCTGGTCGCCTTCTGGCCGCCGCGACGGCTGGGGGATGCAGACATCT
This sequence comes from Planctomycetota bacterium, assembly GCA_037129495.1. Classification (GTDB taxonomy): domain Bacteria; phylum Planctomycetota; class Planctomycetia; order Pirellulales; family UBA1268; genus CAMCQY01. Next base: position 10,992 of record JBAXUW010000014.1, on the reverse strand, counting down.
CCAAGGACGATCTCGAGACCGAGCCGCAAATCATCACCTAACGGGCGTGGCAGAGCTAGAATGCTGGTGCGTCGCAGGCCACCAGTTTCTCAAGCCGGAGTAAAAACCCATGACCACGCCCGCTACCGGCCGATCCTATCCAGTCGCCGATCCCACCGCGCCGCTCGACGAGATTCACCACGTTGCCATTGCTGTGCAGAACGTCGCCGAGAGCGTGGACTGGTATCGTCGGCACTTCCGCTGCGAGATCGGCTATCAGGACGACACCTGGGCCCTCCTTGAATTCGGCAACACTCGGCTGGCACTGGTGATCCCTGACCAGCATCCGCCGCACATCGGCTTCACGCACCCCAAGGCCGAGGAGTTTGGCCCGCTGAAGGGCCATCGCGACGGCACCCGCAGCGTCTATGTGGCCGATCCGTCAGGGAATTCCGTTGAGGTCTTGGCGCTCATCGACTGATTTCCGACTGCCAACCCGTCTTGCACGGCGTCTGCAGCGTCTCTATCCTCCCGGCCCGTCGGCGCCCGGGGACTGGGCCGCCGCCATACGGGCCGACGCCAGAGAGGATGCCATGCCCATCACGCCCATCACGCTTTTCGAACTGGCCGGCCATGTGCAGGGCACGCTCGTCGGCTGCGGTGACGCGGTGCCGATGACTGGAGCTGCCACGCTTGAAACCGCCGGGCCGGCTGAGATCACGCTCATCGACTCTGCCGACAAACTCCACCTGCTCGCAAAATGCTTGGCCGGTGCGGTGATCGTGCCGCAGGGCTCGGGGCCGCTGGATCGGCCCTCGATCGAAGTCGCCGACGTCCATGCGGCGTTTGCCGCGGTGATCACCCGGCTGCGGCCGCCCCGCGTGGCAGTCCGCATGGGGGTGAGCCCGCGGGCCTGCGTCGATCCGACGGCGCTGGTCGGCCACGATGTCGATATTCATCCGCTGGCCGTGATCGGTGCTGACGTTGAGATCGGCGCTGGCGTCACGATCCATTCGGGGGCGCAGATTATGTCCGGCTGCCGGATCGGTGCTGGCACGGTCGTCTTCCCAAATGTCGTGCTCTATGAGAACACGCTGGTCGGGCAGCGGTGCCTGATCCACGCTCACGCCGTGCTCGGCGCCTTTGGTTTCGGCTACAGGGTTGTGGACGGGGCCTACGTGCTCTCGTCGCAACTGGGCTGGGTGGAGATCGGCGATGACGTTGAGATTGGCGCTGGCACCACGATCGACCGTGGCACCTATGGCGCCACCTCGATAGGCGCTGGCACGAAACTCGACAACCTTGTGATGATTGCCCACAACTGCCGCCTCGGCCGGCACAACATGATCTGCTCGCAGGTCGGCGTGGCGGGCAGCACGACCACCGGCGACTGGGTGGTGATGGCGGGGCAGGTTGGCGTCCGCGACCACGTCCACATCGGTGATAAAGCGGTGCTCGGAGCACGGTCGGGAGTCTCAAACGACATTCCTCCCGGCATCACTGTCCTCGGTGAGCCTGCCATCGAGCTTCGCGACCGCAAGCTCCAACTGGCAACCATCAGTAAGCTGCCAGAGATGCGCAAGAACCTCAAGCAGCTTCAGGCCCGCGTCGAAGCTATCGAGCGAGCGCACACTGAGAACCAGAACCAAAGCCAAAATAGCCGCAGCGCCGACGCCGCCTAACCCACGGCCCGCGGACACCCACCACGTTTCGTAGGCACGACCAGTTGACAATGAACCACCACCTCGATTCCCCACCGTCGCAGGACAAGCCGCGTCCGGCGGACTCATTCCAGTTGGCCTCACTCCAGCGCGACTCACTCCAAGGAGAGACGATCGGCATCCTCGCCGGCTGGGGCCGGTATCCCGTCGCCGTGGCCGAGGCGATCCGCCGTCGCGGCGGCCGCACGGCCATCCTCTCGATCCGCGACCATGCTGACGCGGCGCTCCAACCGCTGGCCGACGTGCATGGGCAGGTGGGACTTGCACAGATCGGCGGCGCGATCGACTTCTTCCGCCGGCACGGCGTGACCCGGGCGACGATGGCCGGCAAGATTCACAAGACGAAGCTCTTTGGCCGCCGGGCGTGGATCCAGCACCTGCCCGACTGGCGATCGCTCATGACCTACTGGCCGCATTTCATCACGCGTCGCCGTGACAACTGCGATGATTCGCTGCTCGGTACGATCGCCGCCGCCTTCGATGCGGGGGGTGTGACGATCTGCCCCGCCACCGATTTTGCACCGGAGTTACTTGCCGCCGAGGGTCTGCTTGCCGGGCGGACGCTTACCACAGCCGAGCAGGCCGACGTCGCCTTCGGCTGGCAGCTGGCGAAGGAGCTCGGCAGGCACGATATTGGCCAGACTGTGGTGGTAAAAAACCGCTCGCCGTTGGCGCTGGAGGCGATCGAGGGTACCGATGAATGCATTCGCCGCGCCGGGCGACTCTGCCCTGCCGGCGGCATGGTTGTGGTGAAGGTCGCCAAGCCGAAACAGGACCTGCGGTTTGACATGCCCACGATTGGCCGCGGCACGCTTGAATCGCTGCGGGCCGCCGGAGCGACGGTGCTGGCGATTGAGGCGGGCCGCACGATTCTCGTCGACCCCGATCAACTCACCGATTTCGCCAGCCGCAGCGGGATCACGATCACGAGCCTCTGCGACGAGGCCAGCGCACTGCACGGGCGGACCGCCGCCTGACAGAAATGTGGGGCAGCCCAATCTGTTCAGCACCCGTGCCAAACAGGATTCGCTCCTGTCCCTCTTTTCCCCATATACTCGTGGCATGAGAGCCCCTGCCCAACTGCTGTGTCTCGTGGCCCTCTTGGTCGGGCTGTCGGCAGTCACTCTGCCTCCAGCCGTTGCGCAGTCAACTGGGCTGGCGACCGACGCCGCCATGATCCCACCGGCCCAGACGCACCACCACGGCCGGGAGATCGCGCAGACGATGCACTACACCGGTGCCCCGTGGCTCGTCCGCGAGAGCCGTCAGCGGGAGGAGGATTGCCGGCTGATGCTTCAGTCGCTCGGAATCCGACCGGGGCAAACAGTCTGCGACATGGGCTGCGGCAACGGCTTTTACACACTCCAACTGGCGAAGCTCGTCGGCCCCAAGGGGCTCGTCTACGCCGTCGACATCCAGCCGGAGATGCTGCAGATGCTGGCCCGCAATGCGGCCGCTGCCCGGCTGCCGAATATCCTCCCGGTGCTCGGTACGCCGATCGATCCCCGACTGCCGACGGGTGAGATCGACATCATGCTCTGCGTGGATGTCTACCATGAGTTTTCACACCCCGAGGCGATGCTTCAGAAAATCCGCGCGAGTCTGGCTCCCGATGGCGAGCTGGTGCTTGTCGAGTTTCGTGGCGAGGATCCGGCAGTGCCGATCAAGCCGCTCCACAAGATGACCAAGGCACAGGTGCGGGCAGAGCTAGAGCCCGCGGGATTTACAATTGTGCGGGAATTCGACCGCCTCCCCTGGCAGCACCTCCTCTGCCTAGGAGTTCGCGAGCCGTAATGGCTCCCCTCAGGCCTTCTCGCTCAGGTCTTCTCGCTCAGGTCTTATCCTTGAGGGGGCAGCCGACAGGCGCCGTCGCGGCAGGAACCGGCGATCCGCAGCCGGTTGCGGGCGACCACCGCGTAGAGCCACCGCCAGAGCGGCAGCGTGCCGGGCAGATGGAGCACGAGGGCGAGCGGCCAGAGGAGTGCGAGTTGCCGCGACAGATAGCGGACGGCGTCGGCGCCGCCGCGGGCCAAGCCCCGCGGATCGACGACGTACATCTGGTTCTCGAGATCCTCCGGCAGAATCTCGGGGAAGTCGCGGGCGACACTCGGATCGTGCAGGGAGATGAAGGCCAGCCTACCGGTCAGGTCGAGCCGCCGCAGGATCCCAATTTGGCTGCTGCAAAACCGGCAGTGACCGTCGTAAAGCACGGTGTCGCGGGACGGGTGAAAGTGGGTGGTGATCATGGGCGGGCAATCGGCAGCGGCAGCGGCTGGATCGATCTCTGCCTCCGCCAAAGTACAACCGGGCGGCTGGCTGCGCCGCAACAGGCACGATCTGGGTCAGCGGAAGCGTGTTTCGGCCGCAAAAGCGTTCCCCGGCGATTTCGGGCTCGTGCTCCGGGCCGGCATGGTGCAGAAGTGGAGAATCGTCACAGCGCCTGCCGAGATCAGGCACCAGGGGGCCCAGTCGGGCGCGGCGAAGATACTCGGCTCGCCCCGGCCGTCTACCGGTAGAACGACCGCTGAGTCGATGAGCAACAGCTCCAGGCCCGCCACACAGGCGAAGATTCCAGCTGACAGAAATACGCTTTTCCACATCGCCGACAGCCCGCCGATGGCGGGCACCTATGCACTGGATCGCCCGTTATGAAACAACACTTTCGCTGGAGACATCGGTCAATGGAGTCGGTCCGATTGAGTACCGGCCGCAAGCGATCGACCGCAACGGTTGGAGCGGTTGCACCGTCCGCTTAGCCGGAAAGATCGGCCGGACCCAGGCCCGCCTCAGCGGCGACGTCAGGGGTGGCGCGGGGTGCCCGCCGCTCAATTTCTGTGCCTGGCACGAGTTGGGGCGTACCGGTCACGGCCTCGATGATCGTCCGCAACTCCTCGCCGTTGATCACCTCGCACGTAATCAGCCGCTGCGTGATCGCCTCCAGCACCACCCTTCGCGATTCAATGATCCGCCGGACTCGCTCCATGGCGGTGTCGATGATGCGACGGACCTCCTCGTCGATCTCTCGGGCGGTCTGCTCGCTGTGGCTCCGCGCCGGGGCAAGTTCGGCACCGCCACCAGCCAGAAATGGCGAACGGTTGCTCTCGCGGTAGGCCACTCGACCCAGTCGGCTCATGCCGTAGTCCATCACCATTGAGCGAGCGATCGAACTGGCCCGCTCAAGGTCGTTCTGGGCGCCGGTCGAGACGTCGGCATAGACCATCTCCTCGGCGATCGTGCCGGCAAGCAGCACCTCAATACGGCTCTCAAGCTCCGACTGCGTGAGCAGGTAGCGGTCATCCTCCGGTCGCTGCATCGTGTAGCCCAGTGCCGCCAGACCACGCGGGATGATCGAAACCTTGTGGACAGGATCGGTGTTGGGCAGCGAGAAGGCAACCAGCGCGTGGGCCGACTCGTGGTAGGCAACACGTTTCTTCTCGTCCTCATGAATGACCCGTTTCTTCTTCTCCAGGCCCGCCGTTACCCGCTCGACTCCCTCATCGAATTCCTGCATGCCGACAGAGGTCTTGTTGTTACGGGCTGCCAGCAGCGCCGCCTCGTTGACGAGGTTGGCGAGGTCGGCCCCCACGAAGCCCGATGTGATGCGGGCGATCTGTTCGATGTTCACAGCCGGATCGAGCTTGATGTTGGCGATATGAACCCGCAGGATCGCCTCGCGGCCGCGGACGTCGGGCCGGTCGACGAGCACGTGCCGGTCGAAGCGGCCGGGCCGCAGGAGAGCGGGGTCGAGCGTCTCAGGACGGTTCGTTGCCGCCAGCACGATCACGCCCGAGTTACTCCCGAAACCGTCCATCTCAACAAGCAGCGCGTTGAGCGTCTGCTCCCGTTCGTCGTGCCCGCCCACCATTCCTGAGCCGCGGGTCTTTCCGAGGGCGTCGAGCTCATCGATGAAGATAATGCAGGGAGCCTTCGCGGCTGCCTGCTGAAACATGTCGCGGACCCGCGCGGCGCCGACGCCGACGAACATCTCGACGAAGTCGCTGCCGGAGAGCCCGAAGAAGGGCACGCCCGCCTCGCCGGCGATCGCCTTTGCCAAGAGCGTTTTGCCCGTGCCTGGCGGACCGACCAAGAGCACGCCCTTGGGGATGTGGCCCCCAAGCACCTGATATTTTTCAGGACTGCGGAGGAATTCAACGACCTCGCGGACTTCTTCAACCGCCTCGTCGATGCCGGCGATATCGTCGAACGTGATGCCGAGATCTTCTTGTGCATACATCTTGCCGCGGCTGCGTCCAAATGCCATCGGACTGCCGGCTCCGCCGATTCGCCGCATCATCATGAAGAAGACGAGGCCGAACAGGCTCGTGAGAAAGAGCATCGGCAGCCAGTTCCGCCATGGACTCGGCGCCTCCTCGTACCGAAAGGGAATACCATGCTCCGAGAGCTGCCGCATCAGTTGGCTTTCGGAGTTTTCACTGGGCAGCTTTGCCGTGTGAAAACGCCGGCGCTTGTCGACGCTGTCGGCCCCCGGCCGCTTGGACGCAGAGTTGGACGCAGGGCCCGTCTCAGCCTCGCCAGACGCCGGCTGCTTGCCGGGCTCGCCAGTGACCTGCTCCCGCACGGTGCCCGTCACTGCAAACGCCCCGATCACCACGTCGCGGAGGTCGGCATACCGGGCTGTCTGCCGGCCGTCGATGCCGGTCTGAGACACTTCCACCCATTCGACCGCTTGATCACCCCGAGCAGAATCGCTTGCCGCCTTCTCTCCCGACGCCTGAATCAGTTTGTCGAGATCGCTGTAGGAGAGTTCGACATCCGGCGTGATCCCGATCAGGCTCATGGCAAAGAGCCCGGCGACGCCGGCGGCGATCAGCGACCAGAGCAGATTGGAGCCCCCAAAAGTCTGCCGGCGGTCGGCGGGGCGTTTGGTCGTGTCGCGTTTTTTGGTCATGGGCTGGAAAATCCCTTTTGAACGGGCTTTCGGACAGAGCGCAAACTGCGCCTCCTCTTATCCTATGCCAAGAAAAGCCGGCGACAAACGCGGGCGAAAGTGGAAGTTTTTGTGCTGAACTTCTACACTTGGAGGGTTCCCCCTCGCGTTGCCGCCTTTGTTGCCATGCCTTCACACCACCGCAGCGCTCCGACCGAACCGCTGCGGGTCGCCGTCTTGGGATCGACCGGCAGCATTGGCAGAAGCGCGCTCGACGTGATCGCGGCCTCACCGGGGCGATTTTCAGCCTTTCTGCTGGCCGCACACCGCAGCACAGCGCTGCTCTTGGAGCAGGCACAGGCCTGCCGTCCCAAGTGGGTAGTGGTCGTTGACCCCCAGGCCGCCGCCGATATCGGGGCCGGCGCCCTCCCCGCTGGCACGCGGCTGGCGGTTGGCCCAGAGGCCTTGGACGATCTTGTGCAGACTGTGGAGGTCGACCGTGTTGTGTCGGCGATCGTCGGGGCCGCTGGTCTGCGGAGCACCTGGGCGGCGCTTGAGGCAGGCAAAATGGTAGCACTTGCCAACAAGGAAACGCTGGTGATGGCCGGGCCGCTCGCAATGCAACTGGCCGAACGGACGGGGGGCAGGATCGTGCCGGTCGACAGCGAACACTCCGCCATCCACCAGGCACTGCGAACCGGCTCAACCGCCGAGGTCACCCGCATCATCCTCACCGCCAGCGGCGGGCCGTTTCGCACGCGGCCGCGTGAAACCCTTGCCGCCGTTACGCCGGCAGAGGCCCTCCGGCATCCCACCTGGTCGATGGGCCCGAAGATCACGATCGACTCCGCCACGATGATGAACAAGGCCCTGGAGTTGATCGAGGCGCGGTGGCTGTTCGGCCTCCCGGCCGAGAAGCTGGCGGTACTCGTCCATCCGCAGTCGATCGTCCATTCAATGGTGGAGTTTATCGACGGCTCGGTGATCGCCCAGCTGAGCCCGCCTGACATGCGGCTGCCAATCCAATATGCGCTTTCCCACCCCGAGCGGATTGATGGGCCGACGCGGCGGTTCGATTTCACCGCGGCCATGACGCTCACCTTTGAGCCGCCAGATTCTGATCGCTTCCCGGCCGTTCGGCTCGGGCACGAGGCGGCCGCCCGCGGCGGCACCGCAGGCGCCGTGCTGAACGCCGCCAACGAGGAAGCAGTCCGCGGTTTTCTTGCGGGTATGCTGAAGTTCACCGAGATTGTAGACATGTGTGCACGGGTGCTCGACGAGCATCCTTTTCAGCCCGATCCGTCGCTCGACGAAGTCCGTCGCCTCGACGCATGGGCCAGGCAGGAGGTCGTGAAGTGGGCGAATGCATGATGGCGGCGGTGCTGCCGGTGGCGGGCTTATTGGCTGCGGGGACATGGCTTGAGTGGATCATCCAGCCGTCGAGCTGGTGGGTGATTCTGCAGGTCGCCCTTGGCCTGGGATTTGTGATCTTCGTGCACGAACTTGGCCACTTCCTCGTGGCGAAAGCTTGCGGAGTGAAGTGTGAGAAGTTCTTTCTCGGCTTCGACGTGGGGGGCATGAAACTGGCGAGCTTTCAGTGGGGCGAGACGGAATACGGCATCGGCGCTCTGCCGCTGGGCGGCTATGTGAAGATGCTCGGCCAGGACGACAATCCGGCGGCGGCCGCCGAGGAGGCGCAGCGGGCGCGGGCGGCTCTCGAATCGGGAGACCTGCCGCCGGAGCCGACGTCGGATCCCCATCCCGCCTGGGATCCGCGGAGCTATCCAGCCCAGAGTGTTCCCAAACGAATGGCGATCATCTCTGCTGGTGTGATTATGAATGTGATCTTCGCGGTGCTGATGGCGTCATGGGCGCTGGGGCTCGGCGTCCGCGAGATGACCTGCGAACTCTCGAGCGTGCGGCCCGGCGGCGCGGCCTGGCGGGCCGGCCTCCGGACAGGCGACCAGATCACCGCGATCGGCGGCCGTCAGGATCCGATCTTCACCGATCTCCGCAACGGCGTGACGCTCGGTGACGCCGTGAAGGGGGTCGACTTCACGATCCACCGCCCCGCCGACGATTCAACGCGGAATGTCACGCTCCATCCGGACACTGATCTGGGCGTGCCCACGGTCGGCGTGACAAGCCCCTTCTCAGTGACACTCCCTGCCGATCTAGCCGACGGCCTGCCGGGCAGTGCCGGCCAGGCTGAGCCGCCGCTTGAGGCGGGCGACACGATCCGCGCCGTGGATGGTATGCCGGTAATGACTTACGCGGAGCTGATCGCGGCCCTGTCGCGGCAGCCTTATAAGGCTGCGCAGCTATCTGTCACACGCCGTAGCGACGGGAAGAATGCCAGCAGCGTGATGATCACGCTGCCGCCGCAAGCCCTGCGGACAACGGGCCTCGTGATGACTGCCGGACTCATCAAGGCGGTGCAGGAGGATTCGCCCGCGGTGGCCGCGGGGCTCAAGCCCGGCGACCGAATCGTGGCGATCGACGGCGAGCCGCTGGCCGACCCGTTGGCGGCCGACCAGCGGCTCCGTGGGCTGGCGGGCAAGCAGGTGAAACTCACACTCGACCGTGCCGGCGGCGGGGTCGAGGATGTCATGCTCGTGCCGCGGGCCGTGACGTGGATTGAAGACCCGCGGTGGCCGTCGAGCCCGGTGTCGCTCTCCGCGATCGGTGCGGCGATCAGTATCGATGCGACCGTGGCTGCGGTCGAGGTTGGGAGCCCGGCGGCCGAGGCGGGTTTGCAGCCGGGCGACCGCGTGGTTCGCGCGGCCTTTGTCGAGCCGGGGCAGACACAGCCAGCGGCCGACGCGGGGCTGAAGCTCTCGCCGCAGTCGCCAAGCTGGCCCTATGTGGTCTCAGTGCTCCAGCAGGTTCGCCCTGGCACAAAGCTCCTGCTCGACGTGGAGTCTGCTGGCGTGGAGACGGGAAAGCCCCGCACTGTCGAACTTGAGGCCCGCGAGGCTGAAGACCAGTTCGTGATCGACCGCGGGCTCGTCTTTCAGCCAGTCTATGAGATCGTGCGGGCCGGATCATTTTTTGACGCCCTGCGTCGCGGCAGCCGCAAGGCGTTTGAAAACCTGTCGCTCGTCTACCGCTTCTTGCACAAGCTGACAAGTAACCAGATCAGCCCCCGCCTGCTGGGTGGACCGATCGAGATCGCCAAACAGGCGGGGAAGTCGGCCGAGGAGGGATTTAGCCATTTTCTGCTGTTTCTGACGATGCTCAGCGCGAATCTGGCCGTGGTGAATTTCCTGCCCATCCCCGTTTTGGACGGCGGGCATATGGTTTTTCTGCTCTATGAATTGATCCGCGGCAAGCCGCCGAGTGAGAAGGTCGTGGCAGTGCTCTCCTATCTGGGGCTGGCCCTGATCCTGAGCCTGATGGTGTTTGTGTTTGGACTCGACCTGGGCGTGATACCGAGAAGATGAACACCATGCACCCCACCGGCGATGTTGCCCTGGCAGATCCAAACGCCAGCGTGGCGTTTCCGCCGGCCGGTGTGAGTGTGGTGGTCTTCGACGTGGTAGGTACGCTCGTCGAACCACGTCCTTCGGTCGCGGTCGCCTACCAGCGAGTGGCGGCTCAGCATGGGATCCAGTGCGACGTGGCTGTCATCCAGCAACGGTTCCAGGCGGCCTGGCGGCGGCAGGAGGAATGTGACGCAACTGCCCTGCCGGCGTTTGCCACGAACCGGGACCGTGAGGCCCAGCGTTGGCAGTCGATCGTAGAGGATGTCTTTGATCGCGTGCCAGAAAGCGGCGCAATCTTCACCGATCTCTGGAAGCACTTTGGCTTGGTCGAAGCCTGGCAGCCGCTGGAGCGGGGCCGCGATCTTGTACGGGCAGCGCTTGATTCGGGCCTCACGGTGGCGCTGGCGAGCAATTTCGACGAGCGGTTGCTCGCGATCGCCGGGCAGATGGAGCCGCTCTCATGGGTGCCGCATATCTTTACGTCTTCGGAGATTGGCTGGCGGAAGCCGGCTCCGGAGTTTTTCCAGTGGGTCGAGCGGCGATTCGGCTGCGGGCCGGCGGACATGCTCCTCGTGGGCGACGATCCCGAACTCGACTTTGCCGCCGCCCGCCGCGCCGGCTGGCGAGCATGCCGCGTGTAGCCGCCACCTTGCCGTCGTGGGATAAGTTTTCTGAGCTTTCCAATACGTGTTGCTACCCGCTATGGCACTGCACCGCCGGGCCGGCAGAAGTTGGTTGTCTTCACGCAGCACACGACTTCGTGTCGTTGTTGCTTGGCGAGCCGCCGCTCGCTGGTGCTGCGCATGGCATCCTGCCATGCCGATCCCGGCTTCGTCTTTTTTGTGGGATAAGTTTTCTGAGCTTTCCAATACGTCTTGCTACCCGCTATGGCACTGCACCGCCGGGCCGGCAGAAGTTG
>JBAXUW010000139.1:0-8969 GCA_037129495.1 Planctomycetota bacterium | reverse complement strand
GTTAGAAAACTTATCCCACAGGGAATCCGGCGGTGCAGTGCCACAACCCTACCGCACGACCGCCAGCCGTGAGTTGTCTGCGACTGCAGGGCCTGAGAGAATCTCCTCGCGGATCATGGTCTCGCCAGGAACGGTTTGAGAGGAGTTGATCGCCGGGTCGCGTCGCCGCCATCCGGCCACCACCCAGCCATCCTTCCGCGCGACGAGTTGCTGCATCGGCAGCGGACCAGCCGACGCCAGTTCACCCTGCATCGGCAGGTCGGGGATGTCGATGACATCCTTCCACAGCTTGTCAAAACGCTTCTGCAGGATCCGCCGCAGAGAGGTCTCGGCCATCGAAAGCTTCTCGCGGCCACCCGGCTTGAATCCGGGCGGATAGATCTGCACGTCTCCCTCACGGATGAGGTGCATGCCCTGCGATGAACAGGCGATCGCGTACGTGGCCCAGATATCCATTGCCGGGAAGCTGCGGTCGCCCGACACGAACTTGTCGCCCCGCACCATCAGTTTCACACGGCCATCATCGACCGCGACAGTAACCGGCCGGTGCTTTGCAAACGTAATGGCCCACGGCTTCTGGTCAGGATCGGTGCCCAGCGAGTCAGGCATCTTCACCTTGCCCTCGCGGGCCATCCGATCGATGTCGGCCTGTGTGATCAAGCGGCCACCCAGCTTCTCCTCCAGCATGTTGTTGATCGCTGTCTCATGCACCCGCGCGGTGATCAGGTTGCTGGCCAGAGCAGCGGGCGGGAAGCTCGTCGCTGCGAGTTGATTGGCAGCCGCCTTGCGGGCCGTGATGGCAAGCGCCGTGTCGGTCGTGTTGATGTGGAGCATCTCGGGATAGAGGCCCTGAGCCTCCAGCGGACCGCGAACCCGCGACTTAAATTGCTCGCGAAACTGTGCGAGGGCCGGCTCTGTCTGTTCTTGAAACTTCCTCCGCAGCCGATCCCGGGCCCTGCCCTCGGCGACGGCCTCGGCCTGTGGCTTCGTCTCAGCAATTTTGCGGTTGGCGATCTTGCGGATCATCCGCTGCCCAAAGCGACTGTTAATCGAGAGCCCGGTAACGGCGGAATCAGTGGTGGCTCGGGCCTGCACGGGCGTTGCCGAGACGGTGTTTTCATCGAGAAAGATCCGGCGACTCGCACCGAGATTTGTGATGCCGCGGCTGGTGAACGTGACGGGCCCCTGTGAGCCTCGGGTGTTGGCAACGTTTGTGGCGGCAAACACAAGGTCGAAGGCGGCCCGATCCTGTGATGGCACGAAATCGAGTCGCACGCTCCCGCGCGTGCGACCGGTCCCGCGAACGCGGGTGCCGAGCACGACCTCATCGACTGGGTCGATCTGATCAACAGAACGATTCACGGCCTGTGCCAGCAGACTTTCGTGCACCTCGATCAGAATATTTGGGCGTGAGGCGGCGCCGCGGATGGCCGCGACGATACCGGGGGCCTGCCCCGCTTCGACAAGCCGCTCGAGGATCGGCGGTAGCGGGGCGAGGCTCTCAGCATTCCCCGTGGCAGAAGCAGACATCAGCGACGAGGCGATTGTTCCGAGCCGCTGGCTCATGCGGTTGGCGCCATTACCCCGCGCCGCATCGGCGACCTCGGCGTAGCGTGTAACGGCCTTTCTCACTCGCACAAACTCGGGCATGTCGAGGCCGGTCTCGGTGGCGGTGAGTAGTTCCTCCAGCCGACGCAAGGTAACGGGATCGGCAGCCTGGCCTGAGGCGGCCTGGGCCTGAAGCGTTGGCCAGTCGAGGTAGGTCCGCCACGCCGTCCCGCTCTGGCTGCGGTTGAGCAGCAGATCGAGTGGCGTGAGGGCCTGCCGCAGCCCGGTGGCAGCCGAATCCAGCGCGGCGTCACTGGCCGGTCGGAAGGTCCCAGATGCCCGCAGAGCGTCGTTGGCCAGTTCTTCAAGTCGCTGGGACGGCAACTGGGCGGAGGCCGAAGCCACGACAAACGCCCCGGCCAGCAACCAGCCAGCGACCAACACTCCCTTCCCACGGGGTGAAAAGAGCATGGGTGCGTGCACTGGATTGCGGAAAGCCATGGGCCAAAGCCTGTCGTTGGGGGAGCGGGGTCAAAAGCACCAGGAGTGTAGTCTGTGGCCCACTTCCCCTCCACTCCGGCTGTCAGCGACCCAAAGCCCCGCCTTTTTTAAGGCGAAAACCCCTTTTCATGGTCGGGCCACAATCAGTGACCGCCACGCCCGCGCCACCGTTGTTTCCTGACGGCAAAAGTCCCCGCGAAGGAGACTTCTGCCGCCCCGGCGCTGCAGTGCCAAAAGGGAGCTTGAGAGAGGACACGTTAGAAAACTTATCCCACCAAAAGGCACGGCGCTGCAGTGCCCGGTTACACACTTGGGTATTCGGTTGCTGGCAGAACAAAAATCTTGCCGTCGCCCATGCGGCCGGTCCGGGCCACCGCCACGATCCGCTCGATCACCTCGTCGACCCGGGCGTCATTCACCCAGAGCTGGATTTCCACCTTCGGCAGAAACGCCGAGCCATAGTCGCTCTCACCATATTGGTCGAGATAGCTCTTCTGCCGGCCGAAGCCCTTCACCTCGCGGACCGTGCAGGCCTCCAGCGGCGCAAACTTGAGCGCCTCAAGCACCCGCTCCGCCAGGAAAGGTTTTACGACGGCGATCACTTCCTTCATGGTGGAGGCATTTCAGTTTTCAACCACGCTCAGCTGAAGAAGTTATCCCCAAACAGGTTGGGAGGCGGGCAAGTTGTGACGGTGATGTCGCCATTGACCTTTGTCTGACAGGCCAGCCGCATCGTGGCCTCATTCCCAATGTAGGCGAGCGACAGTGCCATGCGTCCTGCCTCAATAATGCCCCGGGAGCTGGTGTTTTCCATCCCTTTGGTGATCAAAACTCGACAGGTTCCGCACGACCCGAAGCCGTGGCAGTTGACGACCTTGTGGATACCGGGATAGAGGGCGACGCCGGCAGAAAGCGCCTCCTTGCGGAGATTGGCCCCTGCGGGCACTTGGATTTCCTTTTTTTCATTCGCAAAGGTGATGGTAGGCATCGAAATTCTCTTGCTTGATTGGGGTGGCCTGGCCGATACTGTAGCCAGCGTAGGAAACTCCTTCCAGCAGGCCTGAGTCAGAGCTATGGCAGAACTCTCAAAATACCAGCAAAAGGTTGTCAAAAACTACTACGACAACCTCGATACAGCCCTGCTCCAGCGGCTGGGGGAACAGGTCACCGACCTCTACCTCGCGGAGGGGAAAAAACGGGCCAAACTCTGGGAGACCATTGAGAAATCGCTGGCCAAGCTGGGAGTCGCCAAGAGCCGCATCGCAACGATTGTGAAATCGGACGACGCCCGCCAACTCGCCACGATCCTGCAGGAACTTCTGGCGAAGGATTGACCGCTCGCCGGCCTTGCCCCATCCTGTGCGTCTCCATTCCACAGGAGCCACTCGATGACCACGACCGATTCAATCGCTGACCGTACCGCCCTACTTGACTCCCTGCGCTGGAAAAAGCTTCCGGTGCTCGACGATGGCTTCGTGGCGCTGGTCGACTGCATGGGCGACGATGGCTCAGTGGTGCAGGCAGCCCGGGTCAGCTACGGAGAGGGCACCCGCAAGGTCAGCGACGACCGCCAATTAATCCGCTATCTCCTCCGGCATGCCCACACCACCCCGTTCGAGATGGCGGAACTGAAGTTTGTGGTCCGCGTGCCGATGGATTGTTGGCGGCAGTGGATTCGGCACCGCACCGCTAGCATCAACGAATACTCTACGCGGTATTCACTCGCGATCGATTCGATGCAGTCGACGCAGGACGACGAGTGGCGGAGCCAGGCCGCCAATAATCGTCAGGGCTCGGCGGGCCTGCTGCCGCGTCCAGAGGGGCAAAGCCTGACGCAGTCAGAGCAAGAACTGCAGAGCCTCGCGCGGCGGGTCTACGAAGAGCGGTTGGCAGCGGGCATCGCCCGCGAGCAGGCGCGGAAGGATCTGCCGCTCTCGACCTACACCGAGGCCTACTGGAAGATCGACCTCCACAACCTGCTCCATTTCCTTGCCCTGCGGATGGACACCCATGCCCAGTTAGAAATCCGCCGCTACGCCGAGGCCATCGGCCGGCAGATCGTCCAGCCCCTCTTTCCGCTGGTGTGGGAAGCGTTCACCGACTACCGGCTGGAGGCGATGCGGCTGACAAATCTTGATCGCGGGGTCATCCGCCGACTGGCAGCGGGTACGCGGCAGGGTGGCCTGCCAGCCGATCACGACGCCTTTCTCGCCGCCCAAGACCCTACTTGGACCGACCTAGAGCGCTGCCGTGAGCGGGATGAATGCCTTGCCAAACTTATCGACCTCGGTCTCGTGCAGTTCGTCGCTGCGACCTGACCCCCGCCCTTCGCCTCTTCAACTCCCCGGAGCCTGCCGATGTCATCCGCTGTTACAGATGTTCTCGATCTCAACCATCGCCTGCTCAGCGCCATCGCCACCGGTGATTGGAAAATCTATTGCGAACTGGTGGCAGATGACATCACCTGCTTTGAGCCGGAGGCACGGGGGCATCTCGTAGCGGGCCTGCCCTTCCACGAGTTTTATTTCAAACTCCCCGCCTCGCCTGCTGGAGGCAAGGCGGTGCCGTCGGTCCAGCCCGTGATGACGATGACCTCGCCGACGGTCAAGTTGCTCTCCGAGGATGTGGCGCTGGTCGCCTATGTCCGCCTCACGCAGACGCTCGACGACGCCGGCAAGCCGATCACGCGGAGTTCCGAAGAAACGCGTCTCTGGCAAAAGCGGGGCGGCCATTGGAAGCACGTCCACTTCCACCGCAGCCTGCCGTCTTAACGCAAACACGGCATCGATGCCGTGTTTGCTTGTCTCATACGGATTGCTACCCGTTTGGTAGAGCCAAATATTAGCTTCAGCAGGCGTTGCTCGCTGCTCCGCGGAGCATCACTTCGACCTCCTCGCCCGTCTCATACCGCCGACCGTCTGCAGGCAGACAGAGCATGCCCGCCGCACCGACTAGGCCGAGTAGATCGGCTGAGCCTGTCCACGGCAGTGGTGTTGCCACAAGCATGCCTGCCGACTCCGCGAGCCGGCAGGGCAGATAGACCGGCCGATCCGCTACTCCTTTGGTGGGGCCGGTCAGGCGGGCCTGCCGACGGGGCAGATGCCAGGCCTCACGAGGACATCCCGCCAGGATCATAATCGCCAGCCGCGCGAAGAGTTCGAAACAGACAAGGCTGCTAGCCGGGTTCCCTGGTAGGCCAAAGACCAGCGTTGAAGCGGCATGCTCGCGCTCGAGCACCCCAAACCAGACCGGCTTGCCCGGCTTCAGCCGCACCTTATGAAAGACCTTCTCGACGCCACACTGCCGAAAAATCTCTGGCACGAGGTCGAGATCACCCGCCGACACACCTCCCGACAACAGCAGCACGTCGGCAGCAAGCCCCTGCGCCACAGCTGCGCGGATCGCCTCCGGCCTGTCGGCGGCGCTGCCCAGGAGGATCGGCTCGGCGCCAAGAAGCTTCACGGCGGCGGCGATCATCGGACCGTTGGAGTTGCGGGTCTGGCCGAAGGCGGGCACAGTGTCTGGTGGCACGAGTTCGCTGCCGGTGGAAAGAATCGCCACGCGGACTGGCGCTGCGGCGAGCACATGCGTGGCGCCCGCCTCCGCCGCGAGCCCAATCTCGGCGCTGCCAAGCAGTGTGCCAGCGGTGAGGAGCTCCTGCCCACTGCGAAATGCGGCCCCCTGTCGGCCGATATGCTGCCCGCTCCGAAACCGGTTGTCCAAGAGACGCACCCGGCCGCCGGCATGCACGCGGGCGGTGTCGGCCACGGCCGCTTCGACCGGCACGACCGCATCGGCTCCCGCGGGTACCGGTGCGCCAGTCATAATCCGGGCACACCTGCCGCGGCCAATCACGAGCGTCGTCACATCGCCGGCCGCCAGATCGACAATAACGTCAAGTTCGACCACCTCCGTCGAGCCCGCCGGGCCAGACGTAAAATCCTCGCTGCTGACAGCAAAGCCGTCCATCATCGCCCGGTCCCAAGGGGGCGAATCGACGTCCGACACTATGCTTCCGGCGAGCAGACGACCGCAGGCGTCGAGCAGCGGTAGCCGTCGCGGCGGCAGTGGCCGGGCGACCCCCTCGATGAGGCGAATCGCCTCCGGCAATTCGATCATGCCGTCACCGTGTTCGTTGCCAGAAACGCCCGGAGGAGATCGTAACCGACCGGCGTGAGGAAGCTCTCTGGGTGAAACTGCAAGCCGTAGACCGGCAGCATGCGGTGACGGATCGCCATGATCTCACGGCTGCCGTCAACCGCGGTCGACCAGGCATCGACCTCGAAGTCGCGGGAGAGCGTCGGAGGATCGATGACGAGGCTGTGGTAGCGGGTGGCCTCAATCGGGCTCTCCAGCCCCGCGAAGAGGCCCCGGCCCGCATGCTCGATGCGGTCGACCTTGCCGTGCATCGGTAGCCGCGCCCGGACGATCGTGCCGCCAAATACCTGCCCGATCGATTGGTGGCCGAGGCAGACGCCGAGGATCGGCATCCGGCCCGCGAACCGTCGCACGACCTCGCAGGAGATGCCCGCCTCGTCAGGCGTGCAAGGACCGGGCGAGATCACGATGTGGCTCGGGGCCAAGCCCGCGATTTGGTCGCCCGAGATCTTATCGTTGCGATGCACCTCGACACGGGCCTCTGGGGCGATCTCGCCCAGCCGCTGAACGAGGTTCCACGTGAACGAATCGTAGTTGTCGATGAGGAGGATCATGAGTTACTCCAGCAACGTCGCCGGGTGGCCCTCGCGGTCAATAAACGGCATCACATGGGGCTTGTAGATCGTGGTGTAGGCCTCTGCCAGCCGGTGCTGGTCGAGCGCCTCCGCCGAGGCCCAGTGCTCCACAAGCACAAATCGCCGCGGCTCGGCGGTTGAGTGGTAAACATCGAATCGCAGGCACCCCGGCTCCGTGCGGCTCAGCCGCATGGCCTGGGAGAGGCGGTCTCGAATCGCTGGCACGGCGGCCGGATCTTTGGCAAGCAGAAGGACATTGAAGCAGATCATGGGCAGTTTCTACCACGAGGGAGTGGAGGCGAGAGCAGCCCTTACTTTAGCAAGAGCTTCGGCCCGATGGATTGGTTCCCGACGGCCGACGGAATATCTGCCGTTCGCCGGGCGAGCACGCGGAGGTAGGGGGGCAGAAAGCCGGCGCGGTGGGCAAACGATCCGATCGCCGCCTCAAGATACGTATGATCGGGTTCACAGATATCCTCGATCGTAAAGCCCGCCCGACAGATGCCACCGAGCAGGGCCGTGAGCGAGTGGATAAACTCGTGAGTGCCCGCCTCGCGGAGCCGCGACGGCGGCTCCGGAGGCAGCGGCGCCCTGCCGTTCTGGCCATGCATCTGGCCATGCACCAGTTCATAGCGGCCTGTCGCTCCAGGCTCGCGCGAAGCCTGCAGGCTCGCCGGCGACTTGTGCTGGCTGACATAGCGACCGCCGGGCTTCGTAACCCGGGCCACCTCCGTAAACACGCGGGCGACGTCAGGCACATAGCAGCTACTCACCGGATGGATCACAAGATCGAAGCGGCCCGCTGCCAGCATGCCGAGAGCGTCCATCGAGCCCTGCAGGATTTCCATGTCGATCCGCCGTTCGCGGGCCACCTGCCGGTCGAGTTCGAGCATGGCTGGTGACAGATCAACGACGGTGACGTGTGCGCCAGCTGCCGCGTACAGCGGCCCGTGCTTGCCGCCGCCAGCCGCCAGGCAGAGCACCTCCAGCCCGTCGAGGCGATCGGGTAGCCACTGGCGGCCCAGCGGACCGCCGCTGCCCAGCCACGTTCGCGGATCGACAAATGCCTCATCTGTCGCGGGGATCGCAAGCTCGGCTCGGCCCGTTGCCAGCCGGTCCCAGGCTCGGGCGTTTTGCGTGAGCACGGCGTTGCGGCGGCGGTCGTCACTCGCTGCCGTCATGAGGCCGGCTTGAGCAGACCGCGCCTCTGCATGACGTCCAGCGGTGGACCCGGCTTCCACTTCTTCGCCTTCTTGTCGTAGATCGCCGGCACGAGCGTCGGCTTCCCGGTCGTCGGACTGAGGAGCGTTGCCGCAGTCAGCTTCCGCGGAAAGACTTCACCGGTCTCCTTGCAGACATACATAATCTCTGGGATCAACTCCTCCGCCACACGGGGCGGCCGCGCCGGGACGACAGCGGGAACAATCAGCCAGGCCCCCATGCCCGCGGCCACGATCGCTGTCCACACACGCGGATCTTTGAACATGCCTATTCTCCTGTCAGCGTGTGATTAGTTGAGATCGTAGAGAGCGTCGCACTGCGTGTCGTCGGCGGGATCGCCATCGCAGACTATGCCAATATTGTAAAATTCCCACAGCGGAAGCTCTGCTCTTCCCAATAGGGAACCCAGGCGGAATTTCCGTGGATAGGACTCAACATGGCCGTCGACGAAGGCAATATTGGCCATCGTGCCAGCGTGGCGAAAATGAATCGATGGATCAGTCTCACTGGGCAGGAGCAGGCCGCCAAGATTCTCGCGGAGGTCGTAGGGGTCGCTCCAGTAAATCTGCGCGCTTTCTGCGAAGGCGATCGTCCGCTTGGTTTCCCTCACCCGCCCGATGTTGTATTGGCTGCAGGCGGCAATCAAACGCACGTCGGGCCAGTCCCACTCCCACTCGGTGCCTGGCCCGAGCGAGACGTTGTAGTCGAATCCGGTGGCCAGCTTCCCAAACCGCAGCGTGCCGACGGCTTCGGCCCCGAAATTCGGGCATTGGTAGGCGGCGACGTTTCCCTCGGTGAAGGGGCTCAGCGACCCCTTCGAAAAATTCAGCTGCAGTCCAGCCGGCTGACTCTCGTCGACTTCGCCGAACCAGTAGCAGCTCTTTCCCGGATAGGTGTTTTGTGTGGGATCGGCGAGCGTGCCCGCGATCCGGGTGGCATCGTCGACCTTCTGCGGCAGCAGTTTCC
>JBAXUW010000138.1:0-9000 GCA_037129495.1 Planctomycetota bacterium | reverse complement strand
GGGCACCTCCGCCCGCGAATCGGCGGCGGCGATGCAGCCGGGCAGGTCAGGCACAGAGGCTCGAAACCCTGCTTTGCCTCTTTCATCACAAACAGATATCGCGGGACCGGCGTGCGGACGGGAGCATGTCCGCGCGGGAGACGCGGCGAGGGCGGCGACCATGCGGGCACCCGGGGCTTGGCAGAGTAGCTGTGCGCAAAGTGGTGGCCGTCGCCTTCTCTCTCTTTTCTCCCGTCTCGCGAGCAAGCGAGAGTCGGTTGATCTACAGCCCGATCCGCTTGCCTTTTTCGTAGACGGCTGCGAACTGGAAGGGGCGGGCGAGGTTCGTGTTGTCGAAGATGACCACGGCAGGCAACGCTTTGATTGCCCGCTCCAGATTGGCGAGTGTTCGCTGGAATCGGGCTTCGAGCTTCTCGTCCGGCACGTCGTGCCCCCCCTGCATGACCCGCATCGCGACCCGCTGCTTCGACGTCTCGGGTGAATCGACCCGGATGAAAATCATGACGACGTGAATGCCATTCCGGCTCGTCTCAACCAGTTCGGAGACCTTCGCGCCGACGGGATCGGAGAGTACCGTCTCGAACACAAAACTCTCCCGCTGCCCGACCAGGCCGGCTCTCAGCGACGCGGCGAGTTCGGCTGCCTCGTAGGCCCCCACCCCCATTTCGATGGCCAGATCGTCGGCATTGACGAACCGCAATCCCGTATCGGCGAGGTGGGCATGGAAAAACGTCGACTTGCCCGCGCCGTTCGACCCGGCGAGCGCCACCACGATGGGCCTCGCTTCAAGAAGGGATCGCCAATCCATCAGGCCCCACACCTCGCGGCGACAAACTCGCGGTTGATGAATCGCCCGCGGGTGCGGGTGCCGTCTTCGTCGATCCTCACCAGCATTCCCGGCTCGTTTTGGCAGGGTTCGAAATGCGGAAATGGAAGAGACTCGAGATAGACGCGCACACGGTCACGGCCGACATCGGTGTCCACGGACTGGATGCTCTCGGTCAGCGACCGCGCCGCCCCCGACCGCTGCAGGGCCAAGGCCCGGTCGCCGCGGAGCAGCGGTTCGATCGATTTGCCAAGACGGGCCCAGAATTCCACCTGACCGGCGATGGATCGCCGAGCGACGGCTCCAATCGTGCGTGCCTCGAGAACCAGGTCGTCACTAAGCTTCACAGGTTGACTCATAAACGAATCATAGCACGTTGGGTAGCATTTTGCCACCAGCAGGAGGGAATAGGACGGTCAAAGCCGCGGAACTCGACCGCGGCCTTGAACGGGAGATCGGAATCTGACGGTCGATCGTTTCGAAGTCGCGAATCCGCCCCCAGGTGAGCCTTTCCTCGGCCACCAAAGGGTAGCTCGCATCCGCCGCCCTGCGGCGCCGGCGTCGAGCACGAGGTCCTTGGCGACCGTGATGCTCGTCAAGGAATCAAAAACGTAATCAGTCCCAGACTTGAACTCCGAGAGATTGTCCCTCGTTACATCGATGCCAAAACTGCCAGCAGCTGCCGGGCTCCGGGTCGTAGGTTTCATACCCTGCCATCGTGCGTACTCCAGAATGAGCAACGCACCAAGAACCAATTTGACGGGCGTCGCCGGCGGCGGAGGCTTAGGCCATCATGCGGCCGAATGCCACTTCACCGTTCCCAGCGCGGTGGAAAGGAAAATCCATCGACGTTTTCATCATTGATTCCGGACAACTGCAACGAGTTTGAGTGGCATAGAGGAAAGTTCTTTAAGCAAGGATCAGAACGTCCAGAACTGGACGATCACAGCCCGCTGATCTTCCGGCAACACGAGATACCGCGCCCCGAGTGGCGCGACGAAGATGATCCTTAGGTCGCCTGCTCTCGACTCGCCGTGTGTGAATGGGGCGGTTGTCAATGCCTGCTCAATGTCGTGCGCCGCCTGCGACACGCTCTTGCGGTCATCCGAGCTGATCCAGATGGCTGCGAGTTCGCCATCGGCTGCCGCCGTGCAAAAAACCGAGTATTTCACGACCTCTGCTCGAGATCGGCGAGAATCTCGGCAATCGTTCGGCCGTTTGGAGAGGCGAGACGCCGCTGCAATTCTTCGGGCGGTAGCGGCGGCGGTTCGGGGTACCGCTGGGCCCCGCACGCGGCCCGGAAATAGCCGACGACATGCCCGTCCTCATCACACAACTCCACGGCCCCCGCAACCGTCCGCAGTCGCTCGAGCGTTTGAGCATCGATCTTCACGCTGGTCATGGCGAACGTTCTCCAAAATTCGGCCGGCCGGTTGACGGGGCGGTTCGGAATTCCGCCCCAAAAGTATACGGCCGTTCACTTTTTGGTCAAGGCTGCCCGGATCGCGAGGCACCTTGCCACCGCGCTCGTTGATCCGGCCAATCGAGACGAAGCCTGCGACCTCCTCCGCCGGCTCGGCATCAAGATCGGCCTGACGTTCAGCGAGCAGAAGTTCGGGCCGAAGTGCATCGTGCGGCGGCTTAAGGGCGGCGTGGTCGTCTACGGCGACGCCGACTTCCCGGCCGGCGATCGCGCCAAGCATGACGCTGAGAAGACAATCACAGGGGTTCCGGCTACCAACCCGTTGCTGGCGGCCGTGGATTCAAATGCGCGTAAGAGGATTTTTCCAATGTTTGACATTACTTCAGGCCCCGGCGACGCCGGGCATGGCTCGTTTGGTTCCTCTGACAATTCGAATGGATATCGACACGGCCGCGGCCGGCTCCGCGGCGATGACTTTGGCCTGACCGCACGGCCCAGTCTGCTGGGGCTCGCCCGCACCTATCTCGAGACCCAGGCCCAGCTTTGGCCGGAACTGGCCGGCACGTCCGCGGTGCCGACGATTACGGACGCCGTGGTGGAGGCGATGGCCGACGACTTCGCACGTCGGTTCCGCACCCAGCTGTTCGACGTCTTCAACCCGGCGGGCCTCCGGCGGGTCTGGACCGACATCGGCCTCGGCTACGTCCGGTTCAGCGACGAAGGGTCGAATCCCCGGTCGCTCGATCAGCAGCTGATCAACGTGCTGCAGCGGGCCCGCCGCGACGGCGTCTTCATCCCGTGGCACTACGTCTGCGCCGACTACGCCGTGAGTGGCACGCTCGCGTGCCGCCGCGGCTACATCGTGGCCAAGATGCTGGTGGAACGGCGGGCGGATAGTGGCGTCGCCTGGTTCATCATCGACGACCTCGGCCGCATGAACCGCAACGCTCTCGAGTCACTGCGGCTCGGCGAACTGGTCGAGGCGACGCAGGTGCGGCTCGTCGGTGCCAGCGATGGCTTTGGTCGGCATTGGGTTGGTGGGCATCGCGGTGCAGGCCGCCTTCTCGCTCTACTCGACTGGCCGTCTCGAGCTTTCGCGGTTCTGGTATCTGGCCCTCGGTCTCGTGCTGATGCTCCCGACGATGAGCTATCCGTTCGCCCTGCTTCGTGAAATTCAGAATCCCAATCCGAGAATCCACACCTTCAATCTGCCGCTCACGCTGGCGTGGGGCCTCGGCCTCTACCTCGTGGTCCGGTTCGCGATGAGCAGGCCGAGTAAGGCGCGGGTCGTGAATGCGGCGTAACAACGCAATGCAGCGGACTCGCGATACAATCCCACGGTGTGGATAATCCCTTAGTCGCGAGCCGCTGATCGCCGCCGTTCGGCCACTACGCTGACTTCCTCGTGTGATTGCCACCCGGTATGATGGTCAAAAGCTGCTTCCAACTCC
The DNA here is from genome assembly GCA_037129495.1 of Planctomycetota bacterium. Taxonomy (GTDB): domain Bacteria; phylum Planctomycetota; class Planctomycetia; order Pirellulales; family UBA1268; genus CAMCQY01. The sequence goes on along the minus strand of JBAXUW010000138.1, from coordinate 5,300 downwards.
GGAGGACATCATCGATGAGTCTGACCTTATCGCAATTTGGCATCGACCGCCTCGACGCACAGCAGCGGGTAGAGTTGATTGGTCTGATCTGGGACAGCCTCCCCGACGATGCGCCATACACGCCCCCCGACTGGCATATCCAAGAATTAGAGCGGCGAATCGCCGCCGCAGACGCCAATCCTGGGGCCGGTGAACCTTGGGAGACGGTGCTGGCGCGATTGTCGAGGAGTTCATGAGCTTGCCCGTCGTCCTGCGTCCAGAAGCCACAAAGGACACGGCAGAGGCGATTGGTTACTTCGACGCACTGCGACCTGGCTTGGGGCAGGCCTTCTTGATTCAAGTTCAAGATGTCCTGCTTCGGATTTCAGGTATGCCCGAGATACATGGCATCGTCTGGCGGAACGTGCGTGCGGCGCGACTGCGGCGCTTCACCTATGTCGTCTATTACCGTGTCCACGAAGATCGTCTGGAGGTGTTGGCCGTGGTCCAGGGCAACCGTGACGCTGCTGTGTGGCAGAGCCGCGAGTGAGAGCCCGAGCAGGCCGAACCAAGCGATGCAGCGGACTCGCGATGAAATCGGTCCTGATGGAAAGTCCAAGGTCGCGAGCCGCTGATTGCCGCCGTTCTGGCAAATTGCCGATCGTCCTCGGGTGACTGATGTATCCAACCGTTTACCTCGAAACGACGATCATCGGCTACCTCGCCATGCAGCCCAGCGGCGTTCTGCGGATGCTGCCAACCAGCAGACCACGCACAAGTGGTGGACTGAGCATCGCCATAGGTTTTCTGTGTACGTCTCGCGATTCGTCGTCGGCGAATGCTCAGCGGGTGATTCGGCTGCCGCGGCGGAGCGGCTGCGTGTAATAGCCGGCGGGCCGCTATTGGAGGTCACGGCCGATGCGGAGCATACAGCGGCTCCTCGACGCCGATGCGGCCGCCGACATGGTCGCTCGAGAAAACAGTGGTTTCTCAGTGGACGCAAGCGTCCGGATCACGCTCTTACGTCCCCATCTGCGTGTCTAGTGTCAGCCTCTCGAGCACCTGCTGCGATACTGTGCCCGGCCGCCCTTCGCGCTGGAGCGGCTCTCCGTGATGCGCGGCGAAGACGGCCGCATCGCCTGCGTCCGCTACGTGCTCCCCCGACACAAGGCGGGCAACTGGGTTGGCCCGGGGCGCGGGCGGAAGTCCACACGGCCGGGTGCCAACGGCGTCGTCGAACTCTCGCCGTTTGACTTCTTGGACCGGCTGGCCGATCTCGTGCCGCCGCCGCGGAAGCACCGGCACCGCCCTCGCGATCGGGAGGGGACTGGCTCGTGTTCCGCAGGAACAGGTGCCTGTCCCCGGCTACAGGGCAAGAGGGACAGGCACCGACTGCTGCGCAGCCGGAGCCAGTCCCTCCCACGACACCTCCCGGATTGCGTGGGCGAAACTCATGGCGCGGGTGGGGGAGGAGTTTCCTTTTGTACCGATCCGGGGCCAGTGACCAAACGACTGCCGGCAGGAGCCGGCCCACGTCGAACCGGAGGTTCGCAAGCGGGCGAAGGCCAGGATGGCTTCGCCCGCGTACAGCGGCGCCACCGCCCGTCTCGCCGGCCCGTGGCCCGCCGACCGACTGGGGAGAGCTCGTGCAGGTCCACTTTCGACCGGGCAATCTTTCAGGGACGGATAGACGAGCTGCCCGACATCGATATCCACAGCCTCTGACGGCATTCCATGCCACGGTGCGGACGGCCCGCAAGAAGAGCGGTTTCAAGACCGGTCTGCCCCGACGAGAAAAATCCGGCCTTGAGCGTGGATAGGAAGCTCTTCGGCACCTCCACGATCGGGTCGCATCCAGTCCGATCAGCTCCGGCGGTTGCTCCTCATGATCCGCCCCGCTCGGCCGACGCTTGCCGAAGTGCCATTGGCCGACCTATCCTTTTCCGCGGCGGCGGCACCAGATCGGCAACGACTGTCGCGGAATTCGAAGGGCGAGAGTTCGACGAAGCCGTTTGCACCGGGGCCGCGTGGACGAATGCCAGGCCGCAGTCCCCGCACCCGCGCCCTGGCGAAGCCAAAGCAGAGGATTCCACACGAGAGATGCCCGTGAAACTCTGTTGCCACATGTGCGAAAACAGTCCGCTACTCAAGCGCGCCGCGGCTGAACTTCATATCCCGGGGCGGACGGTCGAACCCCTCGGTCTCGCCGCAATCGCGAGGTCGCTACTGGCCTTCTGCTCGGCCATAGCGGTAGACTTGGGTGGTCGGCGGGGTCTACCCGGACTCGGAGAGGTGTCCCATGCAAGCCGACGCGGACCGATCGCAGCAGCCTGCGGAGGCTTGGCGGCCTCTCATGGTGCTGGCTCTGATCCTCGCCATCGAAGCCGCGGTGATCGGCTGGTGCTTTGGCGGCTGGCTGCTGACGATGCCGGGCAAACGCTATCTGTCGATCGTGCTGCTGGGGATCCTCGGCGGGCTGTGGTCGCACGTCGAGCGTCACCGTGAGGAGTATTGTTCGGCCCGTGTCTCCTGGCCGCTCTTCGCGGGGCAGATCGTGTCGTTCGCTGGCGTTTTCGCCGCGCTCGACTGGCTCGCGGCGGGAGCACCGCAAACGCCGCTAGGCGACGTCGGGATGGCTCTGGCCGTTGCCCTGCCGGCGGCGGCGTGGCTGGCGTGCTCGCTGGGTGCGATCGCACCCAGGCTGGCCCTCGCGCAAACCCTGCTCGGCACCGCAGCGGCCTGTGCGGCGTTTGCCGTACTCACCTGGAATATGGGTGATCTCACCCAGAGCTTCTGGAACCAGACCAGCGAACCGACCATCCGCATGGTTGAACTCCTGCTCGGCCCGTGTGCCGACGGGCCGGTCGTCAGGCCGGAGCCGTTCGTCATCGGTACCGACTCCTTTCGGGTCAGAATTCTCGCGGCATGCTCCGGTTTCCAGGGCATCGGCCTCGTGACCATGCTGCTGAGCGGCTACCTTTTTTGGTTCCGGAGCAGCCTGCGCTTTCCGCAGGCGATCCTGTTGCTGCCGGTCGGCGTGGTGCTGATCTGGCTGGCGAACGTGGTCCGCATCACGGCGCTCATCCTCGTCGGCATCTGGATCTCGCCGGAGATCGCTCTGGATGGATTCCACTCGGCGGCGGGCTGGATCGCGTTTCTCACGGTCGGTCTGGGGATCATCTGGACGGCGTCATGCATGCCGTTCTTCACCCGGATCGAGCCGGCGTTGAGCGGGGCCGACGACGCCGCATCGGCGTCCGTGGTGAACGTGCCCGGGATGCCGCCCATCCATGATGTCGGCCAGCCGGCAACCATCACCTCGGCGACCTGCCTGCTGCCGTTTCTGGTCCTCACCGCCATCACCATCCTGACGCGGGCCCTCACGAGCGGGTTTGACCTGCTCTATCCCGTCCGGGTGGTCTGCGTGGCGGCGGTGCTCTGGCATCTGCGACAGCAGTTGAGCTGGCGCGACTGCCAGATCTCGCTCATGCCGGTGGCAATCGGCGCGGGTGCCTTCGCCGTCTGGATGATGCTGGCGCCGGCCGTGGCGACATCCTCCGCGTTGGCCGCCGCCAGTCAGGATCCCGCGCACCTAGGGGCGCCGTGGGCGGCGCTCTGGCTCTGCTTTCGAGTGGCGGGGTCGGTGCTCACGGTGCCAATCGCGGAGGAGCTGTTCTTTCGCGGCTTCCTGATTCGTCGCTGCATCTCGGAAGACGCCGACAGCGTGCCGATTGGGCAGTTCTCATGGTTCTCGTTCCTCGTGTCGTCGATCGCGTTTGGTGCGCTTCACGGCGACGCCTGGCTCGCGGCCATCGTGGTGGGCATGCTGTTTGGGCTTGCACTCTTTACACGCCGTCGGCTCTTCGACGCCGTGGTGGCACACGCGACGACGAACGCCCTGCTCAGCGGCTACGTGATCGCCACAGGCTCGTGGGCGCAGTGGGGCTGACGCGGAAACATGCCCCCGCTGGCAGGTTGCAGGCCGGCGAAGCCAACTTCTGAGCCCGGCGCAGCGGCGGCGGGATGAATCAATCCATACAACAGGCCCATTGAGTCCTGTCGGTCGTTTTGCTGATTCAAGCAGAATCACGGAAACGGTCGAATTACACTGGTGAGAGAGCGGAGTTGTGTACGTGGCTTGGCATGCACTGAGGGAAAGATGCTGGATGTAACCAACACCCTCGGAATGGACAGCATGGACAGCATGGACAGCCTCGGCGTAGCGGTCAGCGATCCGCCGACGAGAGCGGCCAAGCCTGCCAGGCCCGCCAAGCTCGCCAGGCCTGCCAAGCCAACGCGGTTGAAGCGACCGAGCACCGTCACGGGGCAGATCTTCTGGGTGTATGCGTTTGGATTTGTCGCCCTGCATCTGTTGGCCCTGTTGGCGTTTGTCCCTTGGCTTTTTAGCTGGGCAGGCGTCGTGTCGGTGTTCGTGGGCAACTACGTGTTTGGATCGCTCGGCATTAATTTGGGGTATCACCGACTGCTGACGCACCGGGGACTGATCGTGCCTAAATGGCTCGAGCACACGCTTGCACTTCTGGGAGTGTGCTGCTTGCAAGACGCTCCAGCCCGATGGATCGCGATCCACCGCATGCACCACCAACACTCGGACGAGCAGCCCGATCCGCATACACCGTCGGTGGATTTTTTCTGGGGACACATGCGGTGGCTGGTCTATCAGAACAGGTATTTCGGCACCTCGGACTTCTACGACCGGTATGCCCGTGACATCCTGAAGGATCCGTTCTACTTTCGCTTGGAGCGGGGGTTCATGCGGTGGTGGATTTATCTGGCCCATGCGGCGTTGTTCTATCTGGCCGGGCTGGCGATCGGCTGGTGGATGACCGGCAATCTGTCGGGAGGGAATCAGTTCGGGCTGAGTTTGCTGGTGTGGGGCGTCTTCGTCCGGACTGTGTATTGCTGGCACCTCACATGGGCCGTCAACTCGTTGACGCATCTTTGGGGCTACTGCAACTATCAAGTCTCGGACCACAGCCGCAACAACTGGATCATCGGCTTCACGAACAACGGCGAAGGCTGGCACAACAATCATCACGCGTTTCCGCGGTGCGCCGCTCACGGCCATAAATGGTGGGAGCTGGATCTCACCTACACGTTCATCGTACTGCTCGAGAAGATCGGCGTTGCCAAGAACGTCGTCCATCCCACACGCGAGCATCTGAAGCTCGGGGCAACCGGCCCAGATGAGGGCTCGTGTCGCTTGGGGGACAGTTGACGCGAACACTCTCTCCCGATGGATAGCCTAGCCTCGGCTTTTGCAGTTTTGTTGCCCTTTTTCCCATTGGCTGAAACTGCCC
>JBAXUW010000137.1:0-9009 GCA_037129495.1 Planctomycetota bacterium | reverse complement strand
GGTCAGAGGCTCTTTTGACAACGGCGACAACGGCGGCGCAGCATCGGCCGGCGACTGATCGTCGCTAGGTTCCTGGGCCATAACGACGAGCATCGTCATCGGACCGGCAGCTTGCTGGCCCCACGAGGCCGGCGGCTTCCCGCCCAAAAAGCCGCAGATGATTGCAGCAACTGCGTGGAGCACAAGCGATAGCACCACGCATTTCTGCAGCGTATGCGACTGGAGCCATTTGGTGCGCACGATCGCCACAAGGGCCGCGGCGCTGCCGGCGGCGAGCAGGCTCCAGAAGATCCAGCTGGTATGCATGGCTGACCACGTTACCTAATCTGGGTGCCAGAACTGCCTGTCTTCGGCCGCACCGAGATCGCTACCTGCCGCACCCCTGCGCTGCGGCAGGCCTCGTAGACCTCGGTCATCCGGCCGTGTGAAACGGCGTTTTCTCCGCGAATCATCACGCCTTGATCTGGCCGATCGGCTCGCAGGCTCGCCAGCCGCGCCGCGAGATCGTCGATCGCTATTTCGTCGCCTCTGAGCCGCAGGGTTCCGCCCGCCTCCACCTCCAGAATTTCAGGGCCTATTCCCTCGACCACCGCACCACTGGCCGTCTGGGGCAGGTCGAGGTCAAACTTCCGCTCGTCGCCCGAAAACTTCGTCGCGCACATGAAGAAGATCGTGAGCACGAGCATAACGTCGATCATCGGCGCCAGGTTCGGCGCCAGTTCGTCGTCATCGCTGAGTCGCACCAGCGGCATGGATCACCCAGCGGCGCGGCGTTTTGTCTCGCCGAGCGCCTCCTGTGAGATCTCGTCGATCACCTGCTGGCAAGTTTCGTCGAGCCGCATCGCGAGCCGGTCAACGCGGCTGGTAAAAAACCAGTGCAGCACCATCGCCGGAATGGCTACGAGCAGGCCCATCGCCGTCGTGATTAATGCCTCGCCAAAGCCACGGGCGAGCAGGTCGGGCCGGCCCATCGCGCCGGAACTCGCCACGTCGTTGAACGACCGGATCAGACCGAAGACGGTGCCCAGCAGCCCCAGCAGCGGGCCGACGGTGGCCACGCCATGAAACACCCGCCGGTAGCGGCGCAAGTGGTTGATCTCCCGCTGACAGGCATCGATGGCCGCCTGCTCGATCTCGACGGCCGGCCGGCCCCAGCGACGCACCGCAGCGGCAAACACCTTCGCAGCCGGGCTGCCGTTTTCCTCACAGGCGTCAATCGCCTCGCCGCGGGAGATCTGCCGCGCCTGCACCTGCTCGAGAAACCGGTTCACAAACAGTTTCGGTACCACTCGGCCCGCGCGGAGGCTCACCAGGCGTTCGATGCCAAACACCGCCAGGGCGAACGAGCAGCCCAGAAGCGGCACCATCAAAATACCGCCGTCGCGGATCGTCGCCAGCAGATTGCCGGTCGGGATCAGCGTATCGCGGGCAACGGCCCCGGCAGCCGAGGGCTGAAGGGACTCGTCAGCAACCGCCTGCCCAACGAAGAGAACCAGCAGCAGGGCCAGCCCTTGAGCCAACGAGAAAAAAGGGTTCACTCGTGATGGCATCGGAAGCCGTTCTGCAGAAGCCCTGGCGGACCGTGCGCTTCGTCCTTGAAATGCCACCTCCACCACGTTGGAGCATCGTCACTTGCTCGTCGTGGGGGCCATTATGAACCGCACGGCCCTCTGTTTCGGCACAACCGGCAGACCTTGCAAGGCACTCAAAAGTTATCCCACAGGAAATCCGGAAAGCCGGGGTCGGCTGAAGCTCAACGAGCGCAGGAATTTCGCCCTGACAGGATCAGAACTCCCAACACACCCCACGGCGAAAGTCCCCGCGAAGGAGACTTCTGCCGGCCCGGCGGTGCAGTGCCACAGCGGGCAGCAAAACGGATTGGAAAGCCTTAAAAACTTATCCCACATGGGCCATACACAAGGAGCCTGGCCCTCTCGCCCCGCCCCTCTGCCCTTGGCATTCCCTCCGACTGCCCACGCTAGAAGTTTGCGTCGCAGCCAGTGTCGACGTCGCCCACCATGTGGAGATGGTCGTGATCGATGTAGATGACTTCCTGGCAGTCTTCGTTGACCAGCGTGTGGGGCACAGGCCAGCCAATCCGCTTAACCTCCTCGAAATAGATCGTGCACTTGTAGTGGGCATGGTGAAGCTGCGCCGGACCAGCCAGCGGATAGTGCCGCGGCGGATCCATGTAGTCGGCGAGTTTGCACTTCGAGATCCGCACGTGATTCCGCTGAATTTCGTAGAGGAACGGCCAGTTGCCCTGAACCGGACGGGCCTTCTCCAGCCCTCGCATCACCTCGTCGTCGCTCGGCTCATCGGTGGCTTCGCAGGGGCCGCCGGGCGGAATCGGGCCGAGCACCGGGGAGCGTTCATACCGTTCGTAGTTCCAGAACTGGTCTTCCTTCTGCTTCTGCACACCGACCATCACGGGGATCGGAAAAGCCAGGGGGCCGATATTCGGGCCCTGAGAAGCCAGCCAAAAACAGCCGCCCTGCGTTGACGTGACCACCGCCACCAAGAGCGTCAGCGACACGAACCGTGCTCGAGCCTTCATAGCCAAAACCTCCTGCAGTGATCCGACGGTGGTCTGGAGACCGACCCTGCAGGATGTATCGACTGTGCGGGCTGCGAACTTGCGGATTTTCCCGACTGGGTAAGTAAAATCGACGAGCCCACACTCGTTGCGGGCAACCCGCAACAAAACGGCCACTCCCCCGGCGATTCGGAGGAGTGGCTCGTGAGTTTTATTTTTGCGTTTCGTTGGCCGCCGACTATCGGTGATGGCTTTTGATTTGTCGCTCGTCAAAGTCGAGCCACCACCAGCCGTCATCCCATTCAAGCGACACGCGGCGCCAGCCGAGCGGCACCTGCGGGTAAGGATAAAACGGACCGATGTAAGGCCAGGCTGTCGGGGAATACTGGGTCGGATACTGAACCGAGGCGACGTTCGGCGAGGACGCATAGCTGGGCCAGGCGTAGTTGGGCACGTTGGGGCCATCGCTCCGGCCTGGAATCGGCGGCATCCCCACGCCCGTGCCGCCCATCGGCATCGGGCCACCCGCAGTGGCTCCCGTGTAGCCGGGCCCACCGCCGGCGTAGCCGCCCGTTCCAGCCTGTCCACCGCCGTCGGCATACTCGCCATTCACCGGTCCACCTTCGACGACCCGCATGGTACCCGGCACCATCTGGCCGTCGGCCACCGGCCCCTCATAACCGCTTGGAGTCGGCAGATGCATCGGGTCAGACTGCACGCCGCCGCCTCGCATGCTTGTCCGCTGCACCGGCCCCCGCATGGCCGCACGGGGATCACGGCCCTGCATGGGCTGCGACCGGGGCGGGCCGCCTCCGGGCGGCATGGCCTGCGCTGTCGGCATGCCCAACGGGCGGGGAGGATTCGACTGATTGAAAGATTGCGGCCGACCGGCAGATTGAGCCTGATTGCGGGCCGCGGGGGAGAATGCCTGGGCGAGCTGCACGGGCGACTCCTGGCCGCCAAACCCGAGCAGTCCCCGTGGAGCCGGCGTGGTTTCACCAGCCGACTGGTCGGCGGTCTTTGCCGCTGACGCCGCTGTTTTGGCCGGCGTAGGCAAGCCAACCACGCTCCAGGCCGACGCCGGCAGACCCAGCGACGCCGTCCCGCCAGCCGTCTCTGCCTGCTTGCCGATGGCAAGGCGATTAACCACCCGTTCCACGCCGGGAGTGTTCTCGGCGAGGCTGACTGCGCTTGCCAACTGCTTTTGGTCGGCAACCCGGCCCTCAAGCCAGACGGTGCCCGACTTTGCCTTGACGTTCACCCGGTATCCAGTCAGCGTTCCCGATGCCCGCAGCTTTGCGGCCACAACATTTGCCAAATCGTCGGCCCGTGCCGTCGGCAAAACAAACAATGTGCCGACCACGGCCATCACGAAGGCGGATCTCAGAATGGACATGCATGACTCCTTAGATCGATTCGGCGGTGGCCCGTAGCACAAAGCTGCTGGAGGCCCTGGTCGGAAATGGGCGGCCCCGAGGCCGCACAACTCCGCAAGTGTTTTCGGCGGACGGTCATGCCGAAGGGGAGTTTTTTTCCGTGGATAACGAACGCGCCACCCAAACAGGCAGGCCAGGCAGAATGGGCAAGAGGCCCACTGACAGTTACCCAAGATCGACGATGGCGATCATGGTCATCAGTGACAGCGTTACAGCGCAGGCCGCGCAGGAGTCGGGCCCCCACTGCAGACTCAGGCCACAGACCGCACCGACGACAATAATCGCCGCCATGCAGAGCCACTGTCCGCTCCGCTCATAGCGGGTGCCCTCGGCGAGCCGCGAAAATGTGGCCGCGATAATTCCGAGAAATTGCACGAGGCCCAGCGTACAGAGCACCGGACTGACAGCGATGGCAAGCAGGATCATTTCGCGACGGTAGCAACCAGAACCGACCCGCTGCAAAGCCAGTTTTGCACCACCCGATCACTTTCCCTCAAGCAGCGCGTCGACCTTCTTTTCCAGCTCGGTGATGACGACCCCGCGATCGACAACCTTGCCCTCGGCATCCAGCAGGATCATTGTTGGCAGCGTCAGAATGCCCAGCTCCTCGGCCAGCCGGCCGTCGAGCCCGCCCGCCTCATGCAGCTGCGGCCAACTCAGCGGCTTGGCCTTCAAAAACTTCTCCAGGCTCAGCTTGTCGGAATCAAGCGCGATGCCCACGACGGCAAACTTCTTCGAGCCATATTTCACCACCAGTTCCCGAATCTGGGCCATGTCCACCTTGCAGGGCTCGCACCAGGTGGCCCAGTAATGCACGAGCACCGGCGTCCCCCTCAGCGAGTCAAGCGACACCTGCCTACCATCCATCGCTACGCCGGTAAGCGCAAGAGGCTTGCCAACACTCTCTAAACGGCGGGCTGCCCCCCGTGCCTTTCGCGCGGGGACCGAATCGGGAAAGCTTTTGATGATCGCGGCATACCGGTCGATCGCCTCCCGCTCTTTACCGGAGAACTCATCGGCAATGCCCATCTGCAGCATCGCCTCGGCCGCATCGGGAGACTCAGGATACTTGGCCACGAACGCCCCTAACTCCTCGAGCCAGGCTGCTTGCACCTTGTCGACATCAACGCCGGGCTGCTGCATGCTGGCCGCATACCGTGCCTGCGCCAGCCGAAAAGTGACAAACCCCGACAGCGGCCCATCGGCGGCCACGGCCTTGGAGAGTTCGTCCAGCCTGGCGAGCCCGTCGGAAAGCGAGCCGTCCTGCACGCCGGCCGCCAGCGTTTCCGCATACTGCCGCACCCAAAAGGGCCGCTCATCCGCCTCCGCCGCCTCGACCACCTGGCCGAGCAGGTCCGCCTGCCCCTCCGTGAGTTTCTTACGGACCTCAGGATCAGCACTGGAAAACTTCGACTCGATGTCGCGGAGCTTGACCAACAAGGGCTTCAGCCGCTCACTCGCCTGCTGGCCCCCGTCGGCCTGCATGCTAGCGCCGCTTTGGGGGGTGAAGAACCCGACCGCCTCGGTAGTTTCACCCGGCTCACCCGCAAGTTGCGGGGCCGCCACGGGCCGCCAAGCATCGCCACATCGCACCAGCGAACCAACATAGATCTGGCCGTTGCGCGCGCCGTTTTCCACGATCGCCATGACGTTGTCGTAGGCCAGGATATCGCGAACCACGCCATCGCTTTCGGCCGGGAGAATACCCGGCGACTGCGGAGTCATCATTGTGCTCCACTTCGCCTCCGGCCCCAGTTGCTTCTGCGTCGCGACGAGCCGGGAAAATTCGGCCGGGGCCTTGGCAGCCCGTTCCACCAGTTCGGCGAGCCGCTGCCCCTCGAAGCCGGCGGCCTCGAGGTCAGCTTTTGTGGGCAGCAGTCGCTGAAAAATCGCGGCATCGCGACTCTTGATCGCCTCTACCAACTCCCGACAGACCTCCTCTGGAGAAATCGCTTTCCAGACTTCGATCGTGCCGTTTTCGTCTTGGTCGACGCCCCAGCGGCTGCCGGCTGAATTGAGCCAGCGCGACTGATCGACCTTGGTATTGTGGTTGGAATCGATGTCGCGAAAGACTTCTACGCCGTCCTTGTAGTAGCTCCAGCGATCGACGACGCGGTCGGCGTTGGTATCGGCGAACACCCGCAGAATTTCACCGCTCGGCCCCCGCACAACAAACGCCGACGCCCCGCCTGACTTCTCAGTCTTAATCGTGGCATTTTTCAGCGCAGCCGCGTCGGGGCTGTCGTAGTCGACGTCTTTCTGGCTGGGCCGCAGCCCCAGGGCGTATTCCACTGTAGGGCCGGCGGCCTCGAGGTCTCTCGAGAGGCTCATGAGCCCCAGGAAACCAGTGCCAGTGAATGTCAGGAAACCGGCGAAAACAGCTGACCGGGCAGCAGGGCCGCGGATCGTCGACATGATCACGTTCCTTTAAGGATTGGAATTTCGCATCAACCTAGCCGGAACGCCGCACGGCGCCTGCCCCATTTTTTAGCCCCGGCAGCCCTCCACCCGTTGGGCCGCCACCCCTTTGAAAACGTTCCGGCGGCATCTACACTCTGCGAAGACCACCCAGCACCCGAATGTTGGCTTTGTCATCGCACGCGCGTAGCTCAGCTGGTTAGAGCGCTACCCTGATAAGGTAGAGGTCCCAAGTTCGAATCTTGGCGCGCGTACTGGATTCTTTACGTGTCTTTCTTTTTCTTTACTTGGGGACGTAGCTCAATTGGGAGAGCACCGCCTTTGCAAGGCGGGGGTTAAGGGTTCGAGCCCCTTCGTCTCCATCTTGACGCCCGGCGGGCCGAGCGACTGCGGGCAACGGCGGCCGCTGCCACGCTTGTGGCTCGGCTCGGCGGCGATGAACTGGTCGCCCTGTTTACCGGCAAAGACCCCACCGAGCGGGCTCACACAACGGTACAGGCCCTCACTGAGACTGCTGCAGAATCACGATTCCGGGTCGGCATGCTGACCCGCCATGCAGCCGATACTCGCGAAACGCTCATCGACAGGCTCTATGCAACCGTCCGGCGATCTTGAATAATCGCCGATCCCTCGCAGCTGCCCCGTCACGGGATGGCTCGAAGCCCCCTCCAGAGCCGCCCCACCTCGAGCTTCCATTCATGCCCACAGTACGCCGTCCCGACATCCGCAACGTTGCCATCATCGCCCACGTCGACCACGGCAAGACAACTCTCGTCGACTGCCTGCTTCGGCAGAGTGGCCAGTTTCGTGCCAGCCAACTCTCCGGCGAGCGGATCCTTGATTCCAACGATCTGGAAAAGGAGCGGGGCATCACGATCCTCGCCAAAAACATCGCCGTCGAATGGAGGGGCGTGAAGATCAACCTCATCGACACCCCCGGCCACGCCGACTTCGGCGGCGAGGTAGAACGCGTTTTGCGGATGGCCGACGGCGCCCTGGTGCTCGTCGATGCGGCCGAGGGGCCGATGCCGCAGACGCGATTTGTACTCGGCAAGGCCCTGGAGAGCCAGCTCCGGCCGGTCGTGGTGGTCAACAAGATTGATCGCCCCGATGCCCGGCCGCTCGAGGTGCTCGACGAGATCCTCGGCCTCTTCCTGGAACTTGGAGCCGACGACGAACTCGCCGATTTCCCCTTTGTGTACGCCTCCAGCCGCCACGGCTATGCGTCGCACGATCCGGCCGTGCGGGAGGGCACGATGGAGGCACTCCTCGATCTTGTTCTCGAAAAAATCCCCGGCCCGGCCGTGGAGCCCGACGCCTCCCTCCAGATGCTCGTGACCACGCTCGGCTGGTCTGACTATGTCGGCCGGATCGCCATCGGTCGGATTGAGGCGGGCAAACTTACGAAGTTGGCCACCGTGGCGCGGTCGACGGCCGCGGGTACGATTCTGCCGGCCAAGGTGCTGGGCCTCCAGGTCTTTGACAAGCTGGGCAGAGTCGACGTGGACGAGGTGGCTGCCGGCGACATCGCCGCCATCAGCGGTATTGAAAATGTCGAGATCGGCGACACGATCTGCGATCTCAGCGATCCCCGGCCGCTGCCGCGACTCGAGGTCGACGAGCCGACGCTCTCGATGGTGTTTGGCATCAACACCTCCCCACTGGTGGGCAAGTCGGGCAAGTTCCTGACCACCCGACATCTCCGCGACCGGCTCGCGAAGGAACTCGAGCGGAACGTCGCCCTGCGGGTCGATCCGATCGAGGGCACCGAGCAGTTTTCGGTGTCGGGCCGCGGCCTGCTCCACCTCTCGGTGCTGATCGAGACGATGCGGCGCGAGGGCTACGAGCTTTCGATCGGTAAGCCCCGCGTCATTCTCCGCAAGGAGGGGAATAAGACGCTCGAGCCGTTCGAGACCCTCGTTATCGAGGTCCCTCACGATAAGCTCGGCCCCGTGATGGAGCTGACCGGCTCCCGTCGCGGTCAACTCGTTCATATGGGCTCGCGGGGTGAGTTTGCCCACGCCGTCTTCTCAATACCCGCCCGCGGCCTGATCGGCCTCCGCACCCGCGTGCTCAACGCCACGCAGGGCACCGCCATCATGCATCACCGCTTCGAGGCCTGGCGGGAGATGGAAGGGGAGGTGTTTGGCCGTGCCAATGGCGTCTTGATCTCGATGCTGCCCGGCAAGGCGGTGGCCTTCGGTCTCGACGGCCTGCAGGCGCGGGCCGACCTCTTCATTGAACCGGGCGACGAGGTCTACGAGGGGATGGTCTGCGGCGAGAATGCCCGCGACGACGATATGGTTGTCAATCCCACGAAGGAAAAGAAGCTCACCAACATGCGGGCCAGCGGCAGCGATCGCAACATTCTTCTGAAGCCGCCACGACGAATGTCGCTGGAGGAGTCACTTGAATACATTGAGGACGACGAACTGGTAGAGGTGACACCGGCGGTCATTCGGATGCGAAAAATCCTGCTTTCCGAGAACGAACGGAAAAAGCACTCCCGCCAAAAGTCCTGACAAAACCGCCTCCGCCGCCTGCTCCTGGGGGATACGTTTTCTAACTTGTCCAATGCGTCTTAATACGCGACTGTGGCACTGCACCGCCGGGCCCGGC